>NZ_JBIAIN010000030.1:0-90745 GCF_042871445.1 Streptomyces sp. NPDC005794
TCCAACTCCACCTCCTCGATCTCCTCGATACCGACATCGGACAAACCCGCTGGCCACAGACCTGAAACGGTGACCCGCGAAGTCCGGGTCTAGGATTCGCCGCATGAGCTTTGGGCAAGGGGGGCCCTCCTGGGGGCCGGGAGAGAGCCGGACGCCGGACTGGGCGGCACTGGCGGAGGCGTCCGCCGCACGCGGCCGGCGCAGGAAGTGGCTGATGTTCGGGGGCGGCGCACTGGCCACCGCCGCCGTGGCCGCGATCGTCGCCACCGCCGTCATCACGACCGACGGGGGCGGCGGCGCCTCCGGGTCGGACAAGAAGGCCGGCGAGCTGCCTGCGCCCGCCGACCTGCCCTCGGAGAGCTCCGCGCCGGACCCCTCCTTCTCCTCGGTGGCGCCTCCTCCCCCGCCGGACCCGAAGGACTACATAGCCGACGAGAAGAAGGACAAGGCCCCGGTCACCGTCGACGCCTTCTTCCCCGGCAGGAAACTGACCATGGGCGACCGCGTCTACGCCAAGGGCGCCACCGCCCTCGCCGAGAGCTGCGCCACGACGACCCAGGGCGCCCTCGGCTCGATCCTCGACAGCAACGGCTGCGACCAGGTCATCCGCGCGACGTACAGCAAGGACGGCGTCGCGGTGACCATCGGACTCGCCGTCTTCGGCACCGAGGCGGAGGCCAGGAAGGCGGCCCAGCAGGCGTCCGGCGGGATCGCCTCCCTCAGCGGCTCAGGAGTCCCCACCTTCTGCCGCGGCGGATCCGTCTGCCGGCGCACCGCCAACTCCTACGGCCGGTTCGCCTACTTCACGGTCGGCGGCTACGCCGACGGGAAGAACGTCACCACGACGGCCAAGGACGTGTACGCGGTCGGTGACGACCTGACCGACTTCACCTTCCGCCAGATCCGCCACCGCGGCGAGGTTCAGGCCTCGGCGGCCGCCGGGGCCCCCGTCGTCTGACCGCCCGTACGTTCCCCCCACGCACCAGCCCCGTCCCTCCCCTCGACCGAGGACCGCCGCCGTGCGTCTGACCACCCTCTTCACCATCCCGCGCGTCCTGCGCCACAGCGACGCGATAGGCGCCGGCCTGCCGCCGGACGAAGCCGTGGTCCTCGACGCCCCGGACTCCTCGCTGCGGGCCGCCCTCGCCGCGGCGGCGGCGGGTGACCACGCCCCGGCCGCCGAGCTGCTCGCCGCCACCCGGGAACACGCCCAGTGGGAGCGCAGGGACACCTGCGTCTCCCGCCTCGCACGAGCCTCGCTGCATCACCCCGGCTGGCTGGACAGCTGGCTGGAGGAGTCGCCCGAGAGCCCCGACGCCGTCCTGGTCAAGGCCGACCAGTACATCTACGAGGCCTGGGAGATCCGGACCGGGGCCCGCGCCACGCACGTCGAGGCCGACCAGTTCCGGGCATTCCACACGGTGCTGCGGGACGCGGTGCCGGTGATGTCCGCCGCCGCCGAGCTCAACCCCGACGACCCGGTCCCCTGGCGCGTCGCGCTGACCCAGGCCCGGGGCATCCAGGCCCCGCGCGACGTCTTCGACACCTACCTGGCCGAGGCGAACGCCCGCGACCCGCACCACGAGGGCTGCCACGTCCAGGCGCTCCAGTACCTCTGCGACAAGTGGTACGGCTCGCACGAGGAGATGTTCGCCTTCGCCGAGCGTGCGGCGGACCAGGCACCTCCCGGCTCACGGCTCCACGCGCTTCCGCTCCAGGCGGTCGTGGAATACCTGATCGCCGACGAGGAGACGCCCGACCCCGACCCGTACACCCGGCGCGTCGAAGCGGCGGTGACCCGCGCGCAGGCCCTGTCGGAAAGCTACGCCCCGGGTGACCGGGAGGCCGCCGGCTTCCGTAACCACCTGGCACTGGTCCTGTGGTCGATGAACCGCTACGAGGAAGCCCTCACCGCCTTCCGCACCGCCGGGGTGCACGCCACCACCTTCCCGTGGACGTACTTCGGCGACGCCCGCACGGAATTCCTGGAGGCCCGCTCCGACACCCGCGTCGAGCTGGCGATGCGGATCCCCTTCTTCCACCGGTCCCCGGAGCCCCCGGCCGCCGACGCGCCCGACTGGGAGCGGGAGCTGGCACCGCGGTCGGTCGCCATCGCCTCCACCGGCCCCACCGAGGTGGCCCAGGCCGCCCTGATCTGCGGCCACAGCCTGCGGACCGCCCCGGCCGGCAGCCGTCACACGTACGTCGAGATCGTCCTGGACCCGGTACGCGGCACACGCGCGGCCCTCCTCCCCGAGGACCCGCTCACCTCGGCGGCCGACAACTTCACCACGGCCGAGGACTGGCCCGCCCTGGTCCTGCACCGCACCCCGGAACGCAGCAGCTTCACCCTCCTGCACCGGGGCAAGAAGGTGACGGGCCACGCCTGGGAGACCGCCGCGCCCGCCGCCGACCACGCCGACGCGAGCGCGACGGCCGCCGCGCTCGCCCGTGTCTACGGGCTGACCGACCCGCGCCCCCTGGCCCACATCCTGCGGGCCGCCGGCGACCCCGCCCGCCACCAGGGCGAGCTCGTCGCCGCCCTGGGCCTCCCGCCGCTGCCCCCGGGGTACGGCGGCGAGCAGGAGGTCCTCGCGGGGCTCCCGGGTGCGCGGATGCTCGCCCGGCGGGGGTTCCTCGCGGGCATGAGGGACACCATGACCTCGAAGGACGGTGTCCATCCCGAGGCCCCACCCCCGGCCGAGCCCCACCACGCCGGCTGGTGGGTCCTGAGCACACTGGCCCTGCTGGTCTTCACGGCGGCGGCCGTCTACGCCTGGTGGACCCCGGACATCGGCTGGTTCCGTTCCAGCGTGTCCAGCGCCGTCGCCGTGTACTGCGCGGCCAGGCTGCTCCGCGCCCTGCGCCGGAGACCGGTCAGCAGCAGCCCGCCCCCGGCAGCGTCCTGACGTTCCGGGCCTCCACGGCCCTGGCCGCCAGCAACGCGTCGGCCGGATACGCCACTTCCTCCAGCGTCAGCCCGTGCGGCCGCACCACGTGCACCCCCGGGTCCCGCACCTTCGCCGCCAGCACCTCGGCAGGCCACCCGGCCGGCCTGCGCCCGTCCCCGACGAACAGCGCCGCGCCGATCAGCGCCCGCACCATGTTGTGGCAGAACGCGTCCGCCTGCACGGTCGCCGCCAGCACACCGGACTCCGCGTCCCGTGCCCAGTGGAACTTCTGGAGCGTCCGGATGGTCGTGGCACCCTCACGCTTCTTGCAGTACGCGGCGAAGTCGTGCTCCCCCGCCATCAGCGCGGCCGCCTCGTTCATCGCGTCCAGGTCCAGCGGCCGGTCGTGCCACAGCACGTGGCCCCGGGTCAACGGGTCCACCCCACCCGGCCGGTCCCCCACCCGGTACGTGTAACGCCGCCACAGCGCGGAGAAGCGCGCGTTGAACCCCGCCGGGGCCTCGGCCGCCCGCCAGATCCGCACGTCCAGCGGGAGACGCCCCGCGAGCCGCCGCAGCAGCTTCTCCTCGTGCTCGGCCCACACCTCGGCCGGCAGGTCCACGTGCGCCACCTGCCCGCGCGCGTGCACCCCCGCGTCGGTACGCCCGGCGACCGTCAGGTCGTACGTCACCGACGACCGCGTCACGGTGCGCAGCGCGTCCTCGATCTCGCCCTGCACGGTGCGCCTGCTGGTCTGCTTCGCCCAGCCGGAGAAGTCCTTGCCGTCATAGGAAAGGTCCAGCCGTACCCGTACGAATCCGGGCTCTGCCTCGTCACTCACCCGCAGATCCTCTCAAAACCGAACGGGCCCGCACCGCCCCGAAGGGTGATGCGGGCCCGTACCTGGGTCTCAGAACGCTCAGGCGTCCTTGGACTCCTCAGCGGCGGCGTCAGCCGGCTTGGCGTCCTCGACGGTCTCGGCCGGAGCCTCGTCCTTCTTGAGGGCGTCTTCCTTGACGGCGCGCTTCGTCGCAGCCTCGGCCTCACCGGTGGCGGCCTGCGCCACGGTCAGGGCCTCGACCAGCTCGATGACAGCCATCGGGGCGTTGTCGCCACGACGGTTGCCGATCTTGGTGATGCGGGTGTAACCACCGGGGCGGTTCTCGTACCGCGGGGCGATCTCGGTGAAGAGCGTGTGCACGATGCTCTTGTCCGTGATCGACTGCAGCACCAGGCGACGGTTGTGGATGTCGCCCTTCTTCGCCTTGGTGATGAAACGCTCGGCGACCGGACGCAGGCGGCGGGCCTTGGCCTCGGTCGTGGTGATGCGGCCGTGCTCGAACAGCGACTTCGCGAGGTTGATGAGAAGAAGCTTCTCGTGCGCAGCGCTGCCGCCCAGACGGGCGCCCTTGGCGGGCTGAGGCATGGTGTTTCTCCTTGTGTGCTGCACCGGCCGTATCAGGTACCGGTGTCAGTTCCCGCGAGGCGGACGCCCCGCGGAAGTTCTGGATCAAGCCGGGACAGGCAAGCCCGTCCGGCGTTCGAGGACGAAGCCTCGACCCCGGCACGGGGGCACCCGGAAAACCGGGCACCCCCCGCCGGAGGCGATCAGTACTGCTCGGTCTCCACGAAACCGGCGTCCGCGTCGTCGTCCGCGCCGAAGGCGTCAGCCGCGGCGGTCGGGTCGAATCCGGGCGGGCTGTCCTTGAGCGCCAGGCCCATGCCGGCCAGCTTCGCCTTGACCTCGTCGATCGACTTCGCACCGAAGTTGCGGATGTCGAGCAGGTCCGCCTCGGAACGGGCCACGAGCTCGCCCACCGAGTGGATGCCCTCGCGCTTGAGGCAGTTGTACGAACGGACCGTGAGCTCGAGCTCCTCGATCGGCAGCGCCAGATCGGCGGCGAGCGCGGCGTCCGTCGGGGACGGGCCCATGTCGATGCCCTCGGCGTCGATGTTGAGCTCGCGCGCCAGACCGAACAGCTCGACCAGGGTCTTACCGGCCGACGCCATGGCGTCACGGGGACGCATGGCCTGCTTGGTCTCGACGTCGACGATCAGCTTGTCGAAGTCGGTGCGCTGCTCGACACGGGTCGCCTCGACCTTGTACGTGACCTTGAGCACCGGCGAGTAGATGGAGTCGACCGGAATACGGCCGATCTCCTGGCCCACCTGCTTGTTCTGGACGGCGGAGACGTAGCCGCGACCGCGCTCGACGGTCAGCTCCATCTCCAGCTTGCCCTTGCCGTTCAGCGTGGCCAGGACCAGGTCCGGGTTGTGGACCTCGACACCGGCCGGCGGGGCGATGTCAGCAGCGGTGACCAGGCCGGGACCCTGCTTGCGCAGGTACATCACGACCGGCTCGTCGTGCTCCGAGGAGACGACCAGCTGCTTGATGTTGAGGATGAGGTCGGTCACGTCCTCCTTGACGCCCGGCACGGTGGTGAACTCGTGCAGGACACCGTCGATCCGGATGCTGGTGACAGCGGCACCGGGGATCGAGGAGAGGAGGGTGCGACGCAGGGAGTTGCCGAGGGTGTAACCGAAGCCCGGCTCCAGCGGCTCGATGATGAACCGGGAGCGGAACTCGTCGACGACCTCTTCGGTCAGCGACGGACGCTGAGCGATAAGCATGTTGCGATCCTTCAGTCGTGGGCACCCGCTATTTGATGCCCGACAGATGAGACAAGGATACGGGCGGCACGCCCCCGAAGGGACATACCGCCCGCATCCCGCGTTACTGACGCACGACCGTCACCGGCCGTAGCGGATCAGACGCGGCGACGCTTCGGCGGACGGCAGCCGTTGTGCGGCGTCGGGGTGACGTCCTGGATCGAACCGACCTCGAGGCCCGTGGCCTGGAGGGAACGGATCGCGGTCTCGCGGCCGGAGCCCGGACCCTTCACGAAGACGTCAACCTTGCGCATGCCGTGCTCCTGCGCGCGGCGGGCGGCCGACTCGGCGGCCATCTGCGCGGCGAAGGGGGTGGACTTGCGCGAGCCCTTGAAGCCGACGTGGCCGGCGGAGGCCCATGAGATCACGTTGCCCGAGGGGTCCGTGATCGAGACGATGGTGTTGTTGAACGTGCTCTTGATGTGGGCGTGCCCGTGAGCGACGTTCTTCTTTTCCTTGCGACGCACCTTCTTGGCTGCGCCCTGACGACCCTTGGGGGGCATGTCTTGACTCCAGATGGAGAGGGGAGGTGATCGGTCCTACAGCGAAGACCGCTGGTTTCCGCGAACGTCCGGTGGCCCGGACACCCGCGGTACGTCCGCTGAGGACTACTTCTTGCCCGGCTTCTTCTTACCGGCGATGGCGCGACGCGGGCCCTTACGGGTACGCGCGTTGGTGCTGGTGCGCTGACCGTGGACCGGCAGACCGCGGCGGTGCCGGATGCCCTGGTAGCAGCCGATCTCGATCTTGCGGCGAATGTCGCCCTGGATCTCGCGGCGAAGGTCACCCTCGGTGCGGAGGTTGGCGTCCACGTACTCGCGGATCTTGACCAGGTCCTCTTCGGCCAGGTCACGAACGCGGGTGTTGGGGTTCACGCCGGTGGTGGCGAGGATCTCCTTGGACCGGGTACGCCCGATGCCGAAGACGTAGGTGAGGGCAACCTCCACGCGCTTTTCGCGCGGGATGTCAACACCTGAAACGCGTGCCATTCAATGGCTCCAGTTGTTATTTCGGGGGTCTTCCGCAGTGCCACTCCCGAACGCCGACCCCGCCCGTATGGGAAGGAGTGGTACGTCCGGGTCCCCGGCCCCCGCCGGAGGTGTCGTCAGCCGAAGCGTGGACGGGTACTGCGTATGTACGTTTACGTGCGTCGCGCGAAGAACTGCGAGATGCAGGGGGTCGTGCGTCAGCCCTGGCGCTGCTTGTGGCGCAGGTTGTCGCAGATGACCATGACCCGGCCGTGACGGCGGATCACCTTGCACTTGTCGCAGATCTTCTTGACGCTCGGCTTGACCTTCATGGGATGTCAGGTTCTCCGGGTCAGTGCCCTCACCACGCCGAAGCGGGGTGGCGGCAAGATCTACTTGTACCGGTAGACGATCCGGCCACGCGTCAGGTCGTACGGAGACAGCTCCACCACGACCCGGTCATCCGGGAGGATACGGATGTAGTGCATCCGCATCTTGCCGCTGATGTGCGCGAGGACCTTGTGACCGTTCTGGAGCTCCACCCTGAACATCGCGTTCGGGAGGGACTCGATCACGGTGCCCTCAATTTCGATGGCACCTTGCTTCTTGGCCACGCTTCGCCTTTCGAATCGGCTACCTTGATCGACTGTCACACCGCCGCATGAAGACACACGGATGCACGAGAGCCGACGAGTCAGTCTACGTCAGCGGACTCCAAAAGACGAATCCGTCAAGTTTGCCCACTCCAGCTGATCCTTAGACACAGATCAGCCGGGCAGTCCCGGTGAGCGTCAGGCGGGAGGTCCGGCACCAGGCGTCAGCCCAACGGGTCCGGAGCCGCCTCGATCCCGTACTGGGCGAGCTTCGCCCGCCCGCAGTCCGGGGCCGTCAGGACCAGCGGGCCCTGTTCCGTGAGGGCGATCGAGTGCTCCCAGTGCGAGGACCAGGTGCCGTCGGTCGTGAGGACGGTCCACTCGTCGGAGAGGACCTTCGTCTGCGCCGTACCCAGCGAGACCATCGGCTCGATCGCCAGGCAGACGCCGGGGACCAGCTTGATGCCCTTGCCGCGCTTGCGGGAGACGTAGTTCAGCAGGTGCGGGTCCATGTGCATCTCGGTGCCGATGCCGTGGCCGCCGTAGTCCTCGATGATCCCGTACTTACCGGTCGCCGGACGGGGCTGGCGGCGGATGTAGGACTCGATGGCCTTCGAGATGTCGAAGAGCCGGTTGTTCACCTTCATCGCGGCGATCCCGGCCCACATGGACTCCTCGGTCACCCGGGACAGCTCGACGAGCTCCGGAGCGTGACCCGTGCCCACGAAGGCGGTGTACGCCGCGTCGCCGTGCCAGCCGTCGATGATCGCGCCGGCGTCGATCGAGATGATGTCGCCGTCCTTGAGGACGGTCTTCTCGTCCGGGATGCCGTGCACCACGACCTCGTTGACCGAGGTGCAGATCGTCGCGGGGAACCCGCCGTAGCCCAGGAAGTTCGACTTCGCGCCGTGATCGGCGATCACCTTGCGCGCGACCTCGTCCAGGTCCTTCGTGGTGGCGCCGGGGACGGCCGCCTCGCGCGTGGCGGCGTGGATGGCAGCGACCACCAGGCCCGCCTCGCGCATCTTCGCGATCTGCTCGGGGGTCTTGATCTGCACCATCGCTGGGCGCCTTTCTGCGTGCGGAGGGGGATGTGGGCCGTACTCCACGATACGGCGCGAAAACAGTTGGCCGCGACGCCCGAAGGGCGCCGCGGCCGGCCGCAGTGTGGAGACGCGGAGGAGGTCAGCCCTCGTCGGACTTCTTGAGGGCCTCCATGGCACGGTCGGTCACGTCGGTGACCTTGCCGAGCGCGGAGATCGTCACGACCAGGCCCTGGGCCCGGTAGTAGTCGATGATCGGCTCCGTCTGCGTGTGGTACACCTCGAGACGGGTACGGACCGTCTCCTCGGTGTCGTCGTCCCGCTGGTACAGCTCGCCGCCGCAGGCGTCACAGACGCCCTCGGCCTTCGGCGCGTTGTACGTCACGTGGAAGACATGCGCGCTGTCGTTACGGCAGATGCGGCGGCCCGCGATGCGCCTGACCACCTCGTCCTCGGGGACCTCGAGGTCAAGAACCGCGTCGAGCTTGACGCCCTCGCTGAGGAGCATCTCGTCGAGCGCCGCGGCCTGCCCCACGTTGCGGGGAAAGCCGTCCAGGAGGAAGCCGTTCTCGGCGTCCGGCTGGGACATGCGGTCCTTGGCCATCGCGATGGTGACTTCGTCCGGCACCAGCTGTCCCGCGTCCATGAAGGCGCGGGCCTGCTTGCCAAGGTCGGTGCCCTGGCTGATGTTGGCGCGGAAGAGGTCGCCCGTGGAGATGTGCGGAATCGAAAGATTCCTGGCAAGGAACGCAGCCTGCGTTCCCTTGCCGGCACCGGGCGGCCCGACGAGGACGATTCGCATCAGCGGAGGAACCCTTCGTAATTGCGCTGCTGGAGCTGACTCTCGATCTGCTTCACGGTCTCCAGACCCACACCCACGATGATCAGGATGCTCGTCCCGCCGAACGGGAAGTTCTGGTTAGCGCCACCGAAGCCTGCCAACGCCATCGTCGGCACCAGAGCGATCAGACCCAGGTACAGCGAGCCCGGCCAAGTGATCCGGTTGAGCACGTAGCTCAGATACTCGGCAGTAGGCCGACCTGCCCGGATACCCGGGATGAAGCCACCATACTTCTTCATGTTGTCGGCGACTTCCTCGGGGTTGAACGAGATCGCCACATAGAAGAATGCGAAGAACACGATCAACAGGAAGTACGTCGCGATGTAGTACGGGTGGTCGCCCTTGACGAAGTGGTCCTGAATCCAGGTCGCCCAGCCCGCGGTGGAGTTGGAGAACTGAACGATTAGAGCAGGAATGTAGAGCAGCGAAGAAGCGAAGATGACGGGAATCACACCCGCCTGGTTCACCTTCAGCGGGATGTAAGTGGACGTACCGCCGTACGACCGGCGCCCGATCATCCGCTTCGCGTACTGCACCGGAACACGGCGCTGGGCCTGCTCGACGAAGACGACGAGCGCGACCATCACGAAGCCGATGAGGATGACCGTGATGAACTCGATCCAGCCGTCGGCCAGCTTGCCGCTCTCCTTGATGGCCCACAGTGCGCCGGGGAAGCTGGCGGCGATCGAGATGAACATCAGGATCGACATGCCGTTGCCGATGCCGCGGTCGGTGATGAGCTCACCGAGCCACATGACGGCGGCGGTGCCGGCGGTCATGGTGATCACCATGACGATGGTCGTGAAGATCGACTGGTTAGGAACGATCTGGTCGGCGACCGGGCAGCCGCTGAACAGAGCGCCGCTGCGTGCGGTTGCCACCAGGCCGGTGCCCTGGAGGATGGCCAGCGCCACGGTCAGATAACGCGTGTACTGCGTGATCTTGGCCGTGCCCGACTGCCCCTCCTTCTTCAGGGCTTCGAGTCGGGGGATGACGACGGTCAGCAGCTGAAGAATGATGCTGGCCGTGATGTACGGCATGATTCCGAGCGCGAAGATCGTGATCTGCAGCAGTGCACCACCGCTGAACATGTTCACCAGACCGAAGAGGCTGTTGTTGCCCTTGCTTGCCTGATCAACACAAATCTGGACGTTCTCGTAGCTCACCCCCGGTACGGGAATGTGCGCACCGAGACGGTAGAGCACGATGATGCCGAGCGTGAAGAGCAGCTTCTTGCGCAGGTCGGGCGTCTTGAACGCCCGGGCGAACGCGGTGAGCACGGTGCCTCCTGCGACCCCCGCGCAAAAGCGTGAGGTGACGGTCTTGAGGATCGACGATTACGTAACAGCCAAAGGACCCCGGGCTCTTGCCCAGGTCTTACCACAGCAACAGTGCACGCCACCTTACCGGCGTACATGCCCCCCTAGGAACGACCAACCGGGGATGCCCCAAATGAGAGGCATCCCCGGTCGGGTGTTCAGGCCACAGCCTTGTCCGAATTGTCTCAGACGAGTTCGGTGACGGTGCCGCCGGCGGCGGCGATCTTCTCCTTGGCGGAGCCGGAGACGGCGTCAACCGAAACCTGCAGCGCCACGGAGATCTCGCCCTGTCCGAGGACCTTGACGAGGTGGTTGTTACGCACGGCGCCCTTGGCGACCAGGTCGGCCACCGTGACCTCTCCACCCTCGGGGTAGAGCGTCGCGAGCTTGTCCAGGTTCACGACCTGGTACTCCGTGCGGAACGGGTTCTTGAAGCCCTTGAGCTTCGGGAGACGCATGTGGAGGGGCATCTGCCCACCCTCGAAGCGCTCCGGAACCTGGTAACGAGCCTTCGTACCCTTGGTACCACGGCCTGCGGTCTTACCCTTGGACGCCTCGCCACGACCCACACGGGTCTTGGCGGTCTTGGCGCCCGGGGCAGGCCGGAGGTTGTGGGCCTTCAGCGGGCTGTTCTCCGCCATATCAGTCAACCTCCTCAACCGTCACGAGGTGGCGGACGGTCTGAACCATTCCGCGGAACTCGGGGCGGTCCTCCTTGACAACCGAGTCGTTCAGGCGCTTGAGCCCGAGCGACCGCAGGGTGTCACGGTGGTTCTGCTTGCTGCCGATGTACGACTTCGTCTGCGTGATCTTGAGGCGAGCCATTACGCACCCGCTCCCGCACGCGCACGAAGCAGAGCCGCGGGGGCGACGTCCTCGAGGGGCAGACCACGGCGAGCCGCGATCTCCTCGGGACGCTGCAGGCCCTGAAGGGCCGCCACGGTCGCGTGCACGATGTTGATCGGGTTCGAAGAACCGAGCGACTTCGACAGGATGTCGTGAACGCCGGCGCACTCCAGAACGGCGCGCACCGGGCCACCCGCGATCACACCGGTACCGGGGGAAGCAGGCTTGAGCAGAACGACGCCCGCAGCCTTCTCGCCCTGGATCGGGTGAGGGATGGTGCCCTGGATACGCGGGACCTTGAAGAAGCTCTTCTTGGCTTCCTCGACGCCCTTGGCGATGGCCGCGGGAACTTCCTTGGCCTTGCCGTATCCGACACCGACGGTGCCGTCACCATCGCCCACCACGACCAGCGCGGTGAAGCTGAAGCGACGACCACCCTTCACTACCTTGGCGACGCGGTTGATCGCGACGACGCGCTCGACGTACGCGGTCTTCTCGGCGGCTGCGCCACCGTCACGGCCCTTCCGGTCCCGCCGCTCGCCGCCACCGGCACCGCTTCCGCGGCGCTGGGGTCCAGCCATTGGATTTACCTCTCTCTGTTACGTCCGCTGTGCGTTGGAACCGGGGCTTAGAACTTCAGCCCGGCTTCACGGGCGGCGTCAGCCAGAGCGGCAATCCGCCCGGCGTACTGGTTACCACCGCGGTCAAACACGACGGCCTCGACGCCTGCGGCCTTGGCGCGCTCGGCGACCAGGGCGCCGACCTGCTTGGCCTGGGCGCTCTTGTCACCCTCCGCACCACGGATCGACGTGTCCAGGGTCGACGCCGACGCGAGCGTGTGGCCCGCGATGTCGTCGATGACCTGGGCGACGATGTGACGGTTGGAACGCGTCACAACCAGGCGCGGCCGCTCCGGCGAACCGGAGATGTGCTTGCGCACGCGGATGTGGCGGCGCTTGAGGGCGGCACGCTTGTAGGCGTCGCCCTTGGCGATCTTTACACCGTATGCCATGGCTTACTTACCCGCCTTTCCGACCTTGCGGCGGATAACCTCGCCGGCGTACTTGACGCCCTTGGCCTTGTACGGGTCGGGCTTCCGCAGCTTGCGGATCTTCGCCGAAACCTCGCCGACCTTCTGCTTGTCGATGCCCTCGACACTGAACTTCGTGGGCGACTCGACCTTGAAGGTGATGCCCTCGGGGGCCTCGATGAGGATCGGGTGGCTGTAGCCCAGGGCGAACTCCAGGTTGGAGCCCTTCGCCTGGACGCGGTAACCGACACCGCTGATCTCGAGCGCCTTGCTGTATCCCGCGGTCACGCCGGTGATCATGTTCGCCACCAGCGTGCGGGACAGGCCGTGAAGGGCCTTGTTCTGACGCTCGTCGTTCGGGCGGACGACGTTGAGCACGCCGTCCTCACCCTTGGTGACCTCGATCGGCGCTGCGACGGTGTGCGAGAGGGAACCCTTGGGGCCCTTCACCGCGACCGTGCGGCCATCGATGGTGACGTCCACACCGGCGGGAACCTGGATGGGGAGCTTGCCGATTCGCGACATGAGCTGTTCCTCCGTTCCCGACTACCAGACGTAGGCGAGGACTTCCCCACCTACGCCCTTCTTGCTGGCCTGCTGGCCGGTCAGGAGACCGTGGGACGTGGAGATGATCGCCACGCCCAGGCCGCCGAGAACCTTCGGCAGATTGGTGGACTTTGCGTATACACGCAGACCCGGCTTCGAAATGCGCTTGATGCCGGCAATCGAACGCTCGCGGTTCGGCCCGAACTTCAGCTCGAGAACGAGGCTCTTGCCGACCTCGGCGTCCTCGACCTTCCAGCCGGTGATGAAGCCCTCCTGCTGGAGGATCTCCGCGATGTGCGACTTGATCTTGCTGTGCGGCATTGCGACATCGTCGTGATACGCCGAGTTCGCGTTGCGCAGACGCGTGAGCATGTCTGCGATGGGATCAGTCATGGTCATGAGTTGGCCTTCGGCCTCTCTCGCCGGGGTTTCCTGTATGCGCCATCCCTCTCCCCACTCAGTGGCGGGACGGGTGCGGTGCGGGGACCTACGGCGTAGTAAGTCGGTCAGGGCGGCAGGCGCCCAACCCTTCAAGCCTACGGCATGAAAAGCGGGGCTCCTGCCGACCAGATACTTACCGAGAGCTTCTGGTACTCCCAACGCCCGGAGGGCGAAGGAGAATTACCAGGAGCTCTTGGTCACGCCCGGCAGCTCGCCACGGTGAGCCATCTCACGAAGGCACACGCGGCACAGGCCGAACTTGCGGTAGACGGAGTGGGGCCGGCCGCAGCGCTGGCAGCGGGTGTACCCGCGCACGCCGAACTTCGGCTTACGGGCGGCCTTAGCGATCAGAGCCTTCTTCGCCACGGTCAGTTCTCCTTGAACGGGAAGCCGAGGTGACGAAGCAGGGCACGACCCTCGTCGTCGTTGGTCGCCGTGGTGACCACGGTGATGTCCATGCCCCGGACCCGGTCGATCTTGTCCTGGTCGATCTCGTGGAACATGACCTGCTCCGTGAGACCGAAGGTGTAGTTGCCACGGCCGTCGAACTGCTTCGGCGACAGGCCACGGAAGTCACGGATACGCGGAAGCGCGAGCGACAGCGTACGGTCCAGGAACTCCCACATGCGGTCACCACGGAGGGTGACGTGGCAGCCGATCGGCTGCCCCTCGCGCAGCTTGAACTGCGCGATCGACTTGCGGGCCTTCGTGACGGCCGGCTTCTGGCCCGTGATCGTGGTGAGGTCCTTGACGGCACCGTCGATCAGCTTGGAGTCGCGGGCGGCGTCGCCCACACCCATGTTGACCACGATCTTGACCAGACCGGGAACCTGCATGACGTTCTCGTACGAGAACTCCTCACGCAGCTTGCCGGCGATTTCCTCGCGGTAGCGCGTCTTGAGACGCGGCGCAGTGGTGGTCGTCATCAGATGTCCTCACCGGTCCGCTTGGCAACGCGGATCTTCTTGCCCTCGTCGTCAAAGCGGTAGCCGACGCGGGTGACGACCTTGTTGCCGTCCTTCTCCACCACCAGCTGTACGTTGCTGACGTGGATCGGGGCCTCGGTGGTGACAATGCCACCCGTCTGCGAACCGCGAGCCGTCTGACCGGCCTTGGTGTGCTTCTTGACCCGGTTGACACCCTCGACGAGGACACGGTCCTGAGCGGGGAAGGCAACGATGACCTTGCCCTGCTTGCCCTTGTCCTTACCGGTGATGACCTGAACCAGGTCGCCCTTCTTGATCTTCATGCTTACAGCACCTCCGGCGCGAGCGAGATGATCTTCATGAACTTCTTCTCGCGCAGCTCACGGCCCACCGGGCCGAAGATACGGGTGCCGCGGGGGTCGCCGTCGTTCTTGAGAATGACAGCGGCGTTCTCGTCGAAGCGGATGTACGAGCCATCCGGACGACGACGCTCCTTGACGGTGCGAACGATGACGGCCTTGACGACGTCACCCTTCTTCACGTTGCCACCGGGGATCGCGTCCTTGACGGTGGCGACGATGACGTCACCGATGCCCGCGTAGCGGCGACCCGAGCCACCGAGAACACGGATGGTGAGAATTTCCTTCGCACCCGTGTTGTCGGCGACGCGCAGTCGCGACTCCTGCTGGATCACGTCTATCTCCTGATCGTCTGCCGGTTCCCGGCAGGGGCTCCGTTACCGGAAGCCCCTGCCGAGCCTGGCGGAACTGGCCTGAGGGAAGATCCCCTCAGGGATTACTTGGCCTTCTCGAGGATCTCGACGATGCGCCAGCGCTTCGTGGCGGACAGCGGACGCGTCTCCATGATGACAACGCGGTCGCCGACGCCTGCAGCGTTCTGCTCGTCGTGGGCCTTGAGCTTGTTCGTACGGCGGATGACCTTGCCGTACAGCGCGTGCTTGACGCGGTCCTCGACAGCGACGACGACGGTCTTGTCCATCTTGTCGCTGACGACCAGACCCTCACGGGTCTTACGGAAACCGCGGTCGGTGTTGGTCTCAGTCACAGTCTTCTCGCTCATCAGGCGCTCTCCACCGTCTCGATGCCCAGCTCGCGCTCGCGCATCAGGGTGTAGATCCGGGCGATGTCCTTACGGACGGACTTGAGCCGACCGTGGTTCTCGAGCTGCCCCGTCGCCGCCTGGAAGCGGAGGTTGAACAGCTCTTCCTTGGCCTCGCGGAGCTTGTCGAGAAGCTCCTCGCCGCCCAGCTCGCGCAGCTCGGACGCCTTGGTACCGGCCGACATCACGACTCACCTGCCTCGCGCCGAACGATCCGGCACTTCATCGGAAGCTTGTGAGCAGCGCGGGTGAGCGCCTCACGAGCAATCTTCTCGTTCGGGTAGGACAGCTCGAACATCACCCGACCGGGCTTGACGTTCGCGATCCACCACTCGGGAGAACCCTTACCGGAACCCATGCGGGTCTCGGCAGGCTTCTTCGTCAGGGGGCGGTCCGGGTAGATGTTGATCCAGACCTTGCCGCCACGCTTGATGTGGCGGGTCATCGCGATACGAGCTGCCTCGATCTGGCGGTTCGTCACGTACGCCGGGGACAGCGCCTGGATGCCGTACTCGCCGAACGCAACCTGCGTGCCACCCTTGGACATACCGCTGCGCTTCGGGTGGTGCTGCTTGCGGTGCTTGACCCTACGGGGGATCAGCATTTCGGTCAGGCCTCCGTTCCGGTGCTCTCAGCCGGAGCAGCTGCGGCGGGAGCGTCGGCCTTGGGGGCCTCCGCTGCCGGCGCGGACTGCTGCGGCTTGCGGCCGCGACCGCCACGCTCGCCACCACGGCCACCACGGCCGGCCGGGCGGTCAGCGCCGCCACGAGCCGGACGGTTGCCGGCGCGAGCCGCTGCGTTCTCGGCGCGGACCTCGGCGATGTTCTTGACGTCGCCCTTGTAGATCCAGACCTTCACACCGATGCGGCCGAAGGTCGTCTTGGCCTCGAAGAAGCCGTAGTCGACGTTCGCACGGAGCGTGTGCAGGGGCACGCGGCCCTCGCGGTAGAACTCCGAGCGGGACATCTCGGCGCCGCCGAGGCGGCCACCGCACTGGATCTTGATGCCCTTGGCGCCCGCCTTCATCGTGCTCTGCATGCTCTTACGCATGGCACGACGGAAGGAGACACGGGAGGAGAGCTGCTCGGCGACGGCCTGGGCCACCAGCTGAGCGTCCACCTCGGGGTTCTTGACCTCGAGGATGTTCAGCTGGACCTGCTTGCCGGTCAGCTTCTCCAGCTCGCCACGGATGCGGTCGGCCTCGGCGCCACGGCGGCCGATGACGATGCCCGGGCGGGCGGTGTGGATGTCAACGCGGACGCGGTCGCGGGTGCGCTCGATCTCGACCTTCGAGATGCCGGCCCGCTCCATGCCCTTCGTCATCATGCGACGAATGGCGACGTCTTCCTTGACGTAGTCCTTGTACAGCTTGTCGGCGTACCAACGGGACTTGAAGTCCGTGGTAATGCCGAGCCGGAACCCATGCGGGTTAACCTTCTGGCCCATTACCGGGTTCCTTCCTTGCTGCTGACGACCACGGTGATGTGGCTGGTCCGCTTACGGATCCGGTAGGCACGGCCCTGAGCACGCGGACGGAACCGCTTCAGGGTCGGGCCCTCGTCCACGTACGCCTCGCTGATGACCAGCGAAGAGGCGTCAGGGTGGTCGTAGTTGTGTGCAGCGTTGGCGATGGCGCTGTCAAGCACCTTGCCAACCGGCACGCTCGCGGCCTGCGGGGCGAAACGCAGGACCGCCTGAGCCTCCGTGGCATCCATGCCACGAATGAGGTCCACCACGCGGCGGGCCTTCATGGGCGTGACGCGGATGTACCGCGCCTGGGCCCTGGCTTCCATGGTTGTCCCTTCGGTGTGAGTCATAGTCGTTTCCACCCCGCGCTAGCGGCGCTTCGACTTCCGGTCGTCCTTGACGTGGCCGCGGAAGGTGCGAGTCGGCGAGAACTCGCCGAGCTTGTGGCCGACCATCGACTCGGTGACGAACACCGGGACGTGAATCTTGCCGTTGTGCACCGCGATGGTGTGACCCAGCATGGCCGGGATGATCATCGAGCGACGGGACCAGGTCTTGATGACGTTCTTGGTGCCTGCTTCGTTCTGTACGTCCACCTTCTTGACGAGGTGGCCGTCGACGAAGGGCCCCTTCTTGAGACTGCGCGGCATCTAAACCCGCTCCTAGCGCTTCTTGTTCGTCTTGCGGCGGCGGACGATGTACTTGCTCGATGCCTTCTTCGGCGAGCGAGTACGACCCTCCTTCTGACCCCACGGCGAGACCGGGTGACGTCCACCGGAGGTCTTGCCTTCACCACCACCGTGCGGGTGGTCAACCGGGTTCATCGCGACACCGCGGACGGTCGGGCGGACGCCCTTCCAGCGCATGCGGCCGGCCTTGCCCCAGTTGATGTTCGACTGCTCGGCGTTGCCGACCTCACCGATCGTGGCGCGGCAGCGGGCGTCGACCAGCCGGATCTCTCCGGAAGGCATACGAAGGTGGGCCATCGTGCCCTCCTTCGCCAGCAGCTGCACGGAGGCACCCGCGGAACGGGCGAACTTCGCGCCGCCGCCGGGCCGCAGCTCGATGGCGTGGATGGTCGTACCGACCGGGATGTTGCGCAGCGCCAGGTTGTTGCCCGGCTTGATGTCGGCGCCCGGACCGTTCTCGACGCGGTCACCCTGCGACAGACCACGGGGGGCGACGATGTAACGCTTCTCGCCGTCCGCGTAGTGCAGCAGCGCGATGCGCGCGGTGCGGTTCGGGTCGTACTCGATGTGCGCGACCTTGGCCGGCACGCCGTCCTTGTCGTGACGACGGAAGTCGATCACGCGGTAGGCGCGCTTGTGGCCACCACCCTGGTGGCGAACGGTCACACGACCGGCGTTGTTACGGCCGCCCTTGCTGTGCAGGGGGCGGACCAGCGACTTCTCCGGCGTGGACCGCGTGATCTCGACAAAGTCGGCGACGCTGGAGCCACGACGGCCCGGGGTCGTCGGCTTGTACTTGCGGATACCCATTTCTCAGTCCTCGTCCGATTCCGGACGACTCGACCTCCGTCAGGAGGTCGGGCCGCCGAAGATGTCGATACGGTCGCCCTCGGCGAGGGTCACGATGGCGCGCTTCGTGTCGGCGCGCTTGCCGAAACCGGTCTTGGTGCGCTTGCGCTTACCCTGCCGGTTGATCGTGTTGACCCCGGTGACCTTGACCGAGAAGACCGCTTCCACGGCCTGCTTGATCTGGGTCTTGTTGGAGCCGGGCGCGACGATGAACGTGTACTTGTTCTCGTCGAGCAGCGCGTAGCTCTTCTCGGACACGACCGGCTTGACGAGAACGTCGCGCGGGTCCGAGTAGGTCTTGCTCGTGATGGTCGAGCTGGTGACGGTCGCCTCACTCATCAGGCGGCGCTCCCTTCGGTCTCAGCGGTCTGGGGGCCAGACACGAAGGACTCGAAAGCGGCCTGGGTGAAGACCACGTCGTCAGAGACGATCACGTCGTACGTGTTCAGCTGGCCCGGCTCCAGGATGTGCACCTGGGGCAGGTTGCGCGCGGACAGCCACGCGGCCTCGTCGGCACGCTCGACGACCAGGAGCAGGTTGCTGCGCTCCGAGATCTTGCCGAGCAGCGTCTTGACGGCCTTGGTGGAGATCCCACTCTCGACCACGCCGGTGACGACGTGGATGCGGGAGTGACGCGCCCGGTCCGAGAGGGCACCGCGCAGGGCGGCGGCCTTCATCTTCTTCGGGGTGCGCTGCGAGTAGTCACGCGGCTGCGGGCCGTGGACGACGCCACCGCCGACGAACTGCGGCGCGCGGGTCGAACCCTGGCGGGCGCGGCCGGTGCCCTTCTGGCGGTACGGCTTGCGGCCACCACCACGGACTTCGCCACGGCGCTTGGTCTTGTGCGTGCCCTGACGGGCAGCTGCCAGCTGGGCGACGACGACCTGGTGGATCAGCGGAACGCTGGTCTTCGCGTCGAAGATCTCCGCGGGGAGCTCGACGGTACCGGCCTTGTCGCCTGCCGGCGAAAGGATGTCAATGGTGCTCATTACCTCAAGCCCCCTTGGCCGCGGTACGGACCAGGACGAGGCCGCCGTTCGGACCGGGGACCGCGCCCTTGATGAGCAGCAGACCCTTCTCCGCGTCGACCGCGTGGATGGTCAGGTTCTGGGTGGTGACGCGCTCGTTACCCATCCGACCGGCCATGCGCATGCCCTTGAAGACACGCCCAGGGGTGGCACAGCCACCGATCGAACCGGGGGAACGGTGCTTGCGCTGGACGCCGTGGCCGGCGCCGAGGCCCTTGAAGTTGTGACGCTTCATGACACCGGCGAAGCCCTTGCCCTTGCTCTTGCCCGTGACGTCAACCTTGACGCCGGACTCGAACACCTCGGCAGTGACCTCCTGGCCCAGCGTGTACTCGCTGGCGTCAGGGGTGCGGAGCTCCACCAGGTGGCGGCGCGGGGTCACGTCGGCCTTGGCGAAGTGGCCCTTGAGGGGCTTGTTCACCTTGCGCGGGTCGATCTCGCCGAAGGCGATCTGGACCGACTCGTAGCCGTCGCTGTCGTTCGTACGAACCTGCGTCACGACGCACGGACCGGCCTTGACGACGGTCACCGGGACAACCCGGTTGTTCTCGTCCCAGACCTGGGTCATGCCGAGCTTCTCGCCCAGGACGCCCTTGATGTTCTTGCTCATCTCGGCCCGTCCCCTCAGAGCTTGATCTCGATGTCGACGCCAGCCGGCAGGTCGAGGCGCATCAGCGAGTCAACCGTCTTCGGCGTGGGGTCGAGGATGTCGATGAGGCGCTTGTGCGTGCGCATCTCGAAGTGCTCGCGAGAGTCCTTGTACTTGTGCGGCGACTTGATGACGCAGTACACGTTCTTCTCAGTGGGCAGCGGCACCGGGCCCGCGACCGACGCACCAGTGCGCGTCACCGTCTCGACGATCTTCTTCGCCGAGGAGTCGATGACCTCGTGGTCGTAGGCCTTGAGCCGGATGCGGATCTTCTGTCCCGCCATGGCTACTAGTAGTCCTGTCTCTCAATAACGCTCTGGAACCCGGGGCTTCTAACAACTCCGTCTCCGACCCACGCGGTCGGGCGTGTCGCATCCCCTCTACGAAAATCTCCCGAAGGAAATCCCAACCAAGGGGGTGCGGGCCTGAGACCTCGCGGCCGGGGGCGGAACACCCACCGGGTGCCTGGTCTGCGCCCTGCTGAACTTCCCGAAAGATTCCCGTACGTCCGACCCGCATGGGGTCGACGAGTACTGTGGGACTCGCTTCCGGTCCTCCCGGCGGGAGGCGCGCAGCATTGACACTCAACCGAGCAACCTGGCTAGTGTGCCACACGGCTCAGGGGCCTGGCCAATCGGGCCGGGGATCTTACCCCCGACGAGGGAGCGGTCAAACACGGGCACGCTTCTGCAGTGGGCCTGTCCACTCTCCTTTACCCTCTGGGACGGAACGGGCGCGTCCTGTCGCATCAATGTCTCCGACCCACCTGTCTGCCACTTTTCCACCTTGAGGCTTCTCGCAGGGGTCAAGGGGACAAGAGCGGGAGTGCGATCGATGACGGACGTGGCCGTGGGGACAGAACGGGCCGGCTTCGACGCAGCCGAGGGCGGCGCCCCACCGGCGCACGGCCAGCTCGTCACTGTACGAAATCGTCCCTGGGTCGTCACCGAGGTCACACGCTCCACGGTCTCCGTCGAGGACGACGCCCGCGACGAGGAGCTCCGGGTGGTCTGGGAGCTGGAGCAGGGCGCGGTCGTCCATCAGCAGTACGAGCTGCCCTCCCCCACGGACGGCATGGACGGGCCGGAGCGCCTGGACGCCAGACCGCCCTCCAGGCCCCCTGCCGGTCCGGCGCCGAGATTCAGGACTACCAGCTCGCGCCCGTCGTGCGGGCCCGGTGGCGGGGCATGAGCTCCTGCATGACCAGGCCGGCCTCGATCGTCTTGCCGAGGCCGACGTCGTCCGCGATCAGCAGGTTCGTACGTCCTGCCGCACCTTCCGGAGTACCCGCGCCTTCGACCTGCTGGTCGTCGACGAGGTGCACACGTGCGCGCCCTCCGGCACCGGCAGGTACGCCGTCGATTCGCAGCGTACGAAGCCGGGCTCCACGTACCAGGCGCGAGGAAGAAGACCGTCCCCAAGCGGGTGCCCAAGCCCGAAGACGGCATCCAGGACGGGTCTTTCTGACAGCAGCGCGCCCCCGCTCAGACATCAGCCGAGGAGCAGGGGTGCGACTGCGTGCGGGATCAGCGCCTGGCGGCGTACGAGACGAAGCCCGTCCACGCCTCCGACGTGAAGGCGAGCTGCGGTCCCGGCAGGTTCTTCGAGTCGCGGACGTGCACCGCGCAGGACGCAGCCGCAATCTCGACGCAAGAGTCACCTTCACTGCTGCTGCTGTAGCTGCTCTTGAACCACTCCAGCTCAGAAGCGTCCCCGGCAGAGGTCTCGCGCATCATGTCTCTCCCAGCAGTTGCTCGATGAAGGCCATCGACTCCCGTGGCGCGAGAGCCTGGGCCCGGATCATCCCATAGCGCAGCTCAAGGATCCTCCGTGGACGTTGTGGTTGCTGTACAAGCCCATCTCGACCGCGCGCTCCTCCAGCTTCGCCAGCTCCCTGATCTTCTTCGGATACCGGACCTGCGCCACGTCCTCCTTCAGCAGGGCGATCTTCCCGCCCGCCCCCAGTGCCTCGTCCACCTTGTCCAGGAACTCCGGCCGAGGAATCCGCCGCCCGCCCTCCACTTTGTAGACCAGGTTCTCCCCGTACCCGATCGCGACCCCGAGCTCGCCGGCCCGCATCCCCGCCGCCTCCCGCCAGGCCTTGATCTGGCGTCCCACGCCGGCGACCACCGCGACGCCCGACTCGTCATCGGGATCGACATCCCAGCCGGGCTCGTCCGCCCCGCCGTCGCCGTTCCGCTCCGTACCGACCCCGTCCACACTCATCCGTGCCCCACTTCCGACGTGCGTACCGTTCTTCCTCAACCGCCTCTGCCCCCCGCACGTCACTCCGGACAGCCGGGACAACACTGGACAGACCCGGGACAATCACCGTACGCAAGGGCTCCGTCACTGGGCACTCCACGGATGGGTCACAGGCCGGACTTCCGACTACGCCTCACTGTCCACGCGGACACCGGCTGCGGATCGAGGTCACCGACGCCCGGGGTGACCGCCTGCCCGTCGCAACGGCCCCCGACCAGCACGCAGAGGGAGGGCACGGCCTGCTCATCGTCGAGGCCCTCGCCGACCGCTGGGGCGTCGTCCCGGGCCCCGTCCCGCGCAAAACGGTCTGGGCGGAGCTCGGCCTCGCACCGTGACCGGCTCCACCGGGTCGCGGGCACCCGCGACCTGGTCGACCGCGCCCCGGTGACCCGAGACGCGGCCACCCGCGACGTCTAAAGGCCTTAAAGAACTCGGGAAAGAAACCCGACCAAACCCCACCCCACCCCCGTTCTGACCTGCATCACTCGCATGGGTGACATATCGCAACAGGGCTGGATTTGGGGCGGGTTGGCTGACATATGCTCGCCGCGACAACCACAGACACGAGACGGCCCCAGCCGGGACTACGAATCCCGGCCGGGGCCTGACCACGAGGAAGAGAACGCTTCCCCATGGCTACCCCGCAGGTTATCGCGCCCCTGTGCGCCCAGCCCGGCTCGCCCGGCACCCAGCCCGACGTCACGCCGACATCCGGCGTCCTTCACGTCACCGTCCGCCACATCTCCGGCTTCACGGTCATCGGCAACCACCTCGCCCAGCACCGCGGCCTCTCCCTCACCGCGATCGGACTCGCCGCCCACATCCAGTCGCTGCCCGCCGGGGCCAAGGTCGGCATCAAGGTGCTCACCGCCCGCTTCCCGGAGAGCGAAGCCCGCGTCAGCGCCGCCCTGCACGAGCTGGAAGCCACCGGCTACCTCCACCGCAGCCGCGTACGCCTCCCCGACGGCCGCATGGTCACGCGCACGGTCTCGTACAACCAGCCCGGCTCCACCGCCCCCGCGCCACAACCCCGGCCCCGCCGCAGCGAGCCACCAGTCACGCTCGCCGTCCCGCCACCGCCCGCACCGCCCCGCGAGGCAGCGGCTCCGCCCCCGGCACCCGTCGAGGTGCCACCTCCGCCGCCGCCTGCCGCCCCGGAACTCCTACCTCCGGCCGCCCCCGCCTACGTACCGGCTCCCACGGCCTCGAGGAAACAGCCCGCGCCGCTCCCCCAACCCCACGCACCTACCGAGGAGCTCCACCGGGCCGCCACAGCGCTCCTCGCCGACCTCCGCCGCCATGCGCCCCAGCTGACCCTCGCCGAAGCGGACATCGAGGCGCTCGCCCCCGGTGTCGCCGCCTGGCTCGAACGCGACGCCCACCCGGACACCATCCGCCACGCCCTCACCAGCGACCTCCCGACCCCCGTCAAACACCCGGCGAAGTTCGTCCGCAGCCGCATCACCACGCTCCTGCCACCCCCACTCCCCGGCATCGCAGACCTCGCCTCGCCGCCCCGTCGCAAGGTCATCGTGATCCCGCTCCAGAACTGCGACACCTGCGACCGCGCCTTCCGCGCCACCCACCCCGGTCACTGCCGAGACTGCCGAATCGACGCACACCAAGACCTGCACACAGCCGCAGCCTGACAGCCACGGCCACCCTCACCCCGAACGGACCCACATGGTCAGCTCACCCCACGAAGCGATGCACCGCATCTTCCAGGAGTACCCCGGCCTCTTCTCCCGCGTATCCGAAGTCCTCGGCGTCAACATCCCGACGCCCACCTCAGCCACCGTCCTTGCCACCGACCTCACCGAGAACAGCCCCGTGGAACGCCGTGTCGACACTCTCCTGCGCATCGAAACGCAGGACGACGGCCCCTTCCTCCTCGCCATCGAGGCCCAGGGCAAGAAGGACCCCCGCAAGACCGCAAGCTGGCCCTACTACGTCAGCTATCTCCACAACAGATACGGCGCCCTGCCCGTCCTGCTCCTGGTCGTCTGCCAGGACCACGCCACCGCCCAGTGGGCCGCCCGCCCCATCACCATCGGCCTGCGCCAATGGCAGACCCTCACCCTCAACCCACTCGTCGCCGGCCCGCACAACATGCCCGTCATCAAGAACGTCGCCGAGGCCCGCAAGGACCTCGCACTCGCCACTCTCGCGGCCATCACACACGCCGACAATCCGGACGTCGATGCCATACTGAAAACGCTCTCCGCCGCACTACGCGACACACCGGAAAGCATCGCCGAACCCATCGCTGAACTGATCGCACAGGGCCTGGGCAACCGCCCGGCCGCACAACAGTGGAGGAACCTGGTGGCCGTGGACACGTCTTTCTACAAGTCCTTCATGTCCGAAGAAATCCGAGACGAAGGCCGAGCCCAAGGCCGAGCCGAAGGCCTCCTGCTGATCCTCGAAGCACGTGGCATCGCCGTAACCGACGAGCTCCGACAGAAGATCAGCACCTGCGCCGACCCCCAGCTCCTTCACCGATGGCTCCACCGCGCCACCACCGCCACCACCGCCGAAGAAGTCTTCGCCGAGGATCGCTGACCGGGCCCGAGTGGTTCCTCCACCGAGCCTGAGCCTGTCCACTCTCCGGGCGGCCAGGAACCCGGTGTTCGTCTCTGGGAAACTCCCGTCATGTCTGTACGTACCACTCAGGCGTGGTCCCTGCGCCCAGCCGCACCCGATGACATCGAGGCCATGGCCGAGATCCGGGCCGTCGTCATGCGCCCCGACCTGGAACGTCTCGGCCGGTACGACGAACACCGCGTCCGGCAGCGGCTGCGTGACGCCTACGCCCCCGAGCACACCTCCGTGGTGGAGGTCGACGGGGCCGTCGCGGGGTGCGTCGCCCTGCGCCCCTCCGGGGACGGCTGGTGCCTGGAGCACTTCTACCTCACCCCTGAGCTCCAGGGCAGAGGCATCGGCACCGCCGTCCTCACCCGGCTCCTGGCCCGCACCGACGCCGACGGCCTTCCGGTCCGCCTGAACGTCCTCCAGGGCAGCGCGGCCCGCAGGCTGTACGAGCGCCACGGGTTCGTCCTGGAGCGGGAGGACGCGGTGGACGTGTTCATGGTGCGGGCCCCGTAGATCCCGTAGATCCCCGCGGAGTCATGTACGCGTGACCGTTCCGCACGACCCGTCGGGCTGCCACTCGCTGCGGTCGTAGGGATCCACGTCGGGCCCGGCGGGGTCCGGGTCCGGGCTGTCGCTCGGGAAGGACGGATGCAGGAAGCCGTCGTTCACCTCGCAGGAGGTGTTACCGAAGTTCTGCCCGGAGTTCAGCACCGAGAGCTTGCCGCTCGTCGCCACGAACCGCTCCGGGTCGTGCAGCACCGTCGTCAGCCGTCGCCGGACAATCGTGCGCGCCACCTCGTCCCCACCGGTTCTCAGCAGCGGGTAGACGAAGGTGTAGTCGGCGTGCACCTCGACGGAGCCCGCCTTGCCCGCTTCGAAGGTCATCCGCCCGCGGGTCTTGACCACGTCTCCCAGCAGCCGCGCCTCGTCCGGGTCGAACCGGGTGAACGTCATCAACGGGTCCTGCTCCTGGGTCGGTTCGCTCAGCGCGCGCCGCGCGTCCTCCAGGACGTCCGCCTGGAGCGGATCGAGCAGTTCCAGCGCCCGGTCGGGCCGTTCTCCCCGCAGCGTCGCCGGGTCGAGGTTGGCCTCGACGAGGAATTGCCTGGTCGTGCGCAGGGCGTGCTCGACCTGGTCCTTGTCCATCCCCCCGACCGCCTCGGCCTCCGGGAGCTCGATCCCCTCCGGCCCGTCCGCCCAGCGGAGCGCGGGCGAGCCCCGGAACGGCTCGTCGCGCGTGGGCTCGTCCGGGCCCGGTCCGGCGGCGGGCGCACCGGTCGGCAGTGCCGTCTCCGCGGGCAGCGGCGCGGCGTCCACCGCGGTGTCGCCTCCGGGGAGGTGATCGGTCAGCAGGCTCGGCCGCATGGCGACCACGAGGGCCCCCACGACCGCGGCCGTCCCCAGGATCGCGGCGAGACGGCGCCGCTTCTGCCGCCGTCCGTCGCGCCCCTGCCCGACGGGCCGGGTACGCCAGCCGTCCGGCTGCCACGGTTCGGCCGGCCCGCTCGTCCTGCCCCAGCGCCGCCTGCCGCCCCGGGCCCGTGCGGCCTCCTCGTCCAGTGCGCGCAGCCGGTCGGTGACCATACGGGCACGGGCCGAGGGTTCCTTCGGCGCTCCGGCGGTCCCGCTCTCCGCCTGCCGGACGAACTCGGCCCACTCTTCGTCGGTGGGGGAGCCCGCGTCCCCGGGCCGTTCCGGACGGTCTTCCGACGGCGTGCCGTTCGTGCTCACTGCGCTGTCCGCTCCCCCGCTGATGCTGTGATCACCAGTTCATGACGTGATGCTCCGGTGGGCAAGGGACCGAGGGGATCTGTGACGCTCATGTGATCATGCAGTGGCAACCGGCCACCGGGCCGGCCGACAGCACGCCGCGCAGGGCGCGTTGCGTGCGCGTGACCGTCCTGGTTGACAGGTGACGGACGGATACATGTAATGAACGCGGTGCCGCGTGGCGCCGGCCACAGAGCAGTGGGCCGGCCGGCGATCGGGCGAGCACCCTTCAGTCAGGGGATCCGCCATGAGTTCGTACTCCGCGCCCTGTCCATGACGTAACGCAGCCGCACGTCGTCTCCCCTCGCGCTTCCGGCACACGCCCGCGTCCCGAGACCGTGCGGCCGTTCCTCCCTGCGTACGTCATCCCTGGCCATGCCCGCAGTCGCTGCGGTGCGCGCCCGCATCCACCGGAGACACACAGCCGTATGCCCACGTCATTCAATGAATCGGTCATCGAGGAGTTCCGCGCCAACGAGGGGAAGGTCGGCGGCCCGTTCGAAGGCGGGAACCTGCTCCTGCTGACGACCACCGGCGCCAGGTCCGGCGCCGAGCGGACCACCCCCCTCGGTTACGTCCGCCACGGCGAGACCCTCCTCCTCGTCGGGTCCAACCTCGGCGGCCCGAGCCACCCCGCCTGGTACCACAACCTGCTCGCCCACCCCGTGGTGCGGGTGGAGGTCGGCACCCGCACCTTCCAGGCCCTCGCGGTCCCCGCCGAGGGGGCCCGTCGCGAGGAACTGTTCGCGCACGCCGTGCGGGAGGCCCCCGGGTACGGCGACTACCAGGCCGGTACCACCCGCACCCTGCCGGTCGTGGTGCTGGAGCGGGCCGAGCCCGACGGGTGGGACGCTCCCCGCGAAGTCGTCACCCTCGCCGACAAGCTCATGGAGGTCCACACCTGGCTGCGCGGCCAGTTGCGTCAGGTGAAGTCGGAGGTCGACGCCCACTTCGCCGCACGCGCGGCGCACCAGGGGCCCGGCGAACCACCGGCGCCCGGTCTCGGCCTGCAGATCCGGCAGCGCTGCCTGGCGTTCTGCCAGGCCCTGGAGTTCCACCACACCAGCGAGGACGACCATCTGTTCCCCGGAATCGCCCGCTACCACCCCCACCTGACCGACACCTTCGACCGGCTGCGCGAGGAGCACCGCACCGTCGCACGCATCCAAGGCGAGCTGGTGACCCTGCTGGCCGGCATCGCCATCGCCGACCCGCAGCGCTTCCGCACCGAGCTGGACGCGATGTCGACGGAACTGAACGCGCACCTCGACTACGAGGAGGAGTCGGTCCTGCCCGTGCTGGCCGAGGTCCCCTGGCCGCCGGCTCCCCCCGCGCACCTGGCGGAGGACGGCACCGCCTGACCCACGCTCACGGGGCCGGTCGCCCGTCCCGTACGCCACACGGCGCACGGTCCGAGGCAACCGGCCCTCCCCGGTCTCCGTCTGTCCGTGCGGGACGGCCCGACCGGCCGGCCCCCGTCGAGCGACGGGTACGCAGCACGAGGCGGCAGGCCACCCGCTGCGGGGGAAGCGGATGGAGCACACGGCATGACGGATCGACCTCGCGCGCACCTGCACGCCCCGGACCCGCCGGCCACCGGCGCGCCCGTCCCACCCTCCGCACCGGCTGGTCCGCGGCGCCGCGCGGTCGTCGCCGCCCTCGCCGCCGGAACCGGCACCGCGGTCCTCGGCGCCTGCTCCGTCCCGGCACCCCGGCGCACGGATCCCGCGCCCGATCCAGCGCCCGGCCAACCCATCAGCACCGCGCGACGGGCCCTGCTGATGCAGATACTCGCCCACCCGGACGACGACCTGTACTTCATGAACCCGGACACCCGGCGCGCCCTCGACGCCGGGACCCCCCTGGTCTGCGTGTACCTCACGGCCGGCGAGGCCGACGGCGTCAACAGGATCCCCGGCGCACCCCGCCCCGCGCCGGACAAGGCCGCGTACTCCTCCGCCCGCCACCAGGGGCTGCGGCAGGCGTACGCCACCCTGCTCGGGCTGGACAGGTTCACCCCCTGGGAGGTGTCCGTCGCCGAGCTCGGCGACGGACACCGGGCCGAGGTCGACACCCTGACGGCCGGGACGCGCCGGGTCGAGCTGGTCTTCCTCAATACCGCCATGCACACCGGACGGCACCGGCTCGGACTGCCCAGCCTCTGGCAGGACCGTCGGCTCTCCCTGCGCACGGTCGTCGCCGACGACTCACCGCTGCGGCACGCCGGTGCGTACACGTACGACGAACTGATCGACGTCCTCGCCGGGCTCCTGGAGCGCTACCGGCCCACCGTCGTGCACACCCTGGACCCCGACCCGGACATCCAGCACAGCGCCGAGGCGGTCCGGCGCGCCGACAGCGAGCAGCACGGGTACTCCGATCACGCGGACCACACCGCCGCGGCGTGCTTCGGGTGGGCGGCGATGATCCGGTGGGTGGCCGGTGTCACGGCGGGTGGCGGGGACGTGCCCGGCTTCGTCACCACCGCGTTCCGCGGGTACTACAACCGGCACTGGCCCAAGAGCCTGCCGCCCGCCGTGTTGCGTGAGAAGGCCGCCCCGCTTGTCCCGTACGGCGGCTCACCCGGCTGGGAGTGCGGCAATCCGTCGGGATGCGGGGACTACAACGTGGGCGGCGACCGGCCACTGACCAACCGGAAGGGGTGGGTCCGATCCACCCGCCACCGCTATCCGGGCCCCCGGGCCGTCGTCGCCACGGAACCCGGCGGGCGACTCACCGCGTACGCGGTCGTGGGGCTCCGGGTGGTCCGGTGGCGGGAGACCGAGGCGGGCAGTGGCGTCTGGGGCCCACCGCGCGACCTCGGGGGCGGGCCGCTCGCACCCACGCTGGGGTCCGCCACCGCCTTCGACGGACGTCTGCTCCTCTTCGGCCTGAGGTTCACGGCGCTCGGCGGGCACGGCGCCGACAACGAGCGCGAGATCGTGCTGCTGGAGCAGGGCACCCCCGGCGGCGGCTTCCTCGCCTGGCGCGGTCTGGGAAACCCCTCCCCCGGGCGGGACGAGGGGCGGCACATCGGCGTACCGGTCGCCGTCGCGGCGCCGGACGGCCGGGTCCACCTCTTCGTACGCAACGCCGAGAAGGGGCTCAGCACCCGCGTTCGGGAGGGAGGCGGGGCCTGGGGCGGGTGGCGGGACACGGGCGGCGGGGAGATCCAGGACGGGCTCAGCGCCGTGGTGGACGGCGCCGGACGGGTCCACGTCCACGCGGCGGGCCACCACGCGGTGCACCACTGGACCCAGGACGCGCCGGGCGCCGCACTCACCGCCCGTACGCAGATCGACGCCGGCCCCGTGCCCGGTGACGCCCCCGCCGCACGGCCGGCGGCCGACGGATCCGTGGACCTGTTCTACCGGGCGGAGGCACGGGCCGTGACGACGGCCGTGCGGGGCGGGGTGGCCGAGGACCTCACCGGCTTCGACGGGTACGGGGAGCTGACCGCCACCGGCACCGCGCTGCTCGGCCGCACCGGTGAGGGTCTGATACAGCTCCTCTCCGGCACCCGGCGCTCCGTACGTGCGCAGGGGCCCGTCGCCCTGGACGGGCCCGCGCTGCACCTCGGCGCCGACGGACGCCCGGCGGTGGTGGGGCTGGGGCCGGACGCACTGCCGTGGACATGGCGCCCGTAACCAGAAGAGGGGCCCCGCCCCACCGCTCTCGCGGTGGGACGGGGCCCCTCCAGGTGCTCTGTGCGGAGCAACCAGGTCAGACAGTCAGGTGATTACTTGACGATCTTGGTGACCTGGCCGGCGCCCACGGTCCGGCCACCCTCACGGATGGCGAACTTCAGGCCCTCTTCCATGGCGACCGGCTGGATCAGCGCGACGTCCATGAGGGTGTTGTCACCCGGCATGACCATCTCGGTGCCCTCGGGAAGGGTCACCACGCCCGTCACGTCCGTGGTACGGAAGTAGAACTGCGGGCGGTAGTTGTTGAAGAAGGGGGTGTGACGGCCACCCTCGTCCTTCGACAGGATGTAGGCCTGGGCCTGGAACTCGGTGTGCGGCGTGACCGAACCCGGCTTGATGATGACCTGGCCGCGCTCGACGTCCTCGCGCTTGATGCCACGAAGCAGCAGACCGACGTTCTCACCGGCCTGGCCCTCGTCGAGCAGCTTGCGGAACATCTCGATGCCGGTGACCGTGGTGGTGGTCTTCTCCTGCTTGATGCCCACGATGTCAACGGTCTCGTTGACCTTCAGGACACCACGCTCGATGCGGCCGGTGACGACCGTACCGCGACCGGTGATCGTGAAGACGTCCTCGATCGGCATGAGGAACGGCTTCTCGACGTCACGCTCGGGCTGCGGGATGGACTCGTCGACGGCCTTCATCAGGTCGAGAACGGTCTTGCCCCACTCGGCGTCGCCCTCGAGGGCCTTGAGCGCCGACACCTTGACGACCGGAAGGTCGTCGCCCGGGAACTCGTACTCGGAGAGGAGCTCACGGACCTCGAGCTCGACGAGCTCCAGGATCTCCTCGTCGTCCACCATGTCGGCCTTGTTCAGCGCGACAACGATGTACGGCACGCCTACCTGGCGGGCCAGGAGCACGTGCTCCTTGGTCTGCGGCATCGGGCCGTCGGTGGCCGCGACCACGAGGATGGCGCCGTCCATCTGCGCCGCACCCGTGATCATGTTCTTGATGTAGTCGGCGTGACCCGGGCAGTCGACGTGCGCGTAGTGACGCGACTCCGTCTGGTACTCGACGTGCGCGATCGAGATCGTGATACCGCGCTGACGCTCCTCAGGAGCCTTGTCGATCTGGTCGAAGGCCGAGGCCTCGTTCAGGTCCGGGTACGCGTCGTGCAGCACCTTGGTAATGGCGGCCGTGAGGGTCGTCTTACCGTGGTCGATGTGACCGATGGTGCCGATGTTGACGTGCGGCTTAGTCCGCTCGAACTTTGCCTTCGCCACTGGGGTCCTCCTGAGTGGTTCTGTACGCCTTGCTTCATCGGCGCCAGGTGATCTTTGCTGGAATGCCGGTGCCGGGGGCATTCGCCACGCTGCTTACGCGCTGCGACGAATGCCCGACCGGGCTCCGGTGACAAGCCTAAAGCGTGTGCTCGGAAGAGTTACTCGCCCTTGGCCTTCGCGATGATCTCCTCGGCGACGTTCCGCGGAACCTCGGCGTAGGAGTCGAACTGCATCGAGTAGCTTGCGCGACCCGAGGTCTTGCTGCGGAGGTCTCCGACGTAGCCGAACATCTCCGAGAGGGGCACGAGGCCCTTCACGACGCGAGCGCCGCTGCGCTCCTCCATGGCCTGGATCTGGCCACGGCGGGAGTTGAGGTCGCCGATCACATCGCCCATGTAGTCCTCGGGCGTGGTGACCTCGACGGCCATCATCGGCTCGAGGAGCACGGGGGACGCCTTGCGGGCACCCTCCTTGAACGCCTGCGAACCGGCGATCTTGAAGGCGAGCTCCGAGGAGTCGACCTCGTGGTAACCACCGTCGAGAAGGGTGACGCGGACGCCGACCATCTCGTAACCGGCCAGGATGCCGAACTGCATGGCTTCCTGGGCACCCGCGTCCACCGAGGGAATGTACTCACGGGGGATGCGGCCACCGGTGACCTTGTTGACGAACTCGTAGGAGGCGTCGCCACCCTCGATGGGCTCGAGGGCGATCTGCACCTTCGCGAACTGGCCGGTACCACCAGTCTGCTTCTTGTGCGTGTAGTCGATGCGCTCGACGGTCTTGCGGATCGTCTCGCGGTACGCGACCTGGGGCTTGCCGACGTTCGCCTCGACGCGGAACTCGCGCTTCATGCGGTCGACGAGCACCTCGAGGTGAAGCTCGCCCATACCACCGATGATGGTCTGGCCGGTCTCCTCGTCGGAGTGCACCTGGAAGGAGGGGTCCTCCTCCGAGAGGCGCTGGATGGCGACACCCAGCTTCTCCTGGTCACCCTTGGACTTGGGCTCGATGGCGACCTGAATGACCGGCGCCGGGAAGTCCATGGACTCCAGGATCACCGGGTTCTTGTCGTCGGACAGCGTCTCACCCGTGGTGGTCTGCTTCAGGCCCATGACGGCGACGATGTCACCGGCGCCCACCGACGCGATCTCCTCACGCTTGTTCGCGTGCATGCGGTAGATCTTGCCGATGCGCTCCTTCTTGCCCTTGACCGAGTTCAGCACCGCGGTGCCGGCCTCGAGGCGACCGGAGTAGATCCGGACGAAGGTGAGCTTGCCCAGGTGCGGGTCGCTGGCGATCTTGAACGCGAGGCCGGAGAACGGCTCGTCGTCCGAAGGCCGGCGCTTGACGACCAGCTCCGGGTCCTTGACGTCGTGGCCTTCGATGGCCTCGACGTCCAGGGGGGAAGGCAGGTAGCGGACGACCGCGTCGAGCAGGGGCTGGACGCCCTTGTTCTTGAACGCCGTGCCACAGAAGACCGGGGTCACGGTGACGGAGTCGGCCGAGCCCTTCGACGCGAGGGTGATCCGACGGATCGCCTCGTGCAGCTGCTCCTCGGTGGGCTCGACGCCCTCGAGGTACAGCTCCATCATCTGGTCGTCGTTCTCCGCGACGGCCTCAAGGAGCTTGCCGCGCCATTCCTCGGCGGCCTCCTTGTGGGTGTCCGGGATCTCGACGGTGTCGTACATCTCACCCTTGGCGGCCTCTTCCGACCACACGAAGGCCTTCATCGACACGAGGTCGACGACGCCCTTGAAGTCGGCTTCGGCACCGATGGGGAGCTGCATGACGAGCGGAACCGCACCGAGGCGCTCGACGATCATGTCGACGCAGCGGTGGAACTCGGCGCCGGTGCGGTCGAGCTTGTTGACGAAGCAGATGCGCGGCACGCCGTAGCGGTCCGCCTGACGCCAGACGGTCTCGGACTGCGGCTCGACGCCGGCCACACCGTCGAACACGGTGACGGCACCGTCGAGGACGCGGAGCGAACGCTCCACCTCGACGGTGAAGTCGACGTGACCAGGGGTGTCGATGATGTTGATGGTGTGGTCAACATCATTGAGCGGCCAGTGACAGGTCGTCGCGGCGGACGTGATCGTGATGCCGCGCTCCTGCTCCTGCTCCATCCAGTCCATCGTGGCTGCGCCGTCGTGGACTTCACCGATCTTGTACGAAACGCCGGTGTAGAAGAGGATCCGCTCAGTGGTGGTCGTCTTGCCCGCGTCGATGTGGGCCATGATCCCGATGTTGCGGACCTTGGCCAGGTCAAGCGAAGTGGTGGCCATAAGGCTCAATCTTCTCTCGGTCTCGATGGGGTAAGCGACTACCAGCGGTAGTGCGCGAAGGCCTTGTTGGACTCGGCCATCTTGTGGGTGTCCTCGCGCTTCTTGACGGCAGCGCCAAGACCGTTGGAGGCGTCGAGCAGCTCGTTCATGAGGCGCTCGGTCATGGTCTTCTCGCGACGGGCGCGGGAGTAACCGACGACCCAGCGCAGAGCGAGGGTGGCGGCGCGACCGGGCTTGACCTCGATCGGCACCTGGTAGGTGGCGCCACCGACACGGCGGGACTTGACCTCGAGCGAGGGCTTGACGTTCTCAAGCGCGCGCTTCAGCGTGATGACCGGGTCAGCGCCGGTCTTCTCGCGGAGGCCTTCCATGGCGCCGTACACGATCCGCTCGGCGGTGGAACGCTTGCCGTCGAGCAGGATCTTGTTGATCAGCGAGGTGACAAGAGGAGAGCTGTAGACCGGGTCGATGATGACCGGGCGCTTCGGGGCGGGGCCCTTACGAGGCATTCTTACTTCTCCTTCTTGGCGCCGTAGCGGCTGCGGGCCTGCTTGCGGTTCTTGACACCCTGGGTGTCGAGCGAACCGCGGATGATCTTGTAACGAACACCCGGCAGGTCCTTCACACGGCCACCACGCACGAGCACGATGGAGTGCTCCTGCAGGTTGTGCCCCTCACCCGGGATGTAGGCCGTGACCTCGATACCGGAGGTCAGACGCACACGCGCGACCTTACGGAGCGCCGAGTTCGGCTTCTTCGGGGTGGTCGTGAACACACGCGTGCAGACGCCACGCCGCTGGGGCGAACCCTCGAGCGCGGGCGTCTTGTTCTTCTCGACCTTGTCCTGCCGGCCCTTCCGGACCAGCTGCTGGATCGTAGGCACTACTTCTCCGGTTTCTGTGTGCCGTTCGTGAAACTAACCTGGAACACTCGCCGACCCACGCGGTCGGGTGTGTCGAACACTGCACGCCCCCTGCCGGAAGGCAGGAAGAACGCAGATTGCGGTGGCCACTTACGGACTCGCCATGCGGTTGAGGACACGCACCCGAGCCCAGGCACACCCCAGGCACAAGGCTTGAGCGTACCTACCTCACGGAGCTGGGTCAAAACAAATGCCCGGTGCGCGCCCACGGGGGTGCGGGGGAAGCCGTCACGAAACCCTGCGGGCCAAAACCTTCTTTCTCCCGGCGGGCGACGCTCACTGCCAGTAGTTTGGCGTGCTCCGCCGCGTCGGCGGTCGGGCCGCCGCGTCTAGCGGGACGGCACGGGGCCGAGGACGGCCGTCCGCGCCGGGCGGGACAGTCAGCGCGTGAGGCGCAGGGGGGCACGATGACCATGCTGGAGCAGCCGGGAGGCCAAGGGCTGGATGACCGCGTCCCCTTTCTCGCCAGGCTGGAGCGGGAGGACCGCACGGCACTCCTCGCGCTCGGCAGCGTCCTCCGCTTCGGGACGAGGTCCGCGCTCATCCACCAGCAGGAGCCGTCCTCCCACGTCCTGCTGATCACCGAGGGCTGGACCAAGGTCACCGCCTCCGCGGCGAACGGCTACGAGGCGCTCCTGGCCCTGCGCGGCCCCGGCGACATCGTCGGCGAGTCGTCGGCCCTGACCGGCCGCGCGCGCTCGGCCACCGTCACCGCCCTGGAGCCGGTGAAGGCGGTGGCCGTGGAGCACGACCTCTTCAGGGACTACCTGTCCCGGTCCCCCGCCGCGTCCTTCACCCTGCTCGGGCTGACCTCCGACCGCACCCGGGCCGCCGACCGCCGGCGGCTGGAGTTCGCGTCGCTGACCGTGCGGGAGCGGTTCGCCGTACTGCTCCTCGATCTGGCCCGTACCCACGGCGTCCGCACCGAGGAAGGCATCGAGCTCACCGTTCCGCTGAGCAAGCAGGAGCTCGCCGGTTCCGTCGGGGCGTCCCGGGAGATGGTGCAGCGGCTGCTCAAGGATCTGCGTGCCCGGCAGGTGGTGTCGACCGGCCGGCGGACCCTGCTGATCCTGCGGCCGGACGTACTGCGCCGGATAGCCCGGGCCCAGGACCCCACGGGCTGACCCCGCGTGCACCGGCCCCGCCCCGGGCTTGTGTGCACACGGTCACACTTCCAGTGGGTCATCTGCCCTCACCGGTCCGGGCCCGGCGGGCCCAGGCTGCTGCCACGCGCAGATCACCGAGAGGCAGCCATGACCGATCCCGTGAGCCGCACCATCCTGCTGTTCGACATCGAGCGCTTCAGCGACCGCGACGACATCGAGCAGAACTACCTGCGACGCATGCTCTACGGCATCGCCGACCGCACGCTCACGGCGGCCGGGATCGGCGAGGACCGGCGGGTCCGCGCCGACCGGGGCGACGCGGTCATGGAGCTGATCGACGCGAACGCCTCGGTGACCGCGCTGTTGCGGGCACTGCTGACCGAGACCCCGGTACAGCTGCGCGGGGTCAACCGGATGGCGTCGAGCAGTGCCCAGATCCGGCTGCGGGCCGTCCTCGCCACGGGGTACGTCGCGATCGACGAGCGGGACGGCTGGGTGGGCTCCGATCTGAACCACGCCTGCCGGCTGCTGGACGGCGACGTGCTGCGGACCGCGCTGCGTGAGTGCACGGGCGATCTGGCGCTGTGCGTGTCCGAGGACGTGCACCGCGGGATCGTGCGGCACGGCCATCCCGGCATCGCGCCGGAAGAGTTCCGCCCCGTCACCGTGGCCGGCAAGAACGGCCCGATGAAGGCCTGGCTGCACGGCGCGGTGCCAGGGGCGGGAACGGCCGCGGCGGCGTACGGGGACGCCGCGGCCGGCACGGGGGACGCGGCGCACGGGGGCGCCGCGGGCGGGGCGCCGGAGGGGGCGGACGGGGGCTCCTCCGGCAACCCGGCGTCCGGGACTGCGGGCGGCGCCGTGTTCCACTTCCACGGCGGCGCTCCCTCCTTCGGCGGCAGCCTGGTCGGCCGTGACCTGCACGGGGTGAGCGGCGGGCACGTCGGCGGAGACGTCGTGCTCGGCAGTACCGGTGACAACCGCCCCAAGGATGTCCGGGGCGCCCGGCCCGCTGACGGATACCCCGACGGGGGTACGCACCGATGAGCCAGGAGCCGTCCGGCCACGGGCCCGAGCGCACCTCCGACATCCCCGGTGCCGCGTCCGGCGGTGCTCCCGACGGCCCCGGGGATCCGAAGCCCGGGGACAGCGCGCCCTCCTCCGCGCCCGACGCTCCGGAGGAGGATGCGGAACAGCCCCAGGACGCCTGGAGCGCACGCCGTGACCTCTACGCACACAGCCCCGGGATCATGGTCGGCGCGTCGGCGCGCTTCGAGGGCGGGCTGAGCGGCCGCGACCAGCACGGCGTCAGCGGCGGGCACGTCGGCGGTGACGTGATCATGGGCAGCAAGACCGAGATCTACCAGCTCGGGGTGTCCAGCGACACGCACACCTCCGGCCTGGTCCCGCAGGACAGCCTGGACCGGACGGCGGCCCTGTTCGTACCCGGAGGGGACGGGTCGGTGTTCGCAGGCCTCGTGGAGCGGCTGAGAGCGGAACGCGTCCTGGTGCTTTCCGGCCAGCACTTCACCGGCCGCCGCACCGCCGCCCTGATGCTCCTGAACCGGCTGGGCGCCACCCCCGTGCGCTCCCTCGACCGCGACACCACCCCCGCCGCGCTGGCCGGCCTGCTCGACGGCACCCGCGGCCACGTGCTCTGCGACCTCGCCCTCCGCCGCGACCAGCCCCTGCGCGACACGCACCTGCTGTCCCTGCGTGAGAGGCTCGTCGAGCAGGACGCCTACCTGGTGATCACCGTCGATCCGGCCGCGGCGCTGGAGGACGTATCCGTCGCGCACTGGCATCCCCCGCGGTCGCGTGCCGTCCTGGAGGCCCATCTGGCGGCGCTGCTGGACGATCCGGCCGCCCTCGGAGCGGATACCGCGGCGCTGCTGGAGCGCAGCTCCGTCAAGGAGTTCCTCGACCGCGGCCACCAGCTGCGCGAGGTGGCCGCCTTCGCCCGGCTGCTGGCCCGCGTCGCCCTCGGCCGGGCCGCCGGGGACGACCTGGAGCACTTCTCGCTCGCGGCGCTGGAGAGCCAGGTCGAGGAGTGGTTCGGCGATCCGTCGGCCTCCCTCTCCGACAAGGCGTTCCTCGTCTCGCTCGCCGCGTTCAACGAAGCCCCGTACGCCCTGACCGCCGAGCTGAGCGATGTCCTGTACACGCTGCTGCAGAAGACCGAGGACCCCTCCGAGCCGCCCCTCGTGCCTGTCTTCGGCAACGCGGCCGGCGGACGGCTGAACCGGGCGCGCGCCGAGCGGTACGAGGAGAACGAGGTGACCGAGTGGGGCCCGGTCGCCCAGCGCAAGGCCCGGTACCGCGACGACCGCGCCGCCCTCGTCCTGCTGCGTGAGGTGTGGACCGGCCACCCGTCCGCCCGCCCTGCCCTGGTGAGCTGGCTGGACAGACTCGCCGACGACGGACGCCCCCTCGTACGGACCCGCGCCGCCTCCACCGCGGCCGTGCTCGCCGCGTCGGACCTGCCGTCGGCGATGGCCCTCGTCATCACCCGCTGGGCCACGTCACGCCGCTACCGTCAGCGGCTCGTCGCGGTCAACGCGCTCACGCTGGCGCACTTCCTCGGAGCCCCCAACATCCCGCGCATCCTGGGACGTTGGTGCGCAGGCGACGACCGAAGAGAACGCTGGACGGCGATCCGCGCCTACGCCCTGATCGGCCCCGCCCATCCGACGGAGGCTCTGCACGCGCTGCGCTCCGCCGCGCGTACGTACTTCGCGGCGGGCGACGGACTCGGCGGCGACACCGACAGGCTCGCCGAGGAGATCGACGAACTCGCCTCCTCCGTGGCCCTGTTGCTGCTCTCCCCGGCAGGCGGGCAGGTGCTCGCCGAGATGGGAACCTGGCTGGGCGACGAACCGGCCCTGCGCGATCTCGCCCTTCGCGCCTTCCTGTACGCGTGTGCGCACCCCGAGGACGACGATCCGACCTCGCCCCCGGCCACGGCCCCGCTGCTGGAGTGGTACGCCCAGGCAGCCGCCGCGCGCGCCCCGCAGGCCCGGGACCTCGTGGGCCTGTGGACGGCCGCCCTGCGCGACCGCCACCACACGGACGGCGCCCTCGCTGTCCTGCGCACATGGACCTGGTCCGCGGACCGCTCCCCCCGCGCGGCGACGGCCCTGGCCGCCCTGCTGCCCGACCTCGTCGAGACCGAAACCGACCGCAGGCGGCTCGCCCACCTGCTGCGCACGATGCCCGCCGAGGACGGTGGTACGGCGCCGCCGCGGGTCGCGGGCCGTCTGCTGGCCGTCGTCGATCCGGGCTGAACCAGCCGCACCCGTCAAGGAGAAGAGTTCCGATGGCCGACTTCCGCCGTCCGCCCGAATGGCAGCAGAGCGCCGACCGCCACACACAACTGACCGATCCGGTGCTGACCGTGCGGCAGCTGACGCGCTTCGAGTACGTGACCCGCAAGCCGGTCACCCAGGTCGATCACGCGCTGGTGTTCGTCACCTCCAAGGGGGAGTACGACACCTTCCTGCCGCCCCACCGCCCCGTACGCGCAGACCTGGCGACCCGGCGCTACACCGCCGTCTACGAGGTGGACATGGGGATCCATCCGGTGCGGACGGAACTGGCCCTGCCCAGCGACAACGACGCGTTCGAGTTCGGGGTGGCGGTCGACCTGTCCTGGCAGGTCCTGGCACCGGACGTGTTCGTCAGGAGTGGACACCGCCACGTCCCCGAACTCCTGCTGGGCGAACTGCAGCAGGCGGCGCGCCCGGTCACCCGGTCGTTCCCCGTCCACCGCAGTGCCGAGGCCGAACAGGCGGTGCTGCGGGCGGTACAGGCGCAGGGCCAGTTGGGTGCGACGGCCGGTCTCCTGGTCACCTGGACCGTGCGGGTACGCCGGGACGACGACAACATCGCGCACGAGAAGCGCAAACAGGCCATCGAGCACCAGAGCGCGGAGCAGGTCCTCATCGCCCAGCGCGGCATGGACATCGATCTGGAGGTCGACCGCCGCTCCCGGCAGCAGGACCTGCTCCTGACGGGGCGGGCCCTCGAACACCAGCGGCAGCAGCACGAACTGGCCATGCGGCAGCAGGAGCTCCAGCACCGGCACGCGCTTCTCGCGGGGCGCCAGGACCTGGAACTCCAGGCCCTGCAGGCGCAGAAGATCAATTTCTACGCCTATCACCTCCAGCACGGCGGGGTACACGCCTGGGCGCTCCATCTCTCCGAACACCCGGAGGACTCCCGGCTGGTGATGCAGTCCATGCGGGACGACCAGCTACGGCTGATCCAGCAGCAGAAGGAGCTGGTCTCGGAACTGCTCGGAGGCAAGCACGCGGAGGCGTTCGAGCTCGACGGGCCGAAGGAGCTCGCGCTCAGGACCGTCACCGAGATCCTCGCGCAGCGGCTGCCCGGAGTGGCCGACACCGTCCCGAGCCCCGTCCCGCCGGACCAGCTCCTCACGGCGGACGCCGCACCGCCGTCGCAGCCCGGCACCGTCCCCGGGCCCTCCGTCACCGGACCACCGGTGGCCGAATCCCCGCCCTGGCCCGCAGAGGGGACGGTCCACGAGGCACCGCCCTTCGACGGGTACGTACCGGTGCCGCCGGCCTACAGCCCGTCTCCGGGTTGGCAGCCGCTCCACGGCCCGCCGGCCACAGCCGCGCCCACGGCCGCCGTACCCCCGCCGTACGGCTTCCCGCCCCCGCAGCCTCCGGCCGCCCCCGCCACCCCCCCTCCTCCGATGCCCGCCATGCCGTTCGCCGCCGCGCCGCAGGACACCGCCCCCACGCCCGGGAACGAGCCCTCCGCCCCGGACGGGGAAGGCGAGCCGTCATGACCACCCCCGACCCGGCCGGGGTGCCCCCGGAGGTGGCCACCCTGGAGGCAGCGGGCCGGCTGCTCACCGACGCCCGCGGCGAGATCACCCGGGCCGACAGCAAGGCCGCGGTACTCGCCGGTGCGCTCGGCGTGACGGTGGGGGTCCTCAGCGGCTTCCTGACAGCCGGACGATTACGCCCGTGGGACCTCGGCGGACTCGGCAGCGTGCTGTGGTGGGCCGGGGCCTGCTGCGCGGCTCTGGCCCTGCTCTCCCTGCTCATGGCGATCCTGCCGCGGTACCGGCCGAGCACCTGGGCACCGGGCCTGCCGCTCACGTACTTCGCCGACACCCGACGGGCCTCTTCCCAGGGCCTGCTCGCTCAGGCCCTGGCCGACACGGCCCGTTCTCCGGCCGAAGCCCTGCTCGTCTCACTGGCGGAGACCAGCCGCATCGTCGCGGACAAGCACCGCTGGATACGGATCGGCCTGGCCGCCTTCTTCCTGAGCGCCCTCTTCTTCCCGACCGCGGGACTCCTGGGCTGAGCCGCCCCGTCAGCACCACCTCGCCCGCCCCGCACACCCGAGGAGCCGACCCGATGCCCCACCCGCCCGGCCATGACGAACCGCCGCCCGAGTACCCCGGGCCCGCGCCCGCGTACCCCGGCACACCCGCGAGCACCGCGCCCGCGTACCCCCACGTCCCGCTCCCACCCCCTCCTCCCGCATACCCCGCGGTGCTCGGCCCGGCCCCGAACCCGGTGCCGGAGCAGCCGCAGCACCACCCCCACGCGATGGACTTCGAGCAGCGGCGCGTCCATCTCACCGCCCGCCAGCGAGGCGCGGACGCCACCGCGCTGAGCCGGCTCCTCGTCCAGGTGCCCGCGTTCCTCTGCAGCCTCGCCGTGGTGACCGGTCTCGCGACCGCGCTCTTCGGGTCGGCGGCCTGGCTGCCCGTCACCGTCTGGGTGCTCAGCGGCGCCCTGGTCTTCCACCGCCCCACCGAGAGCTTCCTCGCACGGAGACTGCTGCGGCTGCGCGTTCCGACCGCTGCCGAGCGGGCCCGGCTGGAGCCGGTGTGGCGCGAGGTCACGGCGCGGGCAGGCGTCGACCATCAGCGGTACGAGCTGTGGATCGAGGAGAACGACGGCATCAACGCCTACGCGGCCGCCGGCCACATCGTCGGCGTCACCACCTTCTCGCTGAACCACCTGCCCAACGGCCAGCTGGCCGCCGCACTCGCCCACGAACTCGGCCACCACACGGGCGGCCACGCCTGGGCCTCCCTGCTCGGCGAGTGGTACGCGCAGCCCGCCGAGCTGACGTGGCGGGCGATACGCGGGCTGTCGCGGCTCGTCCTGCGCGTGGCACGCGTCATCTCGCTGCCCGCGACAGGATTCCTGGTCCTGCTGTTCGGCTGCGGTCTGCTGGCCTTCGTCGCGGCGGCCTGGATGATCGTCGTGCCGATGGCGGTCGCTCCGTACCTGCTGGCCCTGGTCAACAGGAGGGCCGAGCTCCGCGCCGACGCCCACGCGGCCGGCCTGGGCTTCGCCCACCCCCTCGCCGGGGTCCTGCACACCATGCGGGCGCACGAGGAGGCCCGGTACGCGGCTGCGGGCCCTCGGACCCCCCGAACCGGCGGTCTCGCCAAGCTGCTGTCCTCGCACCCCGACTACGCGGACCGCCTGCAGCGCCTCCAGCCCTACCTGGACACTCCTTCGCCGCGGTGACAGCGGCGCCGGGCACGCCGAAGGGCGGTCACCCCGTGCGAAACGGGGTGACCGCCCTTCGGTCGTATCAAGCGACTCGCTTACTGGTTGTACGGACCGTAGTCGTAGTCCTCCAGCGGAACGGCCTGGCCGGAGCCGGTGCCGAACGGTGAGTAGTCGATGTCGTCGTAGCCGACGGCCGAGTACATCGCGGCCTTGGCCTCCTCGGTCGGCTCGACCCGGATGTTGCGGTAGCGGGACAGACCCGTACCGGCCGGGATGAGCTTACCGATGATGACGTTCTCCTTGAGGCCGATCAGGGAGTCCGACTTGGCGTTGATCGCCGCGTCGGTCAGAACCCTGGTCGTCTCCTGGAAGGACGCCGCCGACAGCCACGACTCGGTGGCGAGCGAGGCCTTGGTGATACCCATCAGCTGCGGACGGCCGGAGGCGGGGTGTCCGCCCTCGGTGACCACACGACGGTTCTCGGTCTCGAACTTCGACCGCTCGACGAGCTCGCCCGGCAGCAGCTCCGCGTCGCCGGACTCGATGATCGTCACACGGCGCAGCATCTGCCGGATGATGATCTCGATGTGCTTGTCGTGGATCGACACACCCTGCGAGTTGTAGACCTTCTGGACTTCGCCGACCAGGTGGACCTGGACCGCGCGCTGACCGAGGATCCGCAGCACGTCGTGCGGGTTGGTGGCACCGACGGTGAGCCTCTGGCCCACCTCGACCGCGTCGCCCTCGCCGACCAGGAGACGGGCACGCTTGGAGATCGGGAACGCCGTCTCCTCGCTGCCGTCGTCCGGGGTGACGACGAGCTTCTTGGTCTTCTCGGTCTCCTCGATCCGGACACGGCCCTTGGCCTCCGAGATCGGGGCGACGCCCTTGGGCGTACGCGCCTCGAAGAGCTCGACGACACGCGGCAGACCCTGGGTGATGTCGTCACCGGCCACACCACCGGTGTGGAAGGTACGCATCGTCAGCTGGGTACCGGGCTCACCGATGGACTGGGCGGCGATGATGCCGACCGCCTCACCGATGTCGACCAGCTTGCCGGTGGCGAGCGAGCGTCCGTAGCAGAAGGCACAGGTGCCGACCGCGGACTCACAGGTCAGGACCGAGCGGGTCTTGACCTCCTCGACGCCGGCGCCCACCAGGGCGTCGATCAGGACGTCACCGAGGTCGACGTTGGCAGGCGCGATGACCTTGCCGTCGACGACGACGTCCTCGGCGAGCATGCGGGCGTAGACCGAGGTCTCGACGTCCTCCGTCTTGCGGAGCACGCCGTCGGCGCCCTTGACGGCGATCTTCAGCTTGAGGCCGCGGTCGGTGCCACAGTCCTCCTCGCGGATGATCACGTCCTGCGAGACGTCCACCAGACGACGGGTCAGGTAACCCGAGTCGGCGGTACGCAGGGCGGTGTCCGCCAGACCCTTACGGGCACCGTGCGTGGAGATGAAGTACTCCAGAACGGTGAGGCCCTCGCGGAAGGACGCCTTGATGGGACGCGGAATCGTCTCGTTCTTGGCGTTCGACACCAGACCACGCATACCCGCGATCTGACGCATCTGCATCATGTTTCCTCGGGCACCCGAGTCGACCATCATGAAGATGGGGTTCGTCTTCGGGAAGTTCGCGTTCATCGCCTCGGCAACCTCGTTGGTCGCCTTGGTCCAGATCGCGATGAGCTCCTGCGTGCGCTCGTCCTTGGTGATCAGACCGCGCTCGTACTGCTTCTGGACCTTCTCGTCCTGCTCCTCGTAGCCCTTGACGATGGCCTTCTTGGCCTCGGGCACGACGACGTCGGAGATGGCCACGGTCACACCGGAGCGGGTCGCCCAGTGGAAACCGGCCGCCTTCAGGTTGTCGAGCGTCGCCGCCACGATGACCTTGGGGTAGCGCTCGGCCAGGTCGTTGACGATCTCGGAGAGCTGCTTCTTGCCCACCGAGTAGTCGACGAACGGGTAGTCCTCGGGCAGCAGCTCGTTGAAGAGCGCGCGGCCCAGGCTCGTACGCAGCCGGAAGGTGTCACCCGGCTGGTACTCGGGCTCGCCTTCTTCGGCGACCGGCGGCACCCAGCCACGCGGCGGGATGGTGCCCACCGGGAAGCGGATGTCGACCTTCGCCTGCAGCGACAGCTCGCGGGCGTCGAAGGCCATGGTGGCCTCGGCCGTGGAGCCGAACGCGCGGTCCGTGCCCTTGACGTTGCGGCCCTCTTCGTCCGTGGTGAGGAAGAAGAGACCCAGCACCATGTCCTGGGTCGGCATGGTGACGGGACGACCGTCGGCCGGCTTCAGGATGTTGTTCGAGGACAGCATCAGGATGCGGGCCTCGGCCTGCGCCTCCGCGGAGAGCGGAAGGTGCACGGCCATCTGGTCACCGTCGAAGTCCGCGTTGAACGCGGTGCAGACGAGCGGGTGGATCTGGATGGCCTTGCCCTCGACCAGCTGCGGCTCGAAGGCCTGGATGCCGAGGCGGTGCAGGGTGGGTGCACGGTTCAGCAGCACCGGGTGCTCGGCGATGACCTCTTCGAGGACGTCGTACACGACGGTGCGGCCACGCTCGACCATGCGCTTGGCCGACTTGATGTTCTGCGCGTGGTTCAGGTCCACCAGGCGCTTCATCACGAACGGCTTGAAGAGCTCCAGCGCCATCGCCTTCGGCAGACCGCACTGGTGCAGCTTGAGCTGCGGACCGACGACGATCACGGAACGCGCGGAGTAGTCCACACGCTTGCCGAGGAGGTTCTGACGGAAACGACCCTGCTTGCCCTTCAGCATGTCGCTGAGGGACTTGAGCGGGCGGTTACCGGGACCGGTGACCGGGCGACCGCGGCGGCCGTTGTCGAACAGCGCGTCGACGGCCTCCTGCAGCATCCGCTTCTCGTTGTTCACGATGATCTCGGGGGCACCGAGGTCAAGGAGACGCTTGAGGCGGTTGTTGCGGTTGATCACACGGCGGTACAGGTCGTTCAGGTCGGAGGTCGCGAAGCGGCCACCGTCCAGCTGCACCATCGGACGCAGGTCCGGCGGGATGACCGGCACGCAGTCGAGCACCATGCCCTTGGGCTTGTTGCTGGTCTGCAGGAACGCGGAGACGACCTTGAGGCGCTTGAGCGCACGGGTCTTCTTCTGGCCCTTGCCGGTGCGGATGATCTCGCGGAGGCGCTCGGCCTCCTCGTCGAGGTCGAAGGACTCGAGGCGCTTCTGCAGGGCGGCAGCACCCATGCAGCCGTCGAAGTACGTGCCGAAACGGTCACGCAGCTCGCGGTAGAGCAGCTCGTCGCCCTCGAGGTCCTGGACCTTGAGGTTCTTGAAGCGGCTCCACACCTCGTCGAGGCGGTCGATCTCGCGCTGCGCACGGTCGCGCAGCTGCTTCATCTCACGCTCGGCACCTTCGCGCACCTTGCGGCGTACGTCGGCCTTGGCGCCCTCGGCCTCGAGCTCGGCCAGGTCGGTCTCGAGCTTCTTGGCGCGGTTCTCGAGGTCCGAGTCGCGGCGGTTCTCGACCTGCTGACGCTCGACGGAGACGTGCGCCTCCAGCGACGGGAGGTCACGCGTGCGGCGCTCCTCGTCGACGAACGTGATCATGTACGCGGCGAAGTAGATGACCTTCTCGAGGTCCTTCGGCGCGAGGTCCAGCAGGTAGCCGAGGCGCGACGGGACGCCCTTGAAGTACCAGATGTGGGTGACGGGAGCGGCAAGCTCGATGTGACCCATGCGCTCACGGCGCACCTTGGCGCGAGTGACCTCGACGCCACAGCGCTCACAGATGATGCCCTTGAAGCGGACACGCTTGTACTTGCCGCAGTAGCACTCCCAGTCCCGGGTCGGACCGAAGATCTTCTCGCAGAAGAGTCCGTCCTTTTCGGGCTTGAGCGTGCGGTAGTTGATGGTCTCCGGCTTCTTCACTTCGCCGTGGGACCAGGTCCGGATGTCGTCCGCGGTGGCAAGGCCGATCCGCAGCTCGTCGAAGAAGTTGACGTCGAGCACTTGTCGTCAATCCCTCTTTCGGGGGTTCGAGCCCCCTCGCTTCACGCGAGAAATCGGGGCACTTCAGCAATGGTCTGAACGGGTCCGGGGAGAGCCGGCCGGATCACGAGGATCCGGCCGGGCAACCCGTCAGACCTCTTCGACGCTGCTCGGCTCGCGCCGGGACAGGTCGATACCGAGCTCCTCCGCCGCGCGGAAGACGTCCTCGTCCGTGTCGCGCATCTCGATGGACATGCCGTCCGAGGACAGCACCTCCACGTTGAGGCAGAGCGACTGCATTTCCTTGATGAGCACCTTGAAGGACTCGGGAATGCCGGGCTCGGGGATGTTCTCGCCCTTGACGATCGCCTCGTAGACCTTCACGCGGCCGGTGACATCGTCGGACTTGATCGTCAGGAGTTCCTGGAGGGCGTATGCGGCGCCGTAAGCCTCAAGGGCCCACACCTCCATCTCACCGAATCGCTGACCACCGAACTGTGCCTTACCACCCAGCGGCTGCTGCGTGATCATGGAGTACGGGCCGGTCGAACGAGCGTGGAGCTTGTCGTCGACCAGGTGGTGCAGCTTGAGGATGTACATGTACCCGATCGAGACCGGGTCCGGGAACGGCTCGCCGGAGCGGCCGTCGAACAGGTTGGCCTTGCCCGAGGGCTGGACCAGCCGGTCGCCGTCGCGGTTCGGGATCGTGGCCTGGAAGAGGCCGGTGATCTCGTCCTCGCGCGCACCGTCGAAGACGGGCGTGGCGACGTTGGTGCCGGGCGCGACCTGGTCGGCGCCGATGGCCTGCAGGCGCTGGGCCCACTCGTCACCGAGGCCGGAGACGTCCCAGCCGCGGCTGGCGAGCCAGCCGAGGTGGATCTCCAGGACCTGTCCCGGGTTCATTCGGGACGGGACACCCAGCGGGTTGAGGATGATGTCGACCGGGGTGCCGTCCTCCAGGAACGGCATGTCCTCGATCGGCAGGATCTTGGAGATGACGCCCTTGTTGCCGTGACGACCGGCGAGCTTGTCACCATCGGTGATCTTGCGCTTCTGCGCGACGTAGACGCGGACCAGCTGGTTCACGCCCGGCGGCAGCTCGTCGCCCTCTTCGCGGTCGAAGACGCGGACGCCGATGACCTTGCCGATCTCGCCGTGCGGGACCTTCAGCGAGGTGTCGCGCACCTCGCGCGCCTTCTCACCGAAGATCGCACGGAGCAGACGCTCCTCCGGGGTCAGCTCGGTCTCACCCTTGGGCGTGACCTTGCCGACGAGGATGTCACCGGCGACGACCTCGGCACCGATACGGATGATGCCGCGCTCGTCGAGGTCGGCGAGGACCTCTTCGGAGACGTTCGGGATGTCCCGGGTGATCTCCTCCGGGCCGAGCTTGGTGTCACGGGCGTCGACCTCGTGCTCCTCGATGTGGATCGAGGAGAGGACGTCGTCCTGCACGAGGCGCTGCGACAGGATGATCGCGTCCTCGTAGTTGTGACCCTCCCACGGCATGAACGCCACGAGCAGGTTCTTGCCGAGCGCCATCTCACCGTTCTCGGTGGCGGGCCCGTCGGCGAGGACCTGGCTCTCGATGACCCGGTCGCCCTCGGAGACGACGACCTTCTGGTTCACCGAGGTGCCCTGGTTCGAGCGCGAGAACTTGGCGATGCGGTACGTGGTGTACGTGCCGTCGTCGTTCGTCACGGTGATGTAGTCCGCGGAGACCTCCTGGACCACACCCGACTTCTCGGCCTTGAGCACGTCGCCGGCGTCGGTGGCACAGCGGTACTCCATGCCCGTGCCGACCAGCGGCGCCTCGCTCTTGATGAGCGGGACGGCCTGACGCATCATGTTCGCGCCCATGAGGGCACGGTTGGCGTCGTCGTGCTCGAGGAACGGGATCATCGCGGTGGCGACCGACACCATCTGGCGCGGCGAGACGTCCATGTAGTCGACGTCGTCGCCGGGGATGTAGTCGATCTCTCCGCCACGACGGCGGACCAGGACACGGGCCTCGGTGAAGCGCATGTCCTCGGAGAGCGTCGCGTTCGCCTGGGCGATCACGAAGCGGTCCTCTTCGTCGGCCGTCAGGTAGTCGACGTCGTCGGTGACGACGCCCTCGACGACCTTGCGGTACGGCGTCTCGATGAAGCCGAACGGGTTGATGCGCCCGTAGGAGGCCAGCGAGCCGATCAGACCGATGTTCGGGCCTTCAGGCGTCTCGATCGGGCACATGCGGCCGTAGTGCGACGGGTGAACGTCACGGACCTCGAAGCCGGCCCGCTCACGGGACAGACCACCCGGGCCGAGGGCGTTGAGACGACGCTTGTGCGTCAGGCCCGACAGCGGGTTGTTCTGGTCCATGAACTGGGACAGCTGGCTGGTGCCGAAGAACTCCTTGATGGAGGCGACGACCGGCCTGATGTTGATCAGGGTCTGCGGCGTGATCGCCTCGACGTCCTGGGTGGTCATGCGCTCACGCACGACGCGCTCCATACGGGCGAGACCCGTACGGACCTGGTTCTGGATCAGCTCACCGACGTTACGGATACGGCGGTTGCCGAAGTGGTCGATGTCGTCGGTCTCGACCATGATCGAGCGACCGGACTCACCGACCGTCTCGGTCTCACCGGCGTGCAGCTTCACCAGGTACTTGATGGTGGCGATGATGTCGTCGCTGGTGAGGACACCGGCGTCGAGCGGCTCGTCGGCGCCGAGCTTCTTGTTCACCTTGTAGCGGCCGACCTTCGCGAGGTCGTAGCGCTTCGGGTTGAAGTAGAGGTTCTCGAGCAGCGTCTGAGCGGCCTCGCGCGTCGGCGGCTCGCCCGGACGCAGCTTGCGGTAGATGTCGAGCAGCGCGTCGTCCTGGCCCTGGGTGTGGTCCTTCTCCAGGGTGGCGCGCATCGACTCGTACTCGCCGAACTCCTCGAGGATCTGCTCGGTGGTCCAGCCGAGAGCCTTCAGGAGGACGGTGACGGACTGCTTGCGCTTGCGGTCGATGCGGACACCGACCATGTCGCGCTTGTCGATCTCCATCTCCAGCCAGGCACCCCGGGACGGGATGATCTTGGCGGAGAAGATGTCCTTGTCGGACGTCTTGTCGATGGAGGAGTCGAAGTAGACACCCGGCGAGCGCACGAGCTGCGACACGACGACACGCTCGGTGCCGTTGATGACGAAGGTGCCCTTGTTGGTCATGAGCGGGAAATCGCCCATGAAGACCGTCTGGGACTTGATCTCGCCGGTCTCGTTGTTGGTGAACTCGGCCGTGACGAAGAGCGGCGCGGCGAACGTGAAGTCGCGCTCCTTGCACTCGTCGATCGAGTTCTTCGGGGGCTCGAAGCGGTGGTCGCGGAAGGTGAGCGACATCGACCCGGAGAAGTCCTCGATCGGCGAAATCTCCTCGAAGATTTCTTCCAGGCCGGACTTGGTGGGGACGTCTTGTCCGCTGTCCAGAGCAGCCTCGACGCGAGCCTTCCACGCGGCGTTGCCCAGGAGCCAGTCAAAGCTCTCGGTCTGCAGCGCGAGGAGGTTCGGAACCTCGAGGGGCTCCTTGATCTTTGCAAAAGAGATGCGCAGCGGGGCGGTGCTGGCACCGTTGTTCGTATTCGAGGTCGAGGCGTTGCGCGAGGCGGCCAAGAGGGGGTCCTTCCGAGGGCTCGGACTCACTACGCGCGTACCGGCCCCAAGCCGCACACAGAGACAGAAAACCCAAGGTCAGGGAATATCCGGCATCGGTGCTAGGCGTGGGCATGCCCCTGGTGACGGGCAGGAGGCAGCTAACAGGCAGCGCAAAGGGTCAGTGTAGCCAAACGCCACACTGATGTCCAGTCGGGGTTCTCAGAGACCCACGTTGCTCTCAACAGCTGTTCTCAACACCTATGAATAGCCCTCGCGCGAGTGTGCGCTCTTCTTTACTGCCCTCTTCGCTCTCGATCCATGCCTCGGATGCGGATCGAGATGACGACGCGTCCTGAGAATTGCGCGCCGCGTGCGGTTCGTCAAGGCCCCGAGGCCCCGGCGGACGACCGTCGATCTTCACCTGCGCCCGGAGGACGCCTGTTGACGGCCCTCCGTGCGCCTGGAGAAAGGAACGGCGAAGATCACCCTACTCGTCGGGGCGGGAAGATCAAGGCAGCCTCCCGGGGCACGCCAAAGGGCGACCACCCGGATGGGTGATCGCCCTTTGCGATGTGACATCCCGGCCTCGCGGCAGGGACGGTCCTGAGGAGTCAGATGACTCGCAGGGTCACTTGACCTCGACGGAGGCGCCGGCGCCCTTGAGGGACTCGGCAGCCTTCTCGGCGGCCTCCTTGGCGACCTTCTCGAGGACGGGCTTCGGGGCGCCGTCCACGAGGTCCTTGGCCTCCTTGAGACCCAGCGAGGTCAGCTCACGCACGACCTTGATGACCTGGATCTTCTTCTCGCCGGCACCCGTGAGGATGACGTCGAACTCGTCCTGCTCGGCCTCGGCCTCGGCGGCGGGGCCACCGGCGGCGGGACCGGCGACGGCGACGGCCGCGGCGGCGGTGACGTCGAACTTCTCCTCGAACGCCTTAACGAACTCGGAGAGCTCGATGAGGGTGAGCTCCTCGAACTGGGCGAGCAGGTCTTCCTGGCTGAGCTTCGCCATGATGGCGTCCTTCCACTAATTCGGCAGGTGCCGGATGTATATGTAGGCGGGCGTACGGGCCCGCTTCGAGCCGGTGAAGCGGAGTGTTACTCCGCCACCTCGGCGTCGGCGGGAGCCGGCGTACCGGCACCGCCCTGCTCGGCCCTCTTGGCGCGAAGCGCTTCCGCGGTGCGGACGAACTTCGACGGCAGAGCCTGGAAGAGCTGCGCAGCCTGAGTCTGCTTGCCCTTCATGGCGCCGGCCAGCTTGGCGAGCAGAACCTCGCGGGACTCGAGGTCCGCGAGCTTCTTGATCTCATCGGCGGACAGCGCCTTACCGTCAAGGACACCGCCCTTGATGATGAGGTTGGGGTTGTCCTTGGCGAAGTCACGAAGACCCTTCGCCGACACCACCGGGTCACCGGTGACGAAGGCAACCGCCGTCGGACCCGAGAACAGGTCGTCCAGCGTGTCGATCCCGGCCTCGTTGGCCGCAATCTTGGTCAGCGTGTTCTTCACCACGGCGTACTGGGCGTTCTCACCGAGCGAACGGCGCAGCTCCTTGAGCTGTGCCACGGTGAGACCCCGGTACTCGGTCAGCACGGCGGCGTTCGAGCTGCGGAACTGGTCCGTCAGCTCGGCTACCGCGGCAGCCTTGTCGGGCCTTGCCATGAGCGTCGGCCTCCTTCCGGGTGATGAGGACCGCTCAGAAGGGGCCGGGAAAAACAAAACGCCCCGGCGCAGGCGCCAGGGCGTAGCTCGACCGAACGAATCCGGGAGCTTTCCACAGTCACCTGCGCAGGTCGCCCGTTCTTGACGGATCCTTCGGTCACCATGTCCTCTTGCGAGGACGCGGCAACGACCAGCGGTCTTTGGCTTCTTCGTGAGAGTACGCGACCGGAGCCGTTCGGAGCAAATCCGTCCCGACTTCGACCGGTGCGAGAGGTTTAAGCGCCTCTCGGGCGGCTCGGGAAGCCGCTCGTACAGGAACGAGGACGGGCCCCACATCCTCCGAGGAGGCTGCGGGGCCCGTCCCATGCCGTGACGCGGCTACCGGATGAGCACGGAGGCTCAGACGGAGGCCGGGTCCTCCTCGACGAGGAGGTTGCGCACGCGGTTGGAGTCCAGCGGGATGCCGGGGCCCATCGTCGTGCTCATGGTCGCCTTCTTGATGAAGCGACCCTTCGCGGCGGACGGCTTCAGACGGAGGATCTCCTCCAGGGCCGCGCCGTAGTTCTCGACCAGCTTCGTGTCATCGAAAGAGGTCTTTCCGATGATGAAGTGGAGGTTCGAGTGCTTGTCGACGCGGAACTCGATCTTTCCGCCCTTGATGTCGTTGACGGCCTTCACGACATCGGGGGTGACGGTGCCGGTCTTCGGGTTCGGCATCAGACCACGCGGACCGAGCACGCGGCCCAGGCGGCCGACCTTGCCCATGAGGTCCGGCGTGGCGACGACGGCGTCGAAGTCCAGACGGCCCTTCGCCACCTCGTCGATGAGCTCGTCGGCGCCGACGATGTCGGCGCCCGCGGCTTCCGCGGCCGCAGCACGGTCACCGGTCGCGAAGACCAGGACCCGGGCGGTCTTGCCGGTGCCGTGCGGGAGGTTCACGGTGCCACGGACCATCTGGTCGGCCTTGCGCGGGTCAACACCCAGGGCAAACGCGACCTCGACGGTGCTGTCGAACTTCGTGGAGGCGGTGTCCTTGGCGACACGGACGGCCTCGAGCGGGGCGTACTGACGCTCCCGGTCGATCTTCGCGTCCGCAGCGCGGAGGTTCTTGCTGCGCTTCACATCTACTCCTGTGGTTTTCAGAGTGTGGAGTCGTGGTGCGGACCAGCGCTTGGTCCTACCACTGTGGGGCTACGGGGCTGACTCAGCCTTCGACCGTGATGCCCATGGAACGGGCGGTGCCAGCGATGATCTTCGACGCGGCGTCGAGGTCGTTGGCGTTCAGGTCGGGGAGCTTGGTCGTGGCGATCTCGCGGACCTGGGCGGCCGTGAGCTTGGCGACCTTGGTCTTGTGCGGCTCGCCGGAGCCCTTGTCCACACCCGCGGCCTTGAGGATCAGCTTGGCGGCCGGCGGAGTCTTCGTGATGAAGGTGAAGGAGCGGTCGTCGTAGACCGTGATCTCCACCGGCACGACCATGCCACGCTGCGACTCGGTCGCGGCGTTGTAGGCCTTGCAGAACTCCATGATGTTGACGCCGTGCTGGCCCAGTGCGGGACCGACCGGCGGCGCCGGGTTGGCCGCACCGGCGTTGATCTGGAGCTTGATAAGCCCCGTGACCTTCTTCTTCTTGGGAGGCATTGCTCTCTCCGGGTCCTAGTGAGAGTGTTTCGCCGCCATTCCGGTCATCCGGATGGAGGCATACCGCACAACGATAACGGGTATAGCTGCGCGACCAAAAACCGAGCAGGTCAGACCGGCTGCGAAGCCGGTCTGACCTGCTCGGTAGGCATGTGTCCGGAGACTGGCGGGAAGCCCGTCAGTTCTTCTGGATCTGGTCGAAGCTGAGCTCGACCGGGGTCTCGCGACCGAAGATCTCGACGAGGCCCTTGACCTTCTTCGAGTCGGCGTTGATCTCGTTGATCGTCGCCTGCAGGGTCGCGAACGGGCCGTCGGTGACGGTGACCGAGTCGCCCACCTCGAAGTCCAGGACCTGGACCTCGACCTTGCGGGCCGGAGCCGGCTTGCCCTCGGCCTCGGCCGCCTCGCGGGCCGCCTTCTCCTCGGCCTCGGGGGCGAGCATCTTGACGATCTCGTCCAGGGTCAGCGGGTACGGGTCGTAGGCGTTGCCCACGAAGCCGGTGACGCCCGGCGTGTTGCGGACAACACCCCAGGACTCGTTCGTCAGGTCCATGCGCACCAGGACGTAACCCGGGAGCTTGTTCTGACGGACGTTCTTCCGCTCACCGTTCTTGATCTGGACGATCTCTTCCTCGGGGACCTCCGCCTGGTAGACGAACTCCTCGACGTTGAGCGAGACGGCGCGCTGCTCCAGGTTCGCCTTCACACGCTTCTCGTAGCCGGCGTACGTGTGGATGACGTACCACTCACCGGGGAGGGTGCGGAGCTCTTCACGCAGGGCCGCGACGGCGTCGACGGGGGCGGCCGGCTCGGCCTCCTCGGCGTCGGACTCGTCCGCTGCCTCGTCGTCCTCCTCGTCCTCGGCGGCCTCGTCGGACTCGACACGCACGGCGTCCTGCTCGGCGGGCTCGCCCGCGGCGGCGTCAGCAGCGTCGACCTGGTCCGGGGCCACGGCATCCGACGCCTCGACGATGTCGAGCTCGTCCTCGGCGGACTCGACGGCGCTCGCCGTGGGCTCGGCGTCGTCGTTCAGGTTCGGGTCAGACACGATGGCTGCTTCTTCCTGGATACAAATGGGTGGAACATGCGAAAGGGGCGCCGATGAGGCGCCCTCCGCGGGGATCAGCCGAAGACGTACTTGATGACCCGCGCAAATCCGAAGTCAATCACGGTGACGAGACCGATCATGACGACCACGAACGCGATCACCACGGCCGTGTACGTCGACAGCTGACTGCGCGTGGGCCATACGACCTTGCGGAGCTCGGCGACGATCTGGCGGTAGAACAGCGCGAGACGGCCCAGAGGGCCCTTCTTGCCGCGCTTGCCGCCCTTCCGGGTCTTCTTCTTCGACTCGGGGGCTTCGTCCTCGGCATCAGGCATGTCGATGGAGCCCACGGCGTCCGTCACGCTACTCACCTGATTCCGGGTCGTGGCCGTGCCGCGCCCGGTGGAGCCGCACGGCGGTGCATTGAAGTACGTACATGCGCACACATCCTGGCGAAGGAGTGTGTAGCAGGGCCGGAGGGACTTGAACCCCCAACCGCTGGTTTTGGAGACCAGTGCTCTACCAATTGAGCTACGACCCTTTGTGGTTTCCACCAACCTACCGCATCTTCCCCGGTGAGCCGGATGGGAAAACGGTGCGGCTGATGAAGGCCAACGACAGGTGAGTGTACGTGTTCGGCGGCGCCGCGTCGAACAGACAACTACCGACCGGTCCTGTCCGGATGCTGTCCAAGCCCTGTCCGGTCCCTGAAACCCCTGTGCCGAGGGCATTTCCGGTCTGCGAGCATGGGGGCATGAGCGCTGCAACTTCTCCGACCGAGCGCCGGGTTTCGGCCCGCGTCGGTGCGATCTCCGAGTCCGCCACCCTCGCCGTCGACGCCAAGGCCAAGGCCCTCAAGGCCGCGGGGCGTCCGGTGATCGGCTTCGGCGCCGGTGAGCCCGACTTCCCGACCCCCGGTTACATCGTGGACGCCGCGATCGAGGCGTGCCGCAACCCGAAGTACCACCGCTACACCCCGGCGGGCGGGCTCCCCGAGCTCAAGGCCGCCATCGTGGCGAAGACGCTGCGCGACTCCGGCTACGAGATCGACGCCTCCCAGGTCCTGGTGACCAACGGCGGCAAGCAGGCCATCTACGAGGCCTTCGCCGCGATCCTCGACCCGGGCGACGAGGTCATCGTCCCCGCCCCGTACTGGACGACCTACCCCGAGTCGATCCGTCTCGCCGGCGGCGTCCCGGTCGAGGTCGTGGCCGACGAGACCACCGGCTACCGCGTCTCGGTCGAGCAGCTCGAGGCGGCACGCACCGAGCGCACGAAGGTCGTCCTCTTCGTGTCCCCGTCCAACCCGACGGGCGCGGTCTACAGCGAGGCCGAGACCGAGGCCGTCGGCCGCTGGGCCGTCGAGCACGGCCTGTGGGTGATGACCGACGAGATCTACGAGCACCTGGTCTACGGTGACGCGGCCTCCGCCTCGCTCCCCGCCGTCGTGCCCGAGCTGCGTGACAAGTGCATCGTGGTCAACGGCGTCGCCAAGACCTATGCCATGACGGGCTGGCGAGTGGGCTGGATCATCGGCCCGAAGGACATCGTGAAGGCCGCGACCAACCTGCAGTCGCACGCCACCTCCAACGTCAGCAACGTCGCGCAGGCCGCCGCGCTGGCAGCGGTCTCCGGCTCGCTGGACGCGGTCGCCGAGATGCGGACGGCCTTCGACCGCCGCCGCAGGACGATCGTGCGCATGCTCAACGAGATCCACGGCGTGCTCTGCCCCGAGCCCGAAGGCGCGTTCTACGCGTACCCGTCGGTGAAGGGACTGCTCGGCAAGGAGATCCGCGGCAAGCGCCCCGCGGACTCCGCCGAGCTCGCGGCCCTCATCCTGGACGAGGCCGAGGTCGCCGTGGTGCCGGGCGAGGCCTTCGGTACGCCGGGTTACCTGCGGCTGTCCTACGCGCTGGGCGACGACGACCTGGTCGAGGGTGTCTCGCGGCTCCAGAAGCTGCTGGGCGAGGCCCGCGACTGACCGGACACACGTTCCGGAAGGTGGCTCCTGGCTCCGGCCGGGAGCCACTTTTTTTGTTCGAGAGGTAATCCAGGACGGGAACCGGGTGACGCGACACCCCCCGGATGCGGCAAGATCCATGGATGGAGCGTGACGTACGGCTATTGCCCAAGGCCCACCTGCACCTGCACTTCACCGGGTCGATGCGGCCCACGACCCTGCTCGAACTGGCGGACAAGTACGGGGTGCGCCTGCCCGATGCCCTGACGGGCGGTGAGCCGCCCAAGCTACGGGCCACCGACGAGCGCGGCTGGTTCCGTTTCCAGCGCCTCTACGACATCGCCCGCTCCTGTCTCCGCTCGCCGGAGGACATCCAGCGGCTCGTGCGCGAGACCGCCATGGAGGACGTCGCGGACGGCTCCGGGTGGCTGGAGATCCAGGTCGACCCGACCTCGTACGCCCCGCTGCTCGGCGGGCTCATCCCGGCGATCGAGATCATCCTGGACGCGGTGGACCGTGCGGCCCGCGAGACCGGGCTGGGGATACGGGTGGTGATCGCGGCGAACCGGATGAAGCATCCGCTGGACGCCCGGACGCTGGCCCGGCTCGCCGTGCGGTACGCGGACCAGGGTGTCATCGGCTTCGGGCTCTCCAACGACGAACGCCGTGGGATGGCCCGCGACTTCGACCGTGCCTTCGCCATCGCCCGCGAGGGCGGTCTGCTCGCGGCCCCGCACGGCGGCGAGCTCGCCGGCCCCTCCAGCGTCCGGGACTGCCTGGACGACCTCGACGCGGCCCGGATCGGGCACGGCGTACGGGCGGCCGAGGACCCGAGGCTGCTGCGCAAGCTCGCGGAGCGCGGGGTGACCTGCGAGGTCTGCCCGGCCTCCAACGTCGCGCTCGGCGTCTACGAGAAGCCCGCCGACGTCCCCCTGCGCACGCTGTTCGACGCGGGGGTGCCGATGGCGCTCGGCGCGGACGACCCGCTGCTGTTCGGTTCCCGGCTGGCCGCGCAGTACGACCTCGTACGCCGCCATCACGACTTCACCGACGAGGAACTGGCCGAGCTGGCCCGGCAGTCCGTGCGGGGGTCGGTGGCGCCCGTCGAGGTGCGGGAGAAGCTGCTGGGCGGGATCGACGCGTGGCTCGCCAGCTGATGCCGCCCAGCAGGGTGCGCGCGAGGGACGCGGCGAAGTCGTCCAGTGACTGCGGGGCCGCGCCCATCTCGTAGGCGAAGGCACGCCGGGCGCAGGCGCCCAGCAGCAGCGAGGCCGCCGCGTAGGTGTCGGCCCCGGGCCCGACGCGGCCTGCCTGCTGTTCGGCGCGCGGGCCGATGTGGCCCACGCGATGCTGGCGCTGATCGACGAACCGGCCGCGGTGAAGCAGGGCGTGGGCATCGCCTGCTGAGGGCGCCCCGGAACCGGCCCGGGGAGCACCGGAGCTACAGGCTGACGCCGACCGTCACCGGTTCGTTGACGAGCGTGACCCCGAAGGCCTCGTGGACCCCCGCGACGACCTCACGGGCCAGGGCCAGCAGGTCCTCGGTGGTCGCGCCGCCCCGGTTGGTGAGGGCGAGCGTGTGCTTGGTGGAGATACGCGCGGGACCCGTGCCGTATCCCTTGGTGAAGCCCGCCTTGTCGATGAGCCACGCGGCCGAGGTCTTGACCCTGCCGTCGCCGGCAGGGAAGGCGGGGGGCGTGACGTCCCCGCCCAGGCGCTGCCCGGCGCGGACGAGGAAGGCCGCGTGCTCGGCCTCGTCGAGGATCGGGTTGGTGAAGAAGGACCCGGCCGACCAGGTGTCGTGGTCCTCGGGGTCGAGCACCATGCCCTTGCCGGCCCGCAGCCGGAGGACGGTTTCGCTGGCGGAGGCGGCGGGAACACGATCACCCTGTTCGACGCCCATGACCCTGGCCGTCTCGGGGTAGCGAAGGGGCGCGGACTGCCCGCCCGCGTCCTCCAGTGCGAACCGGACGCGGAGTACGACGTAGCGGTCGGGTTCGGCCTTGAAGCGGCTGTGGCGGTACGCGAACGCGCACGCCTCGTTCGGGAGGGTGACGGTCTCCCGGGTGTGCCGGTCGTAGGCGACGACCTCGGTGATGACCGAGGACACCTCCTGCCCGTACGCGCCGACGTTCTGGATCGGTGTCGCTCCGGCGGACCCGGGGATCCCGGCGAGGCACTCGATCCCGGCCAGCCCCGCCTCGACCGTACGGGCCACGGCGTCGGTCCAGACCTCGCCGGCGGCCAATTCGAGCGTCGTACCGGAGAGCTCGAAGCCCCTGGTCGCGATGCGCAGGGCTGTTCCGTCGAAGCCCTTGTCGCCGATGACCAGGTTGGAGCCGCCGCCGATGACCAGGAGCGGGGTCCCGCTGTCGTCGGCCTCGCGTACGGCGGCGATCACCTCGGCGTCCGTGGTGGCCGTCAGGAGGCGGTCGGCCGGACCGCCGAGCCGGAAGGTGGTCAGGGGGGCGAGGGGAGCGTCGTGGAGTTCCTGCACGGGGACAAGAGTACGGTCCGTGGCCGCCCCGCTCGGGCGGGGCCACGGACAGGGCGGAGGGCGCCCTCCCGGGAACGGCCCGGGGAGAGCGCCCTTCGCCCTGTCCGTGGGCGGGCGTGCCTCAGGCGAGGCGGACGACGGCGCGGGACATGCCCAGCACCTTCTTGCCGTCGCTCATCGCCGTCAGGTCGACCCGCACGAGGTTGTCGTCCAGCTTGGCGGCCACCTTGCCGCTGACCTCGATCAGCGCCCCGGTGCCGTCGTTCGGCACGACGACCGGCTTGGTGAAGCGCACGCCGTACTCGACGACCGCACCCGGGTCACCGGCCCAGTCCGTGACCACCCGGATCGCCTCGGCCATGGTGAACATGCCGTGCGCGATCACGTCCGGCAGACCGACCTCGCGCGCGAACTTCTCGTTCCAGTGGATCGGGTTGAAGTCACCGGAGGCGCCCGCGTACTGCACCAGCGTCGCCCGCGTCACCGGGAACGACTGCGCCGGCAGTTCCGTACCGACCTCGACAGCCCCGTAGGCAATGCTCGCCGTCATCACGCCTCCTCGGCGGCCCGCGCCACCAGCTTGGTCCACGCGGTCACCACGTGCTCACCGGACGCGTCACGCACATCGCCGCGGATGTCCACGATGTCGTTGCCCGCCATCGACTTGACCGCTTCGATGGTCGAGGTCACCGTCAGCCGGTCCCCCGCCCGCACGGGGCGCGCGTACGCGAACTTCTGGTCACCGTGCACCACGCGGCTGTAGTCCAGACCCAGCTGCGGGTCCTGCACCACCTGCCCGGCGGCCTTGAAGGTGATCGCGAAGACGAAGGTGGGCGGAGCGATCACATCCGAATGCCCCAGCGCCTTGGCGGCCTCCGGGTCCACGTACGCGGGGTTGGTGTCACCCACAGCCTCCGCGAACTCCCGGATCTTCTCCCGGCCGACCTCGTACGCCGGGGTGGGCGGATAGGTCCGCCCCACGAAGGACTGGTCGAGCGCCATGAGCCCGGTACCTCCTGATGAAAAGTCGAATAGGGCGAGGGACAACCCCTACAACGACACGAGGCCGCCCCCAATGGGGGCGGCCTCGTGTACGAGCCTGATTCAGCGCGTTTCGCGGTGCGCAGTGTGCGAGTTGCAGCGCGGGCAATGCTTCTTCATCTCAAGACGGTCCGGGTTGTTACGCCGGTTCTTCTTGGTGATGTAGTTCCGCTCCTTGCACTCCACGCAGGCCAGCGTGATCTTCGGGCGGACGTCGGTGGCAGCCACGTGAGTGCTCCTTGGACGGACGATGGACGGATGAACGCAAAAAAGAGTAGCCGATCGAAGGACCGACCCCACAATCGGCTACCGTTAGTAGCGGTGACCGGACTTGAACCGGTGACACAGCGATTATGAGCCGCTTGCTCTACCGACTGAGCTACACCGCTTTGATGCCGGGCTTCCCCGCCGAAGCGGGGTTACCCGATCACCAGAGCCCCAATGCGGAATCGAACCGCAGACCTTCTCCTTACCATGGAGACGCTCTACCGACTGAGCTATTGGGGCGAGCGAGGAAGACATTACACGGTCTCTCGCCGATCGCCCAAATCCGTTTCCGCCGCCCCCACCGGCCCCCCTCCCGGCCCCTGCCGCCGCCCCCCTGATCAGGCCTTTGATCAACTCGTACGCCACCCCGGCGGACCACCTCACAGGCCCCTGCTGCCCCCCTCTCCGCACCCGCCTCACAGGGCCACATTCGTAGGACTAATCCGCCCCTCCTCGGAGCGGGCCGGACAGCTCCTAGGCTCGGCGCACTCTGTGTGATCTTGCATTTCTTCCAGGAGCGGCGGATGCCCGAAAGCCCCAGCGACGTGCCCTCGGTGCTCCTCGGCGGGGCACGGCTCGCGGACGGGCGCACCGTCGACGTGCGGATCGGCGGCCCGGGTATCGAGGCGGTCGGGACGGCGGGCAGCCTCACCACCCGGGGGACGCGCCTGGACCTGCGCGGCTATCTCCTGCTGCCCGCCCCCGTCGAGCCCCACGCCCACGCCGACACGACCCTCACCGCCACTGCGGGAGGTACGCCGTCCCACCGGCCCGAGGACGTCCGGCGCCGCGCCACCGAGGCCACGCTGCTCCAGCTCAGCCACGGGGCGACCGCGGTGCGCGCTCATGTGCGCGTCGGCGGCGTACACGGCCTCGGCGCACTGGAAGGCGTCCTGGCGGCCCGCCGTTCGCTGCGCGGGCTCGCCGACCTGACCGCCGTCGCCGTACCCGGGCCCCTCACCGGCGCCGCGGGCGCCGACGGCCTCGCCGCGCTCCGTGACGCCCTGGAGATGGGCGCGGGCGTGATCGGCGGCTGCCCCGGCCTCGACCCCGATCCGGCCGGCTGGACCGAAGCGGTCCTGGATCTCGCCGCAGCCCACGACAGTCCCCTCGATCTGCACACGGACGGTGACGACCCCGCCCACCTCGCACGGTTGGCCGCCATGGCCGGCGGGCTCCGCCCGGGCCTCTGCCTCGGCCCCTGCGCGGGCCTCTCGCGGCTCCCCGGCGGCGAGGCGGCCCGCACCGCCGACCGGCTCGCCGCCGCCGCTGTGACCGTGGTCTGCGTTCCCCAGGGCGGCTGCTCCGGCGCGCGGCTCCGCGGAACACCTCCCGTACGGCTGCTGCGCGCCGCCGGGGTGCGGGTCGTAGCGGGCAGCGGCGCCCTGCGCGACAGCTCCAACCCCGTCGGCCGCGGCGACCCGTTGGAGGCGGCGTACCTGCTGGCCTCCCAGCACGGCCTCAGCCCTGAACACGCCTACGACACCGTCGCCGGCGCCGCCAGAGCGGCCCTGGGCCTGCCCGGGGTACGGGTCGAGGCCGGCTTCCCCGCCGAGCTGCTCGCCGTGCGCGGGGACGGGCTGGCCGGGGCGCTCTCACTCGCGTACAGCAGGATCGTGGTGCACCGCGGACGCGTGGTGGCGCGGACCAGCGCCGTACGCGAGTACCGCGACTTCGGGGCAGCCGCGGCCACCCTCGGTCTTCCGCATCAGGGACGTGCCGATTCCGGTTCCGGCGGCGGGCCTTGAGCGCGAGCGCGCGCCGCGGCGTACGGTCGGAAGCATGCGCATTGTCATTGCAGGTGGACATGGTCAGATCGCGCTGCGGCTCGAGCGGCTGCTCGCCGCGCGCGGTGACGAAGCGGTGGGCGTCATCCGCAACCCGCAGCAGGGCGAGGACCTGAGAGCGGCAGGGGCGGAAGCCGTCGTGCTCGACCTCGAATCGGCGTCCGTCGAGGCGACGGCGGAGGTTCTGCGAGGGGCGGACGCGGCGGTCTTCGCGGCCGGCGCCGGGCCGAACAGCGGCTCGGCACGCAAGGACACGGTGGACCGCGGAGCGGCCGTGCTCTTCGCGGACGCGGCTGAACAGGCGGGAGTACGGCGCTATGTCGTGGTGTCCTCCATGGGTGCCGACCCCGACCACCGGGGCGACGAGGTCTTCGACGTCTATCAGCGGGCCAAGGGCGAGGCGGACGCGAACGTACGCGCGAGGAGCGGTCTGGACTGGACGATCCTGCGCCCCGGGATGCTCACGAACGACGCCGGCACCGGCCAGGTCCTGCTCGCCGCCTCGACGGGCCGCGGCCCGATCCCCCGCGACGACGTGGCAGCTGTGCTGCTGGAGCTGCTGGACACCCCGGCGACGGCGGGCCTGACGCTCGAGCTGATCAGCGGGTCCAAGCCGGTCGCGGTCGCGGTGAAGGACATCGCGGGGAACTGAGGCCTGACCGCCGCCTTTGCGCGTGGGAACGACGAGGTGCCACGCACAGCCGCAGCGCGAGGCGTTCAGGCACGCGGGAGCCTCCGCGGGATAGCTTCGGCTGCATGGCCGGTGTCCTTGATCGCCGCGGTTGGCTCCCCTGCTACCTCAGCGGGACGGTGTTCGCCGTTTGCATGGCGGGAACCACTCTGCCGACCCCCCTGTACAGCCTTTACCAGGACGAGCTCGGATTCTCCGAGCTGACGGTGACCGTGGTGTACGCCGTGTACGCCTTCGGTGTCATCGGGGTGCTCCTGCTGGCGGGCAACACCTCCGACGCGGTGGGCCGCCGCCCCGTGCTGCTGTGGGGCCTGGGCTGCGCGGCGGCGAGCGCCGCCTGCTTCCTGTGCGCCACGGCTCTGGGCTGGCTGTACGCGGGGCGGCTGCTGTCGGGCCTCTCAGCAGGACTGTTCACCGGGGCGGCCACCGCGTACGTCATGGAGCTGGCGCCCGGCAAGGGTGCCCCCAGGGCCTCGTTCGTGGCGACGGCGGCCAACATGGGTGGCCTGGGCTGCGGGCCGCTGCTCGCCGGAATCCTCGCGCAGTACGCGCCCTGGCCGCTGCGCCTGCCGTTCGTCGTGCACCTGGTGCTGCTGGCCGCTTCGGCGGTTCTCCTGTTCGGCCTCAAGGACACCGTGACCGAGCGGCGGCCCCTGAACACCGTCCGCCCGCAGCGGCCCGGGCTGCCGCCCGAGGTCCGGGCGGTGTTCAGGCCCGCGGCGCTCGCCTCCTTCGTGGGGTTCGCACTGTTCGGGGTGTTCACGTCGGTCAGCCCGGCGTTCCTCTCCCAGTTCCTGGACGTGGAGAACCACGCCGTGAGCGGGCTGATCGTCGCGCTGGCCTTCTTCGCCTCGATCGCCGGGCAGTCGGTGGTGGGCAGGATCGGCGAGCGGTGGTCACTGCCACTGGGCTGCGCCGGCCTCCTCGGCGGGCTGGCCCTGCTCGCGGGCGCACTGTGGTGGCACCTGCTGCCCTTGGTCGTCCTGAGCGCGCTCCTCGGCGGCGGGGGCCAGGGGATCGCCTTCCGGGCAGCCCTGTCCCACGTGGCCGCGGCATCACCCGCGGACCGGCGGGCGGCGGTCATCTCGACGCTGTTCGTGGTGGCGTACGCGGGCATCTCACTGCCGGTGATCGGCGTGGGCGTCCTCTCGGACCACATCGGCCTCCAGGACGCGGGCCTGGTCTTCATCGCGAGCATGGCCGTCCTGGTCACGTGCGCCGGCGCCTACCTCGTACGGCGGCCTGCCGGCCAGGAGGCCTGAGCACGCCGGTCGCACCCCTGCCTCGCATGAGTGTCGAGAGCTCGGCGGCTACGTCCGACCGAGTCGAGTTCGGTTTCCCAACGTGCAGAGGGCTCCCCTTGGTACGTCGTATGATCTGCGGTTTCTCCGCCGGTGGGTGCTCTTGGGGCACACCTGGGGGAAGGCGTAACCCGAGAGGCCGCACGCTCGGCTGGTCAGGAGCCGGAAATGCCGTCGCCCGTATGCCGACCCGCGATCCAACGCCGAAATCAACTCCATCGGAGAGGACACGGGCACGTGCCCGCCGGTCGAGCCGAAGTGAATCGCTGACCGTCCCTGAAGCCGGTCAGTGCCAAGCCCTCCCCACCGTGACGCACGAGATGCGACAGCTGAAAGCGCGGGCGGTCAACGCCACGCAGGCGTCTCCTTCTGGCTCAGCTCCGGAGTGGACCCATGGAGTGCGCGCGGCGGGCCGGCCACACCATCGCCGTCCTCTTCCGGGGGCCGATCGGCGCGCTCCGCAGTCCCACTTGCACACACGTAGAAACCCCGCCCGACCTGGTGTTGAATCAGGTCGGACGGGGTTTCCCGTCCTGTGGCGGCGCCAGGGTTCGAACCTGGGTAGGCTGAGCCGGCAGATTTACAGTCTGCTCCCTTTGGCCACTCGGGCACACCGCCTGGAACGACGCGTCGGATCCCTGTGGGGGCTCCTTGGCGACGACGTAAACGATACCTGATGCTCAGGGGTGCTCCGCCACCTGATTGATCAGCGCCGGGCGCGCGCGGGTGTGGCTAGGCTTTGGGCCGTACCCCCACGCATACGACGCAAGGAGCCACACGTCATGGCCGACTCCAGTTTCGACATCGTCTCGAAGGTCGAGCGGCAGGAGGTCGACAACGCCCTCAACCAGGCCGCCAAGGAGATCTCCCAGCGCTACGACTTCAAGGGCACGGGTGCGTCGATCTCCTGGTCCGGCGAGAAGATCCTGATGGAGGCGAACGGCGAGGAGCGGGTCAAGGCCATCCTCGACATCTTCCAGTCCAAGCTGATCAAGCGCGGGATCTCGCTGAAGTCGCTGGACGCGGGCGAGCCGCAGCTCTCCGGCAAGGAGTACAAGATCTTCGCCACGATCGAGGAGGGCATCTCCCAGGAGAACGCCAAGAAGGTGGCGAAGATCATCCGCGATGAGGGCCCGAAGGGCGTCAAGGCGCTGGTCCAGGGCGACGAGCTTCGGGTCAGTTCCAAGAGCCGGGACGACCTGCAGGCCGTGCAGGCGCTGATCAAGGGCAAGGACCTCGACTTCGCGGTGCAGTTCGCCAACTACCGGTAGACGGTTCGCTGCCGTGTGCAGCGGGTCGTGGGCGGGGCGGGGCATGCCGGTCGGCGTGGCCCGCCCCGTAGCCATGTCCGGGGCCTGAGCGGGCGGGGTCAGCGGCGGTCGCGGGAGTTGCCGAAGAGCAGCCGGTAGGCGATCAGCAGGACGAGGGATCCGGCGATGGCCGCGACCCAGGTGGCCGTGTCGTAGAAGTCCGTACTGATCGGGCGGTCGAGGAAGCGGGACGACAGCCAGCCGCCGAGGAAGGCCCCCACGATGCCGATGAGGGTGGTGCCGATGATGCCGCCGGGGTCGCGTCCCGGCAGAAGGAACTTGGCTATGGCGCCGGCCAGCAGCCCGAGGATGATCCAACTGATAATGCTCATGTTCACGTTCCTACCCGTCACTTGTTCTTGCAAGCCAGGACGCCTGCGGGGACGGGTGCGGTTGCCCGCCGGGCGCCCTCAGCGGGTCGCGAACGGCTGGTCCGTGCGGACGATCTCCTTGCCGAAGGGCATCAGCGAGACCGGGATGAGCTTGAAGTTCGCGATGCCCAGCGGAATGCCGATGATCGTGACGCACAGGGCGATGCCGGTGAAGATGTGGCCGAGCGCGAGCCACCAGCCGGCCAGGATCACCCAGAGGACGTTGCCGATGAGGGAGGCGCCTCCGGCGTCGTGACGGTCGACGACGGTGTAGCCGAAGGGCCAGAGGGCGTACACGCCGATACGGAACGCCGCCAGTCCGAAGGGGATGCCGATGATCGTGATGCAGAGCAGGACTCCTGCGGCTATGTAGCCCAGGAACATCCAGAACCCGCACAGGACAAGCCATATGACGTTCAGAATTGTCTTCATGGTCGATACCCTGCCATCTGCTCGAGTCGGGCGATGCGTTCAGCCATGGGCGGGTGGGTGGAGAACATCTTCGACATGCCCTGGCCGGGCCGGAACGGGTTCGCGATCATCATGTGGCTCGCGGTCTCGATCCGGGGCTCGGGCGGGAGCGGGAGCTGCTTGGTTCCGGCATCGAGCTTGCGCAGGGCGGACGCCAGGGCGAGCGGGTCGCCGGTGAGCTGAGCCCCGGACGCGTCCGCCTGGTACTCACGGGAACGGCTCACGGCCAGTTGGATCACGGAGGCGGCGAGCGGGCCGAGGATCATGACCAGGAGCATCCCGAGGAGCCCGGGGCCCTCGTCGTCGTCGGACCGGCCCACGGGGATGAGCCACGCGAAGTTCACCAGGAACATGACGACCGAGGCGAGGGCACCCGCGACGGACGAGATGAGGATGTCGCGGTTGTAGACATGGCTCAGCTCATGGCCGAGGACGCCGCGCAGTTCGCGCTCGTCGAGGATCTGGAGGATGCCTTCGGTGCAGCACACGGCGGCGTTCCGGGGGTTACGGCCGGTGGCGAAGGCGTTGGGTGCCTGCGTCGGGGAGATGTACAGCCGGGGCATGGGCTGGCGTGCCGCGGTCGAGAGCTCGCGGACGATGCGGTAGAGCTGCGGTGCCTCGAATTCGCTGACCGGGCGTGCCCTCATGGCACGCAGGGCGAGCTTGTCGCTGTTCCAGTACGCGTAGGCGTTGGTGGCGAGCGCGACGAGGAGGGCCACGATCAGGCCGGTCCGTCCGAAGAAGCTGCCGATGACGATGATGAGGGCCGAGAGGCCCCCGAGGAGTACAGCGGTTTTCAGCCCGTTGTGCCGGCGGTGCACGGTACGCCCTCCAAGTGGTGCAGCAGGGGAACCCTTGCTCGTGGTGCTCCACTCCCCAGTGGAGCTTCCCGTACTGGTCAACGCGAGGCGAAGGGAGCTAGTTCCCTTGTGCGAGGTGGCCGGGGGCACAGGCAGCAGGGGCGGATCCGGGGTGGATCCGCCCCTGGGCCGTACGGGTGGGCGAGCCTGCGGCCGTACGGGTGGGCGAGCCTGCGGCCGTACGGGTGGGCGAGCCTGCGGGCGTGCGGCAGCGGGTCAGCGCTGGGCGGGGAGCTCTGCGAGCGCGCGGGCTTCCGCGTCGGGCTCGACCTCGCTGGTGCAGTGGGCGCAGCGGGAGGCGATGGCAGGGATCTCGCTGTAGCAGCGGGGGCAGTCGCGGAGGGCGGCCTTGATGTCGGCCTTCTGCTCCTCTTCCTTGGCCGAGAAGCGGTTCTGGACCTTGGCCATGGGGACGACGACCAGGAAGTAGAGAACGGCGGCCGTGATGATGAAGGCGATGGCGGCGCTGATGAAGAGGCCGTAGGGGAAGATCGCACCGTCGACGGTGAAGGTGGCCTTGCTGAAGTCGCCGGTTCCGCGGGTGAAGAGGCCGATCAGCGGGACGATGAACGCGTTGCTGAAGCCGGTGACGACAGCGGTGAACGCGGCTCCCACGGCGAGGCCGATGGCCATGGAGATGACGTTTCCGCGCAGAATGAAATCTTTGAACCCGTTCAGCACCGCTCTGGCTCCTCTTTGCTCTTCTTGCGTGTTTTTACGTGACGTGTGCACGCATGACCATGCCCTGTCCGCGGCTTCACGGGCAAGCTGGTCGGAGCTGTCAGAAGAGGCTGACCGCGGCGAACCTGAGGATGAGCTGGGGAGCACCGGACAATGTGATTCCGGCGACGGCGGTGAGGGTGATCGCCCAGGTGAGCGGGGCGGGGACCCGGTGCACGGGCACGCTGGGCACGCCCTCGGAGGCCGGGGCCGTCTCCGGTGCCCTGAAGAGGGCGGCGGTCCACCGGAGGTAGTAGTACAACGCGATCACCACGTTGACGGCCATCACGACGGCCAGCCAGCCGAGGCCGGCGTCGACGGCCGAGGAGAAGACCGTGACCTTGGCGAACAGGCCGATGATGCCGGGCGGCAGCCCCGCCAGGCAGAGCAGGAAGAAGCCCATGGCGAGCGCGGCCAGGGGGCGGGTGGCGTACAGGCCGCGGTAGTCGCCGAGCCGGTTGCCGGGGTGGCTGCGGGCCACGAGAGCGGCCACCGCGAAGGCTCCGAGGTTCACCACGGCGTACATCAGGGCGTAGGCGACGGTGGAGCCGATCTGATCGTCGCTGGAGTACGCGGCGGCGGCGATCGGGACGAGGAGGTAGCCGGCCTGGCCGACGGACGACCATGCGAGGAGGCGTACGGCGCTCCGGGCGCGGGTCGCGGTCTGCCGGAGTGCGGCGACGTTGCCGATGGTCATGGTGAGTGCGGCGAGGACGGCCAGGGCGGGCCCCCAGACATCGGCGTAGGCCGGGAAGCCGATCACCGTGACGAGGATGAGGCCGGAGAAGCCGACCGCCTTGCCGACGACCGAGAGGTAGGCGGCGATGGGGAGCGGAGCTCCCACGTAGGTGTCGGGGACCCAGAAGTGGAACGGCGCGGCGGCCGTCTTGAAGGCGAAGCCGACGAGGGTGAGGACGACGCCGGTCTCGGCGAGGGTGGAGAACCCGTCCGGTACGTCGTCGAGGCGGGCGGCGATCTCCGTGAGGTGCATGGTGCCGGTGGTCGCGTAGACGAAGCTGACGCCCAGGAGCATGACGGCGGTGGCGACGACGGAGGAGAGGAAGAACTTCAGGGCCGCTTCGGAGGAGCGACGGTCGCCGCGCTTGATGCCGACGAGGGCGAACGCGGGGAGCGAGGCGACCTCGAGGGCGACGACGAGGGTGGCGAGGTCCCGGGCTGCGGGCAGCAGTGCGGCACCCGCGGCGGAGGACAGCAGCAGGAACCAGAACTCGCCCGCGGGGAGCTTGCGGGTGTCGCCGATCGAGAGCAGCGCGGTGAGCAGCGCGCCGCCGAGCACGAGGGCCTGGATGACGAGCGCGAAGTGGTCGGCGGTGTAGCTGCAGGCCTGGGTCCCGCCGGTGAGGCAGAAGGTGGAGCGGTCCCCGGCCCGCAGCGGGACGAGGAGGGCGAGCGCGGCGACGAGCCCGGCGACGGCTCCGTAGCCGAGGAGCGGCTTACGCCGTTCGCTGACGAAGAGGTCGGCGACGAGGACGAGCAGGGCCACGGACGCCGCGATGACGGGCGGTGCGATCGCGAGCCAGTCGACGGACTGGACGAGGCTCGCCGCCCCGGTTGCGCTGTCGGCTGCCACAGTCACGACTTCCCTCCTGCGAGGAGCTTCTGCACGGCCGGGTCGGTGAGGCCGAGGAGGACGGCGGGCCAGAGTCCGGCGAGGACGGTCAGGGCGGCGAGCGGGGTCCAGGCGGCGAATTCGTAGCGCTGGATGTCGGCGACCGGGTGTGCCTGCTCACGGTGCTCGCCCATGCAGACGCGGCGCACGACGATCAGCATGTACGCGGCGGTGAGCAGGGTGCCGAAGGCGCCGATGGACATGAAGGTGAGAAAGGCGGGGCGGCTGAGCCCTTCGGCGGGGTCGAAGGCGCCGAACAGGGTCAGCATCTCGCCCCAGAACCCGGCGAGGCCGGGGAGGCCGAGCGAGGCGACGGCGGCGAAGGCGAGGAGGCCGCCGAGCCGGGGCGCCCGGCCGTAGAGGGCGGCTCCGGTGGCGCCGGCGAGGGTGTCCAGGTCGGCTGTGCCGTAGCGGTCCTTGATGGCGCCGACCAGGAAGAACAGCAGGCCGGTGATGAGGCCGTGGGCGATGTTGGCGAAGAGCGCGCCGTTCACACCGGTGGGGGTCATGGTCGCGATGCCGAGCAGCACGAAGCCCATGTGGCCCACGGAGGAGTAGGCGATCAGACGCTTGAGGTCGCCCTTGGCGCCGGGACGGGCGAGGGCCAGGCAGGCGAGGGAGCCGTAGATGATCCCGACGACGGCGAACGCCGCGAGATACGGCGCGAAGGTCTGCATCCCGTCAGGGGCGACGGGGAGCAGGATACGGACGAATCCGTACGTACCCATCTTCAGCAGGACCCCGGCGAGGAGGACGGAGCCGACGGTCGGGGCGGCGGTGTGGGCGTCGGGCAGCCAGCTGTGCAGGGGCCACATCGGGGTCTTCACCGCCAGGCCGATCCCGACGGCCAGTACGGCGATGACCTGCACGGATGTGGTGAGTCCGCGGCCGTTGTCAGTGGCGAGTGCCACCATGTCGAAGGTGCCGCTCTTCAGTCCGATGAGGAGCAGCCCCAGCAGCATGATCACGGAGCCGAGCAGCGTGTAGAGGATGAACTTCCAGGCGGCGGGCTGCTTCCGGTCACCGCCCCAGCGGGCGATGAGGAAGTACATCGGGATGAGGACCATCTCGAAGGCCAGGAAGAACAGCAGCAGGTCGAGGACGGCGAAGGTCGCGAGGGTGCCGGACTCGAGGACGAGGACCAGAGCGACGAAGGCCTTCGGGGAGGGGCCTGCGGGGAGCTTGAAGTAGCTGTGGAGCGCGCAGAGGAAGGTCAGCAGCGCGGTCAGTACGAGGAGGGGGAGCGAGATGCCGTCGGTGCCGAGGTGGATCCGCACGTCGAGTGCGGGGATCCAGCTGATGTCCGTGGTGGCCTGCATCTTCGACGGGTGGTCGTGGTCGAATCCCGCGGCCAGGACGAGCGCGGCGAGGAGTACGGCTCCGGTGACGGTCACGCCGTGGCGGAGCACTGCCTGGTCGGGGTTCCTGCCCTTGAGCCCGGGCGGGGCGGGCAGGAGCGCGGCGGCCGCGCCGAGGAGCGGGGCGACGACGATGAACGCCAGAAGGAACTGCATCACGGATGCGCTGATATCGAACACGGTTCACGCCCCGGCGTAGACGTTGGCAAAGACGACGGCGGCGATCGCCAGGACAAGGGTTCCGGCGAGCAGCGCGCCGAGGTAGGTCTGCACGTTGCCGGTCTGGGCGCGGCGGACCACGGTGCCGAGTCCGCGGGCGATGCTGCCCGAGCCGTGTACGTAGGTGTCGACGACCTCACGGTCCAGGAAGCGTACGAGGCGTGCGGCGGCCTGCACGGGGCGGACGAACAGCGCCGTGTACAGGGCGTCGAGGTGGAAGCCGGTGACGGCGTGGCGGTGCAGCGGCCCCAGCAGGAGCCGGCCGGGGTCCGAGGGGTCCGGGGCGCCCGCGATGGTGCCGTACACCGCGGTGTGCGAGGCCATCGCCTCGGCCTCCACGAGAGCGGGTTCGGCACCGGGGTGGGCGGCGACCGCGCCGACCGGGGGGCGGCCGGCGAGCGCCGTGGTGTGGCGCCATGCGCCGTAGGTGACGAGCCCGCCGACGAGTCCGACGCCGGTGGAGAGCACGGCGGTCGTGAGGGAGGGGGTGAGGTCGTGTCCGTCGAACCATCCGGTGAGGGCGCCGGCGGTGAGACCGAAGGCGATGGTGGGGACGGCGAGGACCCAGAGGACGGAGGTCATCGCGACGGGCTGCCGGCCGTGGTCGGGCACTTCGGGGCCACGTCCGCGGAAGGCGAGGAGCCACAGCCGGGTGGCGTAGGCCGCGGTGAGTACAGCGGCGGCGAGCCCGGCCACGAGGATCGTCCAGCCGGCCGCGGCCGGGGCGACGTCGCGCTGCCCGAGGGCCGTGTGCTCGGCGGCGACGAGGACGGCTTCCTTGGAGAAGAAGCCGGCGAACGGGGGGATGGCGGCGAGCGCGAGGAGGGCGACGGTCATCGTCCAGTAGGCGTCGGGGATGCGCTTGGTCAGCCCGCTCATGCGGGACATGGCGGCCAGTGAGTTGGTTCCCGCCGCGTGGATGACGACACCCGCCGCGAGGAAGAGGACGGCCTTGAACGCACCGTGCGACAGGAGGTGGAAGACGGCTGCCCCGCGGTCACCGACGGCCAGGGCGCCGGACATGTAGCCGAGCTGGCCGATCGTCGAGTAGGCGAGGACGCGCTTGATGTCGTCCTGTGCGAGTGCGGCGATTCCGGAGCCGATCATCGTGACGGCCGCCATCACGGCGAGGACGACGAGGGCTGCGCCGGAGGCGGCGAAGACGGGGAGGAGCCGGGCCACGAAGTAGATGCCGGCGGCGACCATCGTCGCGGCGTGGATGAGCGCGGAGACGGGGGTGGGGCCGGCCATCGCGTCGGGCAGCCACGTGTGCAGGGGGAACTGCGCGGACTTGCCCGCGACTCCGGCGAGGAGCAGCAGGGCGATGAGGGTGGGGTGGTCGAGTCCGCCGTTGTTGACGGCGGCCAGGATGCCGGTGATGCGGAAGGTGCCGGTGTCGGCGGCGAGCGCGAACAGGCCGATGAGGAAGGGGACGTCACCGAGCTTCGTGACGAGGAAGGCCTTGAGCGAGGCGGCGCGAGCCTCGGGGGTCTCCCAGTAGTGGCCGACGAGGAAGTACGAGCAGATGCCCATGATCTCCCAGCCGACCAGGAGCACCATCAGGTCGCCGGAGTAGACGACGAGCAGCATCGCGGAGGTGAAGAGGGAGACGAGAGCCGCGTACGAGGGGTAGCGGGCGTCGTCCTTCAGGTACGCCGTCGAGTAGATCTGCACGCAGGTGGCGACGAGACCGACGAGGACGGCGACGAGGACGGCGAAGCCGTCCAGGTGCAGGGCCAGGTCGATCGGGACCGAGCCGGTGGGGGTCAGCTGGGTCGCGGCGTCGATGGGCCGGCCGCCTCCCTGGCGTACGGCGACGACGACGGCGAGTACGGCGGCGAGGACGGTCGGCAGGACGGCGAGGGGGCGGACGAAGCCGGGCGCGGACCTGCCCAGGAGAAGTCCTGCGGCGGCGCCCAGGAAGGGGAGGAGGGGGACGAGGACGGCGAGGGTCGTGGTGGTCACGCGGTGGCCTCTGCCTTCTTTGCCTTCCCTGCCGGAGCAGTGGCCTGGTCTGCGGTGGTTCCCCGGGCGGTATCGGCGTCGGTCTCGTCGGGGAGTGTGTCGGCGTCGTCGGTCTCCGCGGTGTCGCGGAGGCGGTCGATGTCCGAGCTGCCGCGGTTGCGGTAGACGGCCAGGACGATCGCGAGGCCGATGCCGATCTCGGCTGCGGCGATCGCGATCGTGAAGAGGGTGAGGGCCTGTCCGGCGTGGAGGGCGTCGCGGAGCCAGACGTCGAAGGCGACCAGGTTGAGGTTGACGGCGTTGAGCATGAGCTCGACGGACATCAGGACGAGGATCGCGTTGCGGCGGGCGAGTACCCCGTACAGCCCGGTGCAGAAGAGGAGGACGGCGAGTACGGCGGGATAGGCGAGGTGCATCAGCTCTTGTCCTCCCGGTTCGCGACGGGACGGTCGGCGACGGGACGGTCGACGACGGGCCCGGCCGCTCGGCCGCGCGGCCGGTCCGTGCCGCCCGTGCCGCTGGTGCCGCCCGTGCCGCCCTGGCGGTTCCCGCGGTCCGGCCGGTCCTTGCGGGACAGGACGATCGCGCCCACGAGGGCGGCCAGCAGCAGGACGGAGAGTGCCTCGAAGGGCAGGACCCAGTGCCGGAAGAGGAATTCTCCGGAGGCCTTGGTGGAGCCCTGGGCCGGGCCGTCCAGATTGATCCAGGTCGTGCGGAAGGCGTCCACGACGACCCAGACGAGAGCGGCGGCGGAGGCGACGGCAGCGCCCAGGGCGATCCAACGGTTGCCCGAGTCGGCGTCCGGGGAACGCCCGATGGGGGCCTTGGTGAGCATCAGTCCGAAGAGGAGGAGGACCACGACGGAACCGATGTAGATGAGGACCTGTACCCACGCGATGAACTCGGCCGTGAGCAGGAGGTACTCCACCGCGATGCCGCCGAGTGCCACGACGAGCCAGAGGGCCGCGTGCACGAGTTGCTTCGTCGTGACGGTGATGAGTGCTGCGCCGAGAGTGGCGAGTCCGACCAGGAGGAAGGCGATCTCGACGCCGGTCGGTGAGAGGAAACCGGGATGGCCGGCGGTGGCCGCGAGGGTCACTCCTGCCCCTCCTGTTCTGCTGCCTGACCCGACTGGGCGTCCTGGGCTGTCTGGGCCTCTCGCGCCGCCTGCGCCTCTTGCTCTGCCTGGGCCTGGAGTTTGTCGGCCGTCTTGCGGGCGGCGGCGATCTCCTTGGGTTCCTCGGCTCCCGGGTCGAGCGCGGGTGGTTCGGGAACGGTCCACATCCACTCGCGGAGCTTGTCGCGCTCGTGGGTGAGTTCGTGGATGTCCGTCTCCGCGTACTCGAACTCGGGCGACCAGAACAGCGCGTCGAAAGGACAGACCTCGATGCAGATACCGCAGTACATGCACAGGGCGAAGTCGATCGCGAAGCGGTCCAGGACGTTGCGGCTGCGCTCGCGGCCACCGGGGGCGGCCGCGGGCACCGTCTCCTTGTGGGAGTCGATGTAGATGCACCAGTCGGGGCATTCACGGGCGCAGAGCATGCAGACCGTGCAGTTCTCCTCGAACAGCCCGATGACGCCCCTGGTACGGGGCGGCAGTTCGGGCTGGACGTCCGGGTACTGCGCGGTGACCGTGCGCTTCGTCATGGTCCGCAGGGTGACGGCGAGACCTTTGGCCAGGCCTGAGCCGGGGATCGGAGGCACTAGTTGATCGCCACCTTCACGATGCCGGTGAGCGCGATCTGCGCGAGAGCGAGGGGGATGAGCGTGGTCCAGGCGAGCTTCTGCAGCTGGTCCTCGCGCAGGCGGGGATAGGTGACGCGGAGCCAGATGACGACGAACGCGAGAACGCCGGTCTTGAGCAGGGTCCAGACCCAGCCGAGCCCGTCGGCGCCGAGGGGCCCGTGCCACCCGCCCAGGAAGAGGACGGTCGTCAGCCCGCACAGGACGACGATTCCCGCGTACTCGGCGAGCAGGAACAGGGCGAAGCGGAGACCCGTGTACTCGGTGTACGCCCCGAAGATGATCTCCGAGTCGGCGACCGGCATGTCGAAGGGCGGGCGCTGGAGTTCGGCGAGCCCGGCCACGAAGAAGACCAGGGCGCCGACGATCTGCCAGGGCAGCCACCACCACTCGAAGGCGTTGAGGATGCCGGGGAGCGAGACGGTACCGGCCGCCATGGCCACGGACGCGGCGGCGAGCAGCATCGGCAGCTCGTACGCGAGGAGCTGAGCGGCGGTGCGGAGGCCGCCGAGGAGGGAGAACTTGTTGGCCGAGGCCCAGCCCGCCATCAGCGAGCCGAGCACACCGATCCCCATGACGGCCAGCACGAAGAAGATGCCCGCGTCGATGACCTGCCCGACCGCTCCCTCGCTGGGGCCGATCGGGATGACGACGATCACGAGGAGGTACGGGAGCAGGGCGACGGCGGGAGCCAGCTGGAAGATGCGGCGGTCCGCGTCGGCCGGGACGATGTCCTCCTTCTGCGCGAACTTCACCCCGTCCGCGACGAGCTGGGCCCAGCCGTGGAACCCGCCTGCGTACATGGGGCCGAGACGGCCCTGCATGTGGGCCATCACCTTGTGTTCGGCCTGCCCCACGACGAGCGGGACCACCATGAACACGGCGAAGACGATGACGAGGCGGAGGGCGACGTCGAGTACGTCGTTCACGCGGTATCGCCTCCGGCGGGACGGTCGGGACCGGCGGAACGGTCGGTTCGGGACGAGGAGTCGGGGTCCGGGGCGGGGGCAGGGCCCGGGGCAGTGCCGCTGTCGGAGTCGCGGTCGGCGTCACCCTGCGCAGGAGCGTCCGACAGCTCGGCTTCCGGTGCCGATGCGGCCTCCGGTGCCGATGCGGCCTCCGGTGCCGATGCGGGCTCCGGTGCCGATGCGGGCTCCGGTGCCGATGCGGGCTCCGACGGCTGCTCCGGCTCCGACGGCTCAGGCCGCTCCGGCGTCGGCCGCTTCGGGGTGTCGTCGAAGGCCGGCCGCGCGTCGTGCCACGGTGCGTCCGCGCTTCCGGCCGCGCCCGTCCCGCGCTCCGCGTCGTCGCCGCTCCGCGTGGCGCCCGCGTCCGGCGTACCGGCCGGAGGCGTGGCTGCCGGGCCGGCCGGAGGCGTGGCTGCCGGTCCTGAGGCCTGGCTCGCCGAGCCCTGGGACGCGCTGCGGGTGCGGCGCGGTGGCGGGGTCTGCGGGGCGTCCGCCGTCTCCGCCGCGTCCGGCCGCTGCGCCGCCGAACCCTCGCTCACGCTGGGGGCCCGGCGCACCGGCCGGTCGCCCGTCGCGCGCGCTCCTCGGGCCGACCGGGCCGGGGCGGGCGGGAGCTGCCCCTTGAGCGGGCCCCACTCGTTCGGATCGGGCACGCCCGGCGGCAGCATGGTGCGCCGCTTGGGCCCGCCGTGCTCGGACTCGCCCGGCTCCTTCGCCCCCGGCCACGCCTTGGCGACCCGTGCCGCCAGGACGAAGTCCTTGCGCAACGGGTGGCCCTCGAAGCTCTCGGGCAGCAGCAGCGGGACCAGGTGCGGGTGGCCCTCGAAGGCGATGCCGAACATCTCGTGCGTCTCGCGCTCGTGCCAGGCCGCGCCCGCGTAGACGCCGACGGCGGTGGGCAGGGTGGCCGCGTCGTGCGGGACAGTCGTACGGAGCAGCAGGCGCCGGACCGTTCCGCCGCCGAGGGCCGCGACATGGGCACAGACCCGGAAGCCGGTGCCCGGCTCGTCGACCGCGCTCAGCCAGTCGAAATAGGTGCAGCCCAGCTCGTCGCGGGCCGTTTCGAGGGCCGCGGTCCAGGAGGCGGCGGGAACGTCGACGGTCAGCAGGTCATAGGCGTGCGCCGCGGTGGCGTGCTCGCCGAAGACGTCGGTGACGGCGTCGGGCAGCCGGTCGTAGGTGTCCGAGGCGGTCGTCACTGCCGCTCCTCCCCCGGCGCCTTCGGGGCTGCGACGAGACCACTGCGCAGGGCGGCGGCCGAGGGACGGGCCGTGTCCTCGGTGGCGTACCGCTCGGCGAGCGACTCGCGGGCGATCTTCTCCTGGAGCTTGAGGATGCCCTGGAGGAGCGCCTCGGGCCGGGGCGGGCAGCCGGGTACGTACACGTCGACGGGGATGATCTGGTCGACGCCCTTCGTCACGGAGTACGAATCCCAGTAGGGCCCGCCGCAGTTGGAGCAGGCACCGAAGGAGATGACGTACTTCGGCTCGGGCATCTGCTCGTAGAGACGCTTCACGGCCGGGGCCATCTTGTCCGTCACCGTGCCGGACACGACCATCAGGTCGGCCTGCCGGGGGCCGGGCGCGAAGGGGATGACGCCGAGCCGGATGAAGTCGTGCCGGGCCATGGAGGCGGCGATGAATTCGATGGCGCAGCAGGCGAGTCCGAAGTTGAAGACCCAGAGGCTGTAGCGGCGGCCCCAGTTGAGGACCACCTTCATCGGTTCGGGCGCGAGCCGCGACAGTACGCCGAGCTTCTTCGGCTCGGGCAGCAGCGTCGGATCGGGCAACGACACGGGGGGTTCGGGGTTCGGCCGGCTCGTCACGCCCATTCGAGGACGCCCTTCTTCCATGCGTAGAGCAGTCCCACGGCCAGGAAACCGAGGAAGATGAACATCTCCACCAGCGTCGTCGCCCCGTATCCGGGGGCCGCGAACACCGTCGCCCACGGGAACAGGAAGATCGAGTCGACGGCGAAGATCACGTACAGGAAGGCGTACACGTAATAGCGCACCTGGGTGTGGGCCCAGCCCTCCCCCACCGGGTCCACGCCGCACTCGTACGTGAGGAGTTTCTCCGGCGTCGGAACCACGGGCCTCAGCAGCCGGCCGGCCCCGAAGGCGACGGCCACGAACAGCACGCCCACCAGGGCGAGCAGTCCGACCACGGAATAGCCCTGGAAGTAGTCCGACGCGAGAACGGTCGGTCCCGGTACGTCCGCCACGTCCGTCCCTCGCTCCCTCAACCTGTTCGACGGTCTGTACGCACGGGAGTCTAGGCCCTGTTAAAGAGACGGTAAGCAGACCCGTCGCACAACAGGCGGGACAGGAGGTGACACGGGTGGCGCGGCGCGGAGGGGGGTTATCCCTACTCGGCCCCACCCACGAACCCCATGGCGTGGGCGCCTCCGGCCCGGCACGCTGGCCGTATGACCATGAGTCCCTCCCTGCCGGACAACGACCGGCCGCCGCCCGCGCGCTTCGCCTTCGACCCGTGGACGTGGAAGGAGATCGCGCATCTCCTGGCCAATCTGCCGATGGCGATCGCCGGGTTCGTCTACACCGTGTTCCTGGTCGGTGTGGGCGCCGCGCTCTCCGTCACCGTGATCGGACTGCCGCTGCTCGCGCTGGGGCTCCAGGGCGCGCGCGGGCTCGGCCGGGCCGAACGCGGCCGGGCGCGGCGGATGCTCGGGCTGCGGATCGAGGAGCCGAGCCCGATGGCCCGGAGCCGCCGGGGCCAGGGCTTCTTCACCTGGCTGTGGTCGGGCCTGAAGGACCCGGTGGGCTGGCGGACGTTGCTGTATTCGTTCATCCGGCTGCCGTGGGGCGTGGTGACGTTCGCCGTGACGCTGGTGAGCCTGTTCGTCCTCTGGCCCGTACTCCCGTACCTCGCGCGCGGGCTGGCGAACGCGGACCGGGCGATGGCACGGGCCCTGCTCTCGCCCTCCGACGAACTGGAGCGCAGGATCGCCGAGCTGGAGTCGGACCGGGGTGTGGTCGTGGACACCGCCGCCGCGGACCTGCGCCGCATCGAACGCGACCTCCACGACGGCGCGCAGGCCAGGCTCGTCGCCCTCGCCATGGGACTCGGTCTGGCGAAGGAGAAGCTCGGCCACGACCCCGAAGCCGCCGCCCGCATGGTCGACGAGGCGCACGGAGAGGTCAAGGTCGCCCTCCAGGAACTCCGCGACCTCGCCCGCGGCATCCACCCCGCCGTCCTCACCGACCGAGGACTCGACGCCGCACTCTCCGCCATCGCCTCCCGCTGCACCGTCCCCGTGAAGGTCGTGGTGGACCTGGAGTCCCGGCCCGCGCAGGCCATCGAGGGCATCGCCTACTTCACCGTCTCCGAGCTCCTCCAGAACGTCAGCAAGCACAGCCGCGCCCGTGCGGCGTCGGTCGACGTGTGGCGGTCAGGCGACCGGCTGATGCTCCGGGTCCGGGACGACGGGACGGGTGGCGCCCGGCTCGACGGCGGTACGGGCATGTCGGGGCTGGCGGAGCGGCTGGGGGCGGTCGACGGGCTGTTCGTCCTGGACTCCCCCGAGGGCGGCCCCACCACGGTCACCGCGGAGCTGCCCTGGCGCGACCGCTCGGACGCGGAGACCGCACGGGCGGGCACGGCATGACACGGAGGCGGCACGGCACGGCCCGGAGGCGACACGGCCCAGCGAGGCTGAACGGCACGGCACGGCGAGGCAGAACGGCACCGCCCGGCGAGGCAGGACGGCGTGTCGCCGTGGTGGGGTAAACCCCCTGCCGGATACGGAGACCCTCCTCATGGTGCCGGGATCCCCCGCACAGCAGTCTTGAGTCATCAGCCGCTGCATCGGCCCGCGGGGAGTTCCCGCTCAGAAGAAACGGACGGACGCCACTGATGGCCACGGCATACGGACCCGCCTCGCGGGACCACCACAGCCCCGGCTCCGGGTCGGGGAGCTACCCCCCGGCGAAGCACTTCTTCCCCCCGGCGCTGCGCGCGCCCTTCGAGGCGCGTACCTGGCGCGAGCTGGGCTACGTGCTCCTGAGCCTGCCGATCAGTGTGGTGCTGTTCAGCGTCGCGGTCACCATGGTGTCGCTGGGCCTGGGCATGCTGATCACCTTCGTCGGCATCCCGATCCTCGCGGTCGGCCTGGTCATGTGCCGCGGTTTCGGCGTGGTGGAGCGGGGCCGGGCACGCGGGCTGCTGAAGCTGGACGTCGCGGAGCCCGAGCCGGTGCGCGGGAAGGGCGGCGTGGTGTCCTGGGTGGGCGCGGTGCTGAGGAGCGGCGCGTCCTGGCGGCATCTGCTCTACGCGGTGCTGCACATGCCCTGGGCGGTGTTCGCGTTCACTGTGGCGGTGACGTTCTGGTCCTACGGCTGGGCCGCGTTCACCTACCCGCTGTGGCGCTGGGTCTTTCCGGTGTACGCGGGTATCGACGGCATACAGCTGTACGGCGACGGGACGCATCAGGTCTACCTCGACTCCCCCTTCGAGCTGGCGGTCACCAGCGCGTTCGGTCTGGCTCTCGTCCTGGTCACCCCGTGGATCATCCGTGGCCTGGTGTCCGTGGACCGTTTGATGGTGCTGGGCCTGCTCGGCCCGTCCCGGCTGGCCTCCAGGGTCTCGGAGCTGGAGTCGGACCGGGGTGTGGTCGTGGACACCGCTGCCGCGGACCTGCGCCGCATCGAACGCGACCTCCACGACGGCGCACAGGCCCGGCTCGTCGCCCTCGCCATGGACCTGGGCCTGGCGAAGGAGAAGCTCGGCCACGACCCCGAAGCCGCCGCCCGCATGGTCGACGAGGCACACGGAGAGGTCAAGGTCGCCCTCCAGGAACTCCGCGACCTCGCCCGCGGCATCCACCCCGCCGTCCTCACCGACCGAGGACTCGACGCCGCACTCTCCGCCATCGCCTCCCGCTGCACCGTCCCCGTGAAGGTCGTGGTGGACCTGGAGTCCCGGCCCGCGCAGGCCATCGAGGGCATCGCCTACTTCACCGTCTCCGAGCTCCTCCAGAACGTCAGCAAGCACGCCCGGGCCACCCGTGCCTCGGTCGACGTATGGCGGGCGGCGGACCGGCTGATGCTCCAGGTCACCGACGACGGGCGCGGCGGAGCCGGGGTGTCGACGGGCAGCGGTCTTGCCGGGCTGACGGAGCGGCTGGACGCGGTGGACGGCATCCTCGTCATCGACTCCCCCGCCGGCGGCCCGACGACGGTCACCGCCGAGTTGCCCTGGCGGGGCTGAGACACGGGCTCCGCCACGAGCCGGAGCCGCGCACGAGACCGGAGCCGCAGTGCCCCGGCCGCCACCACGGCGGCCGGGGCACTGCGGCGCGTCCGGTGGTGCCGGAACCGCTCGCACACGGCCCGCCGGGGCGCCGATGCTGGAATGCTGGACGCACAGGGCGGCGCGCACAGCGGCGTACACAAGGAACACCGACCGTGGGGGACACAACGTCGTGAAGGAAAGAGTGCGGGTCGTCATCGCCGAGGATTCGGTGCTGCTGCGGGAAGGGCTCACCCGGCTGCTGACCGATCTCGGGCACGACGTCGTCGCCGGGGTGGGGGACGCCGAGGCGCTGATCAGGACGGTGGGCGACCTCGCGGGGCAGGACGCGCTGCCGGACGTGGTGGTCGCCGACGTACGGATGCCGCCGACCCACACCGACGAGGGTGTGCGGGCGGCCGTACAACTGCGCAAGGACTACCCGGACATCGGGGTGCTGGTGCTCTCGCAGTACGTCGAGGAGCAGTACGCCACCGAACTGCTGGCCGGCAGCAGCCGGGGGGTGGGCTATCTCCTGAAGGACCGGGTCGCCGAGGTCAGGGAGTTCGTGGACGCCGTGGTGCGGGTGGCACAGGGCGGGACCGCGCTGGACCCCGAGGTGGTGGCTCAGCTGCTGGGGCGCAGTCGCAAGCAGGACGTGCTGGCGGGGCTCACGCCGCGCGAGCGGGAGGTCCTCGGTCTAATGGCGGAGGGACGTACGAATTCAGCCGTCGCCCGCCAGCTGGTGGTCAGCGACGGAGCCGTGGAGAAGCACGTCAGCAACATCTTCCTGAAACTCGGCCTGGCACCCAGTGACGGGGATCACCGGCGCGTTCTCGCCGTTCTCACTTATCTGAACTCCTGACAACGCGATGATCTATCCGCGATCATCTGGATGATCACCCGCCCCCGAGCGAGCCCCGGGCTTGCACGACCTAGGACGAAAGGCTGAGAACCGAAGGGGGTTCGTCCGGTGATCGAGAGGACCGCAAAATATGGCAGAGCGTGACGCATTCATGTCCTGGAAACGCGTCCACCATATGACCGGTCCAAGGAAGGCGACCCTTACAGAAGTAGGGTGGGGCCTGGACCGCCGGCGGGTCGGCCGGTCCCGAGCCGCCGCCCCGAGGGAGGTCCAGTTCAGTGACCAGCCAGGTCAGTAGCCCAGCCGGAAAGTCCGATGAGACCAGCGAGGCTGTCGTCGGGGAGCAGCGTGCCCCCCGCATTGATCGCACGGGTGCCACCGAGAAGGAAATCCGCCGTCTGGACCGGGTGATCATCCGCTTCGCGGGTGACTCGGGTGACGGCATGCAGTTGACGGGTGACCGGTTCACGTCGGAGACGGCGTCGTTCGGGAACGACCTGTCGACGCTGCCCAACTTCCCCGCCGAGATCCGGGCGCCTGCCGGGACGCTGCCGGGTGTGTCCTCGTTCCAGTTGCACTTCGCCGACCACGACATCCTGACACCGGGCGACGCGCCGAACGTGCTGGTGGCGATGAACCCGGCGGCGTTGAAGGCGAATATCGCCGATGTGCCGCGTGGGGCCGACATCATTGTGAACACGGATGAGTTCACCAAGCGCCCGATGGCGAAAGTCGGATACGCCGAGTCCCCTCTCGAGGACGGCTCGCTCGAGGCGTACAACGTGCATCCGGTGCCCTTGACGACCTTGACGATCGAGGCGTTGAAGGAGTTCGGGCTTTCCCGCAAGGAGGCCGAGCGGTCGAAGAATATGTTCGCGCTGGGGCTGTTGTCGTGGATGTACAACCGCCCGACCGAGGGGACGGAGAAATTCCTCCGGGCGAAGTTCGCCAAGAAGCCGGCCATCGCCGAGGCCAATGTGGCGGCTTTCCGCGCGGGATGGAATTTCGGCGAGACGACGGAGGATTTCGCGGTCTCGTACGAGGTCGCTCCGGCGTCGCAGGCTTTCCCGACGGGCACCTACCGCAACATCTCCGGGAACCTGGCCCTGTCGTACGGTCTGATCGCGGCGGGCAGACAGGCGGATCTGCCGCTTTATCTGGGCTCGTATCCGATCACTCCGGCCTCCGACATCCTGCACGAGCTGTCCAGGCACAAGAACTTCGGCGTGCGGACGTTCCAGGCGGAGGACGAGATCGCCGGGATCGGGGCGGCTCTCGGTGCCGCGTTCGGCGGGTCGCTGGGTGTGACGACCACGTCGGGCCCGGGTGTGGCGCTGAAGTCGGAGACGATCGGACTGGCGGTGTCGCTGGAGCTGCCGCTGCTGATCATCGACATCCAGCGCGGGGGCCCGTCGACCGGTCTGCCGACCAAGACGGAGCAGGCCGATCTGCTGCAGGCGATGTTCGGGCGCAACGGTGAGGCGCCGGTGCCGATCGTGGCGCCGAGGACGCCGGCGGACTGTTTCGACGCGGCGCTGGACGCCGCCCGGATCGCGCTGACCTACCGGACTCCGGTGTTCCTGCTCTCGGACGGGTATCTGGCGAACGGCTCCGAGCCGTGGCGGATCCCCGAGGTCGACAGCCTCCCCGACCTGCGGACGCAGTTCGCGACCGGGCCGAACCACGAACTCGCGGACGGCACCGAGGTGTTCTGGCCGTACAAGCGGGACCCGGAGACCCTGGCCCGCCCCTGGGCCGTGCCGGGCACCCCCGGACTCGAGCACCGGATCGGCGGGATCGAGAAGCAGGACGGCACGGGCAACATCTCCTACGATCCGGCCAACCACGACTTCATGGTCCGCACCCGCCAGGCCAAGATCGACGGCATCCAGGTCCCCGACCTGGACGTCGACGACCCGGCCGGCGCGAGGACCCTGGTCCTGGGCTGGGGCTCGACCTACGGCCCCATCACCGCCGCGGTGCGCCGGCTCCGCGCGGACGGCGACACGATCGCGCAGGCCCACCTGCGCCACCTCAACCCCTTCCCGCGGAATCTCGGCGAGGTGCTGAAGCGTTACGACAAGGTCGTGGTCCCCGAGATGAACCTCGGCCAGCTCGCCATGCTGCTGAGGGCCAAGTACCTCGTGGACGCCCAGAGTTACACCCAGGTCAACGGAATGCCCTTCAAGGCCGAGCAGCTCGCCACAGTCCTCAAGGAGGCCAACGGTGCCTGACGCCAACGCCAACGAACTCCTCCAGCTGGTCCCCAAGGCCGAGGGCAAGCAGTCCATGAAGGACTTCAAGTCCGACCAGGAGGTGCGCTGGTGCCCGGGCTGCGGTGACTACGCGGTCCTCGCGGCCGTCCAGGGCTTCATGCCCGAGCTGGGCCTGGCCAAGGAGAACATCACCTTCGTCTCCGGCATCGGCTGCTCGTCCCGCTTCCCGTACTACATGAACACCTACGGGATGCACTCCATCCACGGCCGCGCCCCCTCCATCGCCACGGGCCTGGCCACCTCCCGCCGCGACCTGTCCGTCTGGGTCGTCACCGGGGACGGCGACGCGCTGTCCATCGGCGGGAACCACCTCATCCACGCCCTGCGCCGCAACGTCAACCTCAAGATCCTGCTGTTCAACAACCGGATCTACGGACTCACCAAGGGCCAGTACAGCCCCACCTCCGAGGTCGGCAAGATCACCAAGTCCACGCCGATGGGCTCCCTGGACGCCCCCTTCAACCCGGTCTCCCTCGCCCTGGGCGCCGAAGCCTCCTTCGTGGCCAGGACGGTCGACTCGGACCGCAAGCACCTCACCTCGGTCCTGCGCGCGGCCGCCGACCACCCGGGCACCGCGCTGGTGGAGATCTACCAGAACTGCAACATCTTCAACGACGGCGCCTTCGAGGTGCTCAAGGACAAGGAGCGGGCCGAGGAGGCGGTCATCCGCCTCGAACACGGCAAGCCGATCCGCTTCGGCGCCGAGGGCTCCAAGGGCGTCGTCCGCGACCCCCTCACCGGCGACCTGAACGTCGTCGCGGTCACCGAGGACAACCAGTCGCAGATCCTCGTCCACGACGCCCACAACCCCAGCCCCACGACGGCGTTCGCGCTGTCCCGGCTGGCGGACGCCGACACCCTGCACCACACACCCATCGGCGTCCTGCGCAGCGTGGAGCGCCCGGTCTACGACTCCCTGATGTCCGACCAGCTCGACACCGCGATCGAGCAGCACGGCAAGGGTGACCTGAGCACCCTGCTGGCCGGCAGCGACACATGGACCGTGGTCGGCTGATCCGCCGTCACGCCTGTTCGACGGGGCTCGGAGCCGACTGGCTCCGGGCCTCGTCGTATGTCTCGCGGGCGCCCTCCACCGCGTCCAGCCGCCGCTCCGCCCACCGGGCCAGGCCCCAGACCTGCTCCGCGGCCTCCTTGCCGAGCGGGGTCAGCGAGTAGTCCACCCTCGGTGGGATCACGGGCCGGGCATCCCGGTGCACGAAGCCGTCCCGCTCCAGCGTCTGCAGGGTCTGGGCCAGCATCTTCTCGCTGACACCGCCCACAGTGCGGCGCAGTTCGCCGAAACGGTACGACCGCTCCAGCAGCGCGGCGAGCACCAGCACCCCCCAGCGACTGGTGACGTGCTCCAGCACCAGCCGGGAGGGGCACATCGGCTGGTTGACGCTCGGGGCCCTGATCACACTTACGCTCATGCCAGTACCTTACTTCAAAGTGGGTACTTTCGCAGAGAAAGTGCACCTCTTACAGTGAGCGAGGAGAGAGCACCCCAGGATCAGCGCACCAGGAGGAAACCCCATGAGCATCGTTGTCACCGGAGCCACCGGCGAGCTCGGCCGTCTCGTCGTCGAGCGGCTGCTCGCCACGGTCCCCGCGGAGTCGGTCGCGGCGGTCGTCCGCGACAAGGAGAAGGCCGCCCCGCTCGCCGCCCGGGGCGTGGAGCTCCGTATCGCCGACTACGACCGGCCCGAGACCCTCGCCGGCGCGTTCCGGGCCGGTGACCGGGTGCTGCTGATCTCGGCCGACGAGGTCGGCAGGCGCGTTCCGCAGCACACCGCCGTGGTCGACGCCGCGAAGGCCGCGGGCGTCGCCCAGCTCGCGTACACCGGCGTACTGGGCGGTCCCGACGCGGACTTCCAGCTGGCCGCCGAGCACAAGGTGACCGAGCAGCTGATCCTGGACTCCGGACTCCCCTACACCTTCCTGCGCAACGGCTGGTACACGGAGAACTACACGGCGAATCTGGCGCCCGTCCTGGAGCACGGCGCCGTCGTCGCGAACGCGGGTGACGGGCGCATCGCCTCCGCCACCCGGGCCGACTACGCGGACGCGGCCGCCGCCGTGCTGACCGGCGAGGGGCACCTCGGCGCGGTCTACGAGCTGAGCGGCGACGTGGCCTGGTCGCTGACCGAGTACGCCGCGGTGGTGGCCGCGGCGAGCGGCAAGGAGATCGTCCACAAGAACGTGCCGGCCGCCGTCCATCAGGAGATCCTCGTCGGAGCCGGGCTGCCCGAGCCCTTCGCCGCGATCCTCGTCGATGTGGACGAGGCCATCGCGCGCGGCCTGCTCGCCGGGACGAGCGGCGACCTGGCCCGCCTGATCGGCCGGCCGTCCACCCCCTTGGCCGAGACGGTCGCCGCGGCTGTCGCCACCGCCTGAACAGGCATTCCCGGCATCTGTCACGACCGTTCCCGTGAGACGGCAATGACAGGGGCCCCTTCCGGCGCTACCGTCATGCAGTCGGCGGCTCGTCGACGCAGGAGTGCCGGGAGGGCCCGTGAAGGGGAAGAACGAACAGCGGGCAGGCCTGCTGTACGGAATCGGCGCGTACGGGATGTGGGGCCTCGTGCCCCTCTTCTGGCCGCTGCTGGAACCGTCGGGGGCCGTGGAGATCCTCGCCCACCGGATGGTGTGGTCGCTGGGCGTCGTCGGCGTCGCCCTGCTGTTCCTGCGCCGCTGGGCGTGGGTCGGCGAGCTGGTGCGGCAGCCCCGACGGCTGGGGCTGATCGCGATCGCCGCGACCGTGATCTCGGTCAACTGGGGTCTCTACATCTGGTCCGTCAACAACGGCCATGTCGTCGAGGCGTCGCTCGGCTACTTCATCAATCCGCTGGTCACGATCGCCATGGGCGTCCTGCTGCTCGGTGAGCGGCTGAGGCCGGTGCAGTGGACCGCGGTGGCGACCGGCTTCGCCGCGGTGCTCGTCCTGGCGATCGGCTACGGGCAGCCGCCGTGGATCTCGCTGGTGCTGGCGTTCTCGTTCGCGACGTACGGCCTGGTGAAGAAGAAGGTCAACATGGGCGGCCTGGAGTCCCTGGCCGCCGAGACCGCCGTGCTGTTCGTACCGGCGCTCGGCTTCCTGCTGTGGCTCGGGGCGAGCGGCGACGCGACGTTCCTGGCCGGCGGCGCGGGGCACGGGGTGCTCCTCGCCGTGACAGGACTCGTCACCGCGATCCCGCTCGTCTGCTTCGGCGCCGCGGCGATCCGGGTGCCGCTGTCCGTCCTGGGCCTGCTGCAGTATCTGGCGCCGGTGTTCCAGTTCGCGCTCGGCATCCTGTACTTCCACGAGGCGATGCCGCCCGAGCGGTGGGCCGGCTTCGCGCTGGTCTGGGTGGCGCTGATGCTGCTGACCTGGGACGCGCTGCGGACGGCGCGGCGCACGAGGGCGGAGGCACTGCGCCTGGCCGTACGGGCGGCGGAGAGCGCCGCGCCCGTCACGACGGCCTCCGTTTCCGCGCCGGACACAGACACCTCGGACGCCTCGGACACCTCGCCCATTAAATAGTTACCAGGTTGCTTTTTTAACTCGGTTGCGTTTCTCTGTGTTCGGGAACGCCGACCGAGGAGCAGACATGACCGACGTACTGATCGTGGGCGCGGGCCCGACCGGACTGACACTGGCCTGCGATCTCGCCCGGCGCGGCATCGGCGTGCGGATCGTGGACAAGTCGCCTGAGTTCCCGCGCAGTTCGCGGTCCAAGGGCCCCAACCCCCGCTCCCTGGAGGTTCTGGAGGACCTGGGGATCGTCGAGGCGGTGCTGGCAGCGGGTTCGCCGCCGCTCCCGATGCGCAAGTACCGCGACGGTGTGCCGGTCACCCAGACCGACCTGTACGCCGATTCCTCGCCGACACCGGACGCCCCCTACGACCGTGGCCGGCTGATCGCCCAATGGCGGCTGGAGGAGATCCTGCGCGACCGCCTCGCGGACTACGGCGTGGGCGTGGAGACCGGCACCGAGGTCGTGGGCCTCACCGACGACGGCACGTCGGTGACCGTCGGCTTCGCCGACGGCTCCGGCACCGGCGCGCGGTACGTGGTGGGCTGCGACGGCGCCCACAGCCGCGTACGGAAACTGCTCGGCGTCCCGTTCGACGGGGAGACGGACGAGGAGCAGGTGATGGTCTGCGGCGACGTCGAGATCACCCCGGGCGTCCTGGACCGCGGCGTCTGGCACCAGTGGTTCGACGGGGACGGAGCGGTCATGCTCTGCCCCGTCCCCGGCACCCGGGCGGGCTGGTGGTACCAGGCGGGCCCGGAGCGCGACGTGGACGGCCGGCCGCTCGCCCCCTCCCTCGACGGTTTCCGGCGCCTCTTCACCCGGCACACCCGGCTTCCGGCCGGCCACCTCACCGAGGCGACGCTGCTCTCCACGTACCGCGTCAACGTGCGCATGGCGGACCGCTACCGGGTGGGCCGGGTGTTCCTCGCCGGGGACGCCGCCCATGTGCACGCGATCGCGGGCGGGCTGGGCATGAACACCGGCATCCAGGACGCCTTCAACCTCGGCTGGAAGCTCGCCCAGGTGCTGCGGGGGCGGGCGGCCACGGGGCTGCTGGACACCTACGAGGAGGAGCGGCTGCCCGTCGCCGCCTGGACGCTGGACCTCGCCTCGGAGCGGCTGCGGGACACGCTGGAGGCGATCAGGAAGCCGGGCGGCGGGCTCGACACCGCCATCTCCCCGTCGACGACGGGCCTCGACCGCGGTTACCGATGGAGCTCCCTCGCCCGCGCCGGCGACGCCTGCCTGCGCTCCGGCGACCGCGCCCCGGACGCCCCCTGCGCCGAGGCGGCCACGGGCGCGCCCACCCGCCTGTTCCACGCCTTCGCCGGTCCGCACCTCACGCTGCTGGGCTTCGGGGCCGGCGCGGAGCGGGCGCTCCGGGAGGCGACCGCGGCCCATGGCGACGCGGTGCGGGCCTTCCGGGTGTACGGCGCCGACGCCCCGGAGCCCGGGACGGCCGCCGCCGGCCCGGAGGCCCTGCACGACCGGGAAGGCCACGCGCACACGGCGTACGGCATCGGCGGGGACACCGTCGTCGTGATCAGGCCCGACAACCACGTGGGGCTGATCGCCGACGCGGACGACCACCACGCGGTACGGCGGTATCTGGATGCGCTGGACGGGGTGCGGGAGCCGGATCCGATGCGTGGGGCAGGCATGGTGGACGGCACCCGCAAAGGCTGATTGAGTGCCCGGATGGGGACGATCCTGAAGGACATGAGGCACGTTCAGTGGCATGAGCTGCGTCATGCCCAGGGCTCCGCCTCCCAGGTCCCCGGGATGCTGTCGCGGATCGCCTGGGGCGACAGCGAGTCGGCCGAGGACGCGCTGAGCGATCTCGGGCAGTGGATCGGCGCCATGGCCGTGTTCGACGCCACGGTCGCCACGGTGCCGTTCCTGTGGGAACTCGCCGCCATGGAGACCGTGAAGGACCGCGCCGGGGTGCTCGGCCTGCTGGGGACGATCCTCGCCCATGGCCACGCGCACCACCCGGAGTGGACCAGGGACGCGCACCTGGCGGTCCTGGCCGGCCGGGCGACGGCCGAGCGGCTGGCCTCGGACGGCGATCCGGCGGTGAGCACGGCGGCCGGGGAACTGCTGACCGCGTGCGGCCGGCACACCTGCGCGGCCTGCCCCCAGCACTGAGACCCCGCCGGCCGGGCGCAGCCACGGCCGCGCACGCCCCCTGCCTCATTCCTCCGGCGTCGCCGGGTCCGTCAGGCGGGCACGGTGCGCCCGTACCTTGTTGCGGTTCCCGCACCGGCCCATCGCGCACCAGCGGCGCCTGCCGGGGCGCGAGGTGTCGACGAAGTGCAGGGCGCAGTTGTGTGCCTCGCACGCGCGGATGCGGTGGGCGTACGGGCCGGTGAACAGGTCCACCGCGTCACGGGCGACCGTCGACAGCAGTGCCGTGCCCGTCGCCCCGGGCGCCCAGGTCCGGCCGCCGCCGGGCGACATGGCGGCCACCAGCGGAGGCCGGGCCGCCGCGGAGTTCACCACGTCCAGGTCGCCCGGAGCGAGGTCCTCGCCCCGGGCCCGGGACATCGTCATCCGCCAAAGCGCGCCCCGCAGTTCACGGGCGCGGTCCAGCTCCGCCGCGCCGACGACGAGCCGCAGCCCGTCCGGGAGCCGGCTCTCCCCCGCCCAGCGCTCCAGGTCGGCGGGTTCGCCCAGGGTCTCGTAGTGCCATGGGAGCCCGCCGGGATCACTGGTGAGCAGCAGTTCCAGGCAGAGCGCGCCGGGGTCGAATCGGAATTCACGGCCACGCGGCGTACGAAGGATCAGCCCTGGATCCGGCGTGCCCGTTGCCGCAGCGTTCATGTAACCAGTATAAACGGTTTCCATGACCCTCCACTGGAAGCTCGTCATCGATACCGAGGACCCGCACGCCCAGGCCGGCTTCTGGGCCGAGACCCTCGGCTACGCCGTCGAGGACCACAGCGCCCTGATCGAGGAGCTGCTCGACGCGGGAGCCGTGCCCGAGGCCGCGACGGTCGAGCCGCACGGGCGCCGCGCCTGGCGCGATCTCGCCGCGGTGCGGCACCCGGACGATCCCTACGAGGAGAAGAGCGGAACCGGGCTCGGACGCCGGCTGCTCTTCCAGCGCGTACCGGAGCCGAAGACGGTGAAGAACCGCCTCCACCTGGACGTCCACGCGGCCCCCGGGCAGCGCGAGGCCGAGGTGGAACGGCTGCTGGGGCTGGGCGCGAGCGTGCTGCGGGTGGTCGAGGAACACGGCGGGTCCTGGCAGGTGCTCCTGGACCCGGAGGGCAACGAATTCTGCGTCCACTGACGTGCCCGACCGTCCGCGCAGGTCAGCGACGTCCACCGGCAGGGCGATCTCTCTAGGCCCGGACTTCGCGGGTCGTTGATTCGTATGATGTGACCGGTCCGGGCGTGTCCCGGACCGGTGGTGTGGCGTTGGGTGGGGTGTGTCG
>NZ_JBIAIN010000031.1:0-68160 GCF_042871445.1 Streptomyces sp. NPDC005794
CGACACACCCCACCCAACGCCACACCACCGGTCCGGGACACGCCCGGACCGGTCACATCATACGAATCAACGACCCGCGAAGTCCGGGCCTAGACCGACCGTAATCCGGTTGGGTCAATGGTTCGCCTGCCGTGACAATGCTGTGCATGGGACATCTTGAAGCGGGCCACCTGGAGTACTACCTACCGGACGGACGGGTGCTGCTCGGCGACGCCTCGTTCCGGGTGGCCGACGGTGCGGTCGTCGCCCTCGTCGGTGCGAACGGGGCGGGCAAGACGACCCTCCTGAAGATGCTCGCCGGGGAGCTCCAGCCGCACGGCGGCTCGGTCTCGGTGAGCGGCGGGCTCGGGGTGATGGCCCAGTTCGTGGGTTCCGTACGGGACGAGCGGACCGTCCGTGACCTGCTGGTATCCGTGGCGCAGCCCCGTATCAGGGAGGCGGCGGAGGCCGTCGACGCGGCGGAGGAGCGCATCCTCACCGTGGACGACGAGGCCGCGCAGATGGCGTACGCCCAGGCGCTGAGCGACTGGGCGGAGGCGCGGGGGTACGAGGCCGAGACGCTGTGGGACATGTGCACGATGGCCGCGCTCGGCGTCCCGTACGAGAAGGCGCAGTGGCGCGAGGTGCGCACGCTCAGCGGGGGCGAGCAGAAGCGGCTGGTCCTGGAGGCGCTGCTGAGGGGCCCGGACGAGGTGCTGCTCCTGGACGAGCCGGACAACTACCTGGACGTGCCCGGCAAGCGGTGGCTGGAGGAGAGGCTCAGGGAGACCCACAAGACGGTGCTCTTCGTCTCCCATGACCGGGAACTGCTCTCGCGCGCCGCCGAGAAGATCGTGAGTGTGGAGCCCAGCCCGGCCGGTTCGGACGTATGGGTCCACGGTGGCGGATTCGACACGTTCCACGAGGCCCGTAAGGAGCGGTTCGCGCGCTTCGAGGAACTCCTGCGGCGCTGGGAGGAGGAGCACGCCCGGCTGAAGGCGCTGGTCCTGCGGATGCGGCAGCAGGCGGCGAACAGCCCCGACATGGCGAACCGCTACCACGCGATGCAGACCCGCTTCAAGAAATTCGAGGACGCGGGCCCGCCGCCGGAGCCGCCGCGTGAGCAGGACATCAAGATGCGGCTGCGCGGAGGACGGACCGGGGTGCGGGCGGTGACCTGCAAGAACCTGGAGCTGACCGGCCTGATGAAGCCGTTCGACCTGGAGATCTACTACGGGGAGCGGGTCGCCGTCCTCGGGTCCAACGGATCGGGGAAGTCACACTTCCTGCGGCTGCTGGCGGGGGACACGGTGGCGCACAGCGGGGAGTGGAAGCTCGGTGCGCGGGTCGTGCCGGGTCACTTCGCGCAGACGCACGCCCATCCTGAGCTGCGGGGCAGGACGCTCGTCGAGATCCTCTGGTCGGAGCACGCCAAGGACCGGGGCGGGGCCATGTCCGTGCTGCGGCGGTACGAGATGGAGCGGCAGGGCGACCAGGCCTTCGAGCGGCTGTCCGGTGGGCAGCAGGCACGGTTCCAGATCCTGCTGCTGGAGCTGGCCGGCACCACCGCGCTGCTGCTGGACGAGCCGACGGACAACCTGGACCTGGAGTCGGCCGAGGCCCTCCAGGACGGACTGGAGACGTACGACGGGACGGTGATGGCCGTCACGCACGACCGCTGGTTCGCGAAGTCCTTCGACCGCTACCTGGTCTTCGGTTCGGACGGGGTCGTGCGGGAGTCCACGGAGCCGGTCTGGGACGAGCGCAGGGTCGAGCGGGCGCGGTAGGGACGGCGCGTTTTGACCCGTCCGGGGCGGGGCGGGTAGTGTCGGTCTTTGTTATACGTACGGGCTTTCTCGTTCTCACGCGAAGAGCCCTTGCGTAGGTTCTCTGGAGCAGTTACCAGTGGCTCGCATACGGGCAGTGTTCCCGGCACTGTGAGCCCCAGCTGCATGATCGCTTCAGGGGTGCCATGTGTCTGGACCTCATCCACTGAAGAAGCGAAGGCTACGAAGTGCGTACGTACAGCCCCAAGCCCGGCGATGTCACTCGCCAGTGGCACATCATCGACGCTGAGGACATCGTCCTCGGCCGTCTGGCCACCACGGCTGCGAACCTCCTCCGCGGCAAGCACAAGGCGATCTACGCCCCCCACATGGACATGGGCGACTTCGTCATCATCATCAACGCCGAGAAGGTCCACCTCTCCGGCAACAAGAAGACCCAGAAGATGGCGTACCGCCACTCGGGCTTCCCGGGCGGTCTCCGCTCCGTGCGTTACGACGAGCTCCTCTCGAAGAACCCCGAGAAGGCCGTCGAGAAGGCCATCAAGGGCATGATCCCCAAGAACACCCTGGGTCGCCAGATGATCTCGAAGCTCAAGGTCTACGCGGGCGACCAGCACCCGCACGCTGCGCAGCAGCCGGTCCCGTACGAGATCACCCAGGTCGCGCAGTAGTTCCGGCCTCCCCCCTAAGACGTACAGAAAGATCTGAGGAGAATCGTGGCCGAGACCACTGTTGAGACGACCGCTGACGACGCAGCGGGCACCGAGGGCGAAGAGACCTTCGCCGAGGTGACCACCTTCGAGTCGGAGGTCCCCGTCGAGGGTGAGTACACCTCCGAGTCGCTCGCGGGCCGTTTCGGCGACCCGCAGCCCGCGGCCGGCCTTGGCCGTCGCAAGAACGCCATCGCCCGCGTCCGGATCGTTCCGGGCACCGGCAAGTGGAAGATCAACGGTCGCACCCTTGAGGACTACTTCCCCAACAAGGTGCACCAGCAGGAAGTCAACGAGCCCTTCAAGGTGCTCGAGCTCGACGGCCGCTACGACGTCATCGCCCGTATCTCGGGTGGCGGCGTCTCCGGTCAGGCCGGTGCCCTGCGCCTCGGCGTGGCCCGCGCGCTGAACGAGGCGGACGTGGACAACAACCGCGCCACGCTGAAGAAGGCCGGCTTCCTCTCCCGCGACGACCGTGCGGTCGAGCGCAAGAAGGCCGGTCTCAAGAAGGCCCGTAAGGCTCCGCAGTACAGCAAGCGCTAAATCGCCTGTTCGTCTGCTTCACACGTTCGCCCCGGCGGCACACCTCGTGCTGTTGGGGCGTTCGTTTATCGGCGTTCGCGGGCGTATAACGGCTTAAGACGCTTGCACGTTTATAGGGCTGGCAGTTCCCGGCGCGCCCGTTTCTGGTGCGCCTGGCCTTGCTTTGCCCTGTTTTGCTTGCTTTGGTTTGTGGTTTCGGAGCACTTCGGAGGACACCAGTGGGACGACTCTTCGGCACGGACGGCGTGCGCGGTGTCGCCAACGCGGATCTGACAGCCGAGCTCGCGCTCGGACTCTCGGTCGCGGCGGCGCACGTACTCGCCGAGGCGGGCACCTTCGAAGGGCATCGGGCGACCGCCCTGGTGGGTCGCGACCCGCGTGCGTCCGGAGAGTTCCTGGAGGCCGCCGTCGTGGCCGGCCTGGCCAGCGCCGGAGTGGACGTCCTGCGCGTCGGCGTGCTGCCCACCCCTGCCGTGGCGTATCTCACCGGCGCGCTCGGCGCGGACATCGGTGTCATGCTCTCGGCCAGCCACAACGCCATGCCGGACAACGGCATCAAGTTCTTCGCCCGTGGCGGCCACAAGCTCGCCGACGAGCTGGAGGACCGCATCGAGACGGTCTACGAGCAGCACCGCACCGGTGAGCCGTGGGCCCGGCCGACCGGCGCGGGAGTGGGCCGGGTCACCGACTACGCGGAGGGCTTCGACCGCTACGTCGCGCACCTCATCGGTGTCCTCCCGAACCGGCTCGACGGGCTGAAGGTCGTCCTCGACGAGGCGCACGGCGCCGCCGCCCGTGTCTCCCCCGAGGCGTTCGCCCGCGCCGGTGCCGAGGTCATCACCATCGGCGCCGAACCGGACGGCCTCAACATCAACGACGGCTGCGGCTCCACCCACCTGGGGCTGCTGCGGGCCGCTGTCGTCGAGCACGGCGCCGACCTCGGCATCGCGCACGACGGTGACGCGGACCGCTGCCTGGCCGTGGACGGAACCGGCGAGGAGGTCGACGGCGACCAGATCCTGGCCGTGCTCGCCGTCGCCATGCGCGAGGCCGGCCAGCTGCGCAAGGACACCGTCGTCGGCACGGTCATGTCGAACCTCGGCTTCAAGATGGCGATGGAGCGGGAGGGCATCCAGCTGGTCCAGACCGCCGTCGGCGACCGTTACGTCCTGGAGTCGATGAAGGCCGAAGGCTTCGCGCTGGGCGGCGAGCAGTCCGGGCATGTCATCGTCCTGGACCACGCCACGACGGGTGACGGCACGCTGACCGGGCTGATGCTCGCGGCCCGGGTCGCCGCCACCGGGCGTACGCTCGCCGACCTGGTGGGTGTGATGCAGCGCCTCCCGCAGGTCCTCATCAACGTGCCGGACGTCGACAAGTCCCGTGTGGAGACCTCGCCCGAGGTCGCCGCCGCGGTGTCCCAGGCCGAGCGTGAGCTGGGCGACACCGGGCGCGTACTCCTGCGCAAGTCGGGCACCGAGCCGCTCGTACGGGTCATGGTCGAGGCCGCCGACCTGGAGCAGGCACGCGCGGTGGCCGGGCGGCTGGCCGACGTGGTGAAGTCCGCCCTCGGCTGATGTGCCGTCAACTTCCGGAAGGGCCCGGCCTCACGGCCGGGCCCTTCCGGCTTCCGGCAAGCGGCGGTAGCGCCCCAGTTCCTGGATGATGCGGGTCAGGTCGGCCGGCGCGGCCGCGAGGCGGACCGGTTCGCCCGCGTCGTCGATCTCGGCGATGTGCCAGCTGCGGTGGACGGTCTCGCCGTCGCCGCCCCTGGCACGTCGTATCCGCGTGACGGTGAGCCGCTCCACCGGGATCCGCCTCGCCGCGAACCGGCCCGGGCCGGAGTGGGGTGTCACCGCGGGCGGACCGCTTCCCAGGACGATGTGCGTGCCGAAGTCGTGCGGGTTGTAGTCGGTGTGCTCGAGGAAGCGGGCGGCCAGGAACCTCTCCGTCTCCTCCTCGAAGGCTCCGGCACCCCCGGCATCTCCGGCGTCCTCAGGTGTGCGGATGCGGGTGGCGTGCCAGGCCCAGGCGAGCATGCCCAGGGTGGCCACCGTGCCCGAGGCCGCCCACGCGAGGGGCACGGCGGAGCCGAGCGGGCCCGTGGGGTGGAGGTAGCAGAGGGGCAGCAGCCACACGGCCGTGCCGAAGAGCGCACCCGCGAACGGCAGGGCCGAAGGCAGGACCTCGTCGTCCGGCAGCCCGCGCCCGCGACGGCGCAGCAGCACCCGGGCACCGGGGTAGCCTGCGGCGAGAGCACACCCGGCCGCGATGACGGCCACGTCTCCGCCGCCGGTGAAGTGCTCCTGCCAGGTGTGGTGTTCGCCGGTGACCACCCTCACCTCGCCGCGCCAGACGGTCAGTTCGACCTCGTCACCGGGGCGGAATCCGCGGGCGCCCTCCCGCGAGACGGTGAGCCGGTTCAGCGGCCTGTCGTCGGCGAAGTACAGCCAACTGCTCTGCTTGCCCTGGCCGACCTCCGTCCGTTCGACCACCGCGACCTGGGTACTCAGGCACTCACCACGCTCCGCGGCGGTCGTACCGGCGGTACAGGGGACCGCCGACATCCAGGCCTGTTTCTGCGACGCGGTGACCGGAACGAACCAGGCGGCCAGGCCCGCGCCCGCGAGCAGCAGCACGCAGAGGAGCTTCGCCACGGCCGAGCCGCGCCCGGCGGTGCGCTGGGAGAGGACGGGCACGTGGTCCGACTCCGGAGCCCCGTGGCGGCGGTGCAGCGCGCGGAGCGCGTTCAGCTGTGCGTCGAACTCCGGCCGGTCGGCGGAGGATCCGCTGAGCGGCAGGGGCAGCCGGGGAGTACGTCCGTCGCGCAGCAGCACGCCGACGCGGTGGATGTCCTGGTTACGCCCGGACTGGAGGTGGACGCGCAGGTCGGCGATGTCGCTCCACGGCATGTTCCGGCGGCGCAGCAGTGTCCGGGAGCGCAGACCGTCGGCGTCCGCGATCACCTGGACGGTGGCCGCGTACAGGAAGACGAGGCCCAGCAGCGCGAGCAGCAGGCCCCCGGCCACCCATACGTCGATGAGGGTGCCCCGGTACACCGCGCGCACGGCGGTTGCCACGGCCGCGGCCGTCCCGAGCGCGACGAGGCACCACAGGGCGCGCCGCTTGAGGGGGCGGCAGATCACGTGCTGGGCCTCGTTCATGGCCGGCATCGTGTCATCGGCGGGGCCGTCGCCGCCTGTGCGGTGTCCGGCAGTTTCCGGGCCCGCGACACTGCCGGTCCATCACCCCTGGGCCGGGGCCGTGCCGCGCTTCCTGCTCCACAGCGCCTTCTGGACCAGCAGCGTCAGCGTGCCGGCGAGGACGATGCCCGCCAGATTGGCCAGCAGCTGCCCCGAGGACCCCCAGGTCTGCTGGAGGTCCTGGTAGCTGAAGGCGACGGCGGCGTTGGCGGCTGCGGGGACCGTGGTCACCGAGATGGCCACGCCGATCAGCGCCCCGGACTTCGCCGACGTCAGCGAGAGGGTCCCCGCGATGCCCGCGAGGAGGGCGACCACGAAGGACATCCAGTCCGGGTGCCAGATGAACCCGGTGTTGGGCCGGTCCGCCCTCACCATCCCCGCGTCGAACAGCCCGAACGCGTCCATCAGCCAGGCGAACCCGGCCGTCAGCACCATCGCCGCGGCGAAACCGCCGACCAGCGCCCACAGCGACCGTGCCACCAGCTTCGGGGCGCGCTGCACGAGCGCCGTCGAGATCCCGGCCAGCGGGCCGAACTCCGGGCCCACCGCCATCGCGCCCACGATCAGGATCGCGTTGTCGAGCATCACACCGCACGCGGCGAGCATCGTCGCGACGGAGAGGAAGGCCACATAGGTGGCGCTGAAGGTCGACTCCTCGTGGGTCACCTCGCTCAGCTCTTCCCAGAGCACCGCGTCCGAGCCCTCTCCCGGCGCCGCGCGCTCGGCCTCGTCGGCGCTCCTGGACAGGGTGAGGTCCATGTTCTCGACGGTGATGGAGCCGCAGTCGTCGATCTCCAGCTTCCGCAGCCCGCCGATGAGTTCGTCACCGGCTTCCCGCGCGACATCGCACAGCACCACATCGCCCACCGGGTTCCGAGCGGCACCGGAGAGCACCGCGACATGGGCGGTGCCCACGGTGCGTTCGATCAGCCCGAGCACCTCGTCGGTGCGGTCGGCGGGCACGATGAGGCGCAGATGCAGCACGGTGCACCCTTTCCGGAGTCAGAGCTTGCGCAGTGACAGACGCTGGACCTTGTGGTCCGGCCCTTTGCGCAGCACCAGCGTGGCACGGCCGCGCGTCGGTGCCACGTTCTCCAGCAGATTGGGCTTGTTGATGGTCCGCCACATGGTGCGCGCGTAGTCCAGCGCGTCCGCCTCGGAGACCTGTGTGTACTTGCGGAAGTACGAGAACGGGTTCTGGAACGCGGTCTCTCGCAGCCTGCGGAAGCGGTGGAGGTACCAGTTCTCGATGTCCTCGGCGCGGGCGTCGACGTACACGCTGAAGTCGAAGTAGTCCGCGAGTCCGACCCTGGTCCGGCCGTCCTTGCCGGGCAGCGCGGGCTGCAGCACGTTCAGCCCCTCGACGATCAGGATGTCGGGGCGGCGCACGGTCAGCCGCTCGCCCGGCACGATGTCGTAGATCAGGTGCGAGTAGACGGGGGCCGTCACCTCGTCCTTGCCGGCCTTGATGTCGGCGACGAACCGGGTCAGCGCCCGCCGGTCGTACGACTCGGGGAACCCCTTGCGCGACATCAGGCCCCGCGCCTCGAGCTCCTTCATCGGCAGCAGGAAACCGTCGGTCGTCACCAGCTCCACCCGGGGGTGCTCCGGCCACCGCGCCAGCAGTGCCTGGAGGATGCGGGCGGTGGTGGACTTGCCGACGGCGACACTTCCGGCGACCCCTATGACGAACGGGGTACCGCGCTGCTCGCCGTGCCCGTTGCCCGCGTCACCCAGGAAGGTGTTCAGGGCGCCGCGCAGGCCGGAGGTGGCCTGGACGTAGAGGTTGAGCAGCCGGGACAACGGCAGATAGACGTCCCGGACCTCGTCGAGGTCGATGACGTCGCCGAGCCCTCTCAGCTTCTCGACCTCCTCGGCGGTCAGCGGCAGCGGGGTCTTGTCACGCAGGGCGCTCCACTCGGCCCGGGTCAGGTCGACGTAGGGCGTCGGCGCGTGCTCGGTGCGACGGGGGCTCCGTGCGGGCGAAGTGATCACGTACTCATTGTTGCGGGAGTTTTAACGGAGTGGAGGGTGGGGTCGGTCACGTGGGGGATCCGGAGGTGCCCTGATCCGTACGGCACGGGACGGTACGACCCGGGGCCCCGCATCCGTCCTCTACGACCAGGGGATCACGTAGGGATGTCACATCCTCCTTAGGAGGGAGGGGAGTTGGGGCCGCGCGGCCGATGTTCCCGATGCGCGCCACCTGGATGATCGTTCCTGTCCGAACACGCGACGGAAGGAACGATGACGTGCGTAGACGATTTCTCGGGCCGGTACTGGCTGTCGGTGTCACGGCGATGCTGGCGCCCGCGCTCGCCACCTCGGCGGCCACCGCCGCTCCGGCCGCCGCTCCGTCGACCGCCTCCTCGTCCGCTGCCAAGAGCGCCCTGGACCGGTATGTGAAGCAGAAGCCGCAGTGGAAGCGGTGCGATGCCGACGCTCCGGCGACGTTGGAGTGCGCAACGATCAAGGTGCCGCTCGACTACCGGGTTCCCGGGGGGAAGCGGATCGACGTGGCCATATCCCGGATCAGGAGCACCGCGCCCGACAAACGGCACGGTGTGCTGTTCTCCAACCCCGGCGGCCCGGGCGTGGAGGGGCTCTACATGCCGATGGGGATGCAGGAGCGGCTGCCCGAGTCCGCACGGCAGAAGTACGACCTCATCGGCTTCGACCCGCGCGGTGTGGGCAGGAGCAGCCCGGTTTCCTGCGGTCTGGAGCCGGAGGAGGAGAACTGGGTGCGGCCGTACAAGGAGGAGACGTTCGACAAGGACGTCGCCTGGGCGCGCGACGTCGCGAACAAGTGCGACGAGAAAGCGGGCGACACACTCCCGCACATCACCACACGCAACACCGCGCGTGACATGGACCTGCTCCGGGCGATCCTCGGCGAGAAGAAGATCACGTACGTGGGGTTCTCGTACGGCACCTACCTGGGCGCCGTCTACACCCAGCTCTTCCCCGGCCGGGCCGACCGGTTCGTGCTGGACAGCGCGGTCGACCCGGCGCGCGCCTGGCGGGGGATGATCCAGTGGTGGGCGGAGGGAGCCGAGCCCGCGTTCGACCGGTGGACCGAATGGGCCGCCGGACGTTCGGAGAAGTACGGCCTCGGTGACACCCCGAAGGAGGTCGACCGGACCTTCTGGGACCTGGTCGCGCAGGCCGACGAGAAGCCCGTCGAGGTGGACGGGTATCCGACCACCGGTGATGACATCCGGGCCGGTATGCGCGGGGCGGTCTTCACCCCGGAGTACGCCACCGAGGCGTTCGTGGAGCTGAAGAAGGCCGCGGCCGGCGAGCCCGCCTCCGCGAAGGAGCTCGCGGCGTTCACCGGATCCGAGGGGGCCGGGAGGACAGGCTCCGCCGCCGATGCCGCCGATGCCGCCGAGGTGCCGTCCGACAACATGATGGCGACCTTCTGGGCCGTGGTGTGCGGCGACAACTCGGCCGCGTGGTCCCGCGACCCCGAGAGCTACCGGCAGGACGCCATCGAGGACAAGGGCCGTTACCCGCTCTACGGTGACTTCGCGTCCGGCATCAAGCCCTGTGCGTTCTGGGACACGTCCGTGGAACCGGCGACGAAGGTGCACAACAAGGTCGGTTCCCTGGTCGTCCAGAACGAGTGGGACTCGCAGACCCCGCTGCCCAGCGGTCAGGCCCTGCACGCCGACCTGAAGCGATCGAGGATGGTCACCGTCCTCGGCGGCGAGGGCCACGGTGTCTACCCGAACGGCAACGCCTGCACGGATGACACGGTCAACGGCTACCTGCTCACCGGCAAGCTCCCGGCGAAGGACGTGACCTGCGAGGCGACGGCCGACTCGAACGCGGAGGCACGGAAGAACCAGAAGCGGGACGTGCTCCCCGGGTCTCCGCTCCCGGAGCGTGCCCCGGACCGCTTCTGAGCCCGGTCGCACGGCCCGTTGCCGCACGACCCACTGAAGACGGGGCGGACCTCCTGCCGGGGGTCCGCCCCGCCGCACCGCCTGCAGGCTCCGGCCCGCTGATGCGCCTCCGCCCGGGGTCCGGTGTCCGCACCCCTGTAGCGGACGTCGGACCCCGGCCGGGAGGCACTGGACCGTGTACGGATCAGGGCGTGGCGCCCTCGGCATCGACGACGGCCGCGGCGGTGCGGGCCTCGGTGAGAGTGATGTCTCCGGCGGTGAGCTTCGGGTCGATGCCTTTCGGCAGCTTCATCTCGTGGTCCTCCGTGACCACGAAGCGCAGGCCCGCGTAGCCGTAGTCGTACGGGGAGAGGAGGAGCTCGCGGCGTTGGTGGGTGCCCTCCTCCTCCCGGGTGACGGCGATGGCCTCGCGACCCGCCGCGTCCTTGACCAGGTGATCGGTGATTTCCACGCCGGGGACCGTGGCCATGGCCCGGTAGATGCGGGCGAGGGCGTCCGGGGCGAGCGGGTAGGACTCGATGAGCACGCCCAGTCCGCGGAAGGTCTGCGCGGCCTTGCTCTCGGGGCTGTCGGCTCCGGGGGGGTAGAGCTCACGGACCTCGGCCAGCAGGGCTGCGGGGTCCTCGGGCAGGGCGTTGGCGGCCCGGTAGATCTCGCGGGCCGAGCGGTCGTCGTCCGACCGGTCCTTCTCCGCTGCCGCGTTGCCGTACGGGGTCCAGGAGTCGGGGTCGTACCGGACCTCGCCCATGTGACCGTCCCCGGCCGCCGGCTCCGGCTGCCCCACCACGTTCCTGGTGTAGATCCACTGGTCGTCGCGGGGTTCCGGCGGAGGCGTCATGCCCTCCAGGAACACGGCGGCCTGACCCAGCGTCGCGGCCGGGCCGGACAGATCGAGGGCGCCGGCCGTCGTGGCGGGGCCCGTGGGGCGCGGGTCGGACGTGCCGAGCAGCTGGGTACTGAGCAGGGCTGCGACGGTGATCGCCACGGCCGCGCCGAGCGAGGCGAGCCGCCAGTCGGTCCGCAGCATGCGGCCGCGCCGGTTGCCCGCGATGGCATCGGTCAGGCGCTGCCGCCCGGGAGCGAGCGCGGAACGGTCCGGCATCGGGGCGTCGGCGCGCAGCTCGCGCAGCCGGGTCATTTCGTCCATGACGGGTTCAGCTCCTGTCGGTCCGAAGTGAACGCGGGATCGGTGTGCAGCGCGTCGCGGACCTTGCGGCGGGCGCGGTTGAGCCGGGAGCGGACGGTGCCGAGCGGTATGCCGAGCGCGTCGGCCACCTCCTGGTAGCCAAGGTCCGCCCAGGCGACCAGCAGCAGCACGTGCCGGTCCCCGGGGGAGAGCGCGGCGAGCGCGCCGGCCAACGGCGCCTGGACGGCGATCCGGTCGTCCGAGCGCTCGCTCCAGGACGCGGCGACGGGGTCCTCACCGGTACGCGCCAGGGCCTTGAGGGCGCGTACCTCGCTGCGCCGGTGCTTGCCGATGAGGTTGGCGGCGATGCCGTACAGCCAGGGCCGGGCGAGGCGGTGGGAGGGGTCGTAGCGGGCGCGGGCGCGGAACGCGACGAGGAACACCTCGGCGGTGATGTCGTCCGCCGCGCCCTCCCCGAGGCGGCGGGCGGTGTACCGGTGGATGTCCGCGGCGTGGCGGTCGTACAGCCCGGCGAAGAGCTCCGGCTCCTCGAGGGACCGGACGATCATCTCGGCGTCGTCCGGCCCGGCCGATGGCGGTGGTCGTCGTCCGGGCACAGGGCCTCCAGCGGTCCGGTCGGTAAGTCTGGCACCCCTTGTTGCCCGCACCCGCAGGAAAGGTTCACGGGGCCGGCCGAGACACTTCGGGCGCAGCGGTAGGTGCTTCCGCGCCGCCCCGGCCAGGGGCACCAGTCCTATGGTGGCGATACGCGCGGAGTTGATCACATGCCTGCCGGGCACGGGCCACTCAGGGCCGTGCCCGGCGGCCCGCCTCCTGTGGGGGCCGCCGGCACGGTGGCCGGGTCCCGGAGCGGCCGGGTCCCGGAGCGGCCGGGCCGTGCGGTCGGCCTGATCGACCTCTCGGAGGTAAAGTAGGAGTGGCTCATACTTTGAGTGGCTCCTACTTCAGGGGGATGGCGTGGCCTTCACCGGACGCGGTCGCGAACTGCGGGTTCTCGGCTCCTGGCTCGACAAGGTCCTGTCGGCCGGCGGCGGCAGCGCAGGGCAGGCGCTGGTGGTCAAAGGACGTCGTCGCATCGGCAAGACCCGGCTGGTCCAGGAGTTCTGCGCACGCTCGGGTCGTCCCTACGTGTTCTTCCAGGCGACGCGTGGCCGCCCGGCGCCGCTCTCCCGGCAGGATCTGTTCGATGCCGTGGCCGAGGGCGAAGGCATGGGTGAGCACGGTGCGGCCCTCGCGCACGCCGCGCCTCCCGAGGACTGGGCGCGTACCCTCGCGGCGCTTGCCGCCGCGCTGCCCGCGGACGAGCCGGTGATCCTCGTCCTGGACGAGGTGCCGTGGCTGGCGGAGGCCGATGCCGGGTTCGATGCCGCTCTCAAGACCGCTTGGGACATGCATCTGTCCGCGAAGCCCGTCCTTCTGCTTCTGCTCGGATCCGACCTCGCCATGATGGACCGGCTGACATCGTACGATCACCCGTTCTACGGGAGAGCGGGCCAGTACACGGTGGGACCGCTGAGTCCGGCCGACGTCCAGGACTCCACCGGCCTGGAGGCCCCGGAGGCTCTGGACGCCTACCTGCTCACCGGCGGCTTCCCGGAAGTCGTGACCGACTGGCGGGAAGGTGAATCGGTCAGTGGCTACCTGCGGCGGCAGGTCGAAGACCCCTCCTCCGTGCTGCTGACCACGGGCGAGCGCTCCCTGGCCGCGGAGTTTCCCGCACGGTTGCAGGCAGGCAGGGTGCTGCGGGCGATCGGATCGGGTGAACGGACCTTCTCCGGTATCGCGGCGAGTACCGGGGGCGCGGACGGGCAGCCACTCGCGCACGGGACTCTCGCTCCGATACTGAACGAACTCACCGAGGCGAAGAAGATCGTGGCAGCGGACCTTCCGCTGTCCACACGGCCTGCACCCAAACTCAAGCGGTACCGGATCGCCGATACCTACCTGCGGTTCTGGCTCGCGCACCTGGAGAACGCCGTCGCACAGGCGGAACGCGGCAGGGGTGAGGTATCGGCTGCCCGGATCAGCCGGTCGTGGGCGTCGTGGCGGGGCCGCGCGGTGGAACCCGTGATCAGAGAGGCGCTGCTGCGCAGGCTGCCTGACGACCTGTTCCCCGAGGTGAACGAGGTGGGCGGTTGGTGGAACCGCCAGAACAACCCCGAGGTGGACCTCGTCGGCGCCGACGCGCAGCCCGTCGCCGGCGCGGTCCATTTCGTCGGATCCGTGAAATGGCGGGACGACACCCCGTTCGGGGCCCGGGATCTTGCCGCTCTCTCCACGGCGGCCGAGCGGGTGCCGGGTGCGCGGGGGGCGGCTCTGGTGGCCGTCAGCCGCAGGCCGCCCACGGACGCGGCCGCGCGAGGGCTGACGGCTTGCTGGGGGCCGGATCAAGTGGTCGACGCGTGGCGATGACCGAGCCGGGGGCCGGTCGAGGCCGTGTCGGTGCGAGAGCTGCCGTGCGGCAACCGGTGGCCTTCTGCGCCGCCGCGTGAGGGCTCCGGACCTCACACGCCGTCCGGATGCTCATAGCCGGGCCCGGAGTGCCAGGGCTGTCCGGGTCCGCCTGCTCGGCCGTCACGCGCTCGGGCTCCGGTGCGTGGAGTGAGGTTGGCGGCGATGCCGTACAGCCAGGGCCGGGCGAGGCGGTCCGGTCGGTGAGTCCGGCACCCCCTGTCGCCCGTACCGGCGGGAACGGTTCACGGGCCGTCGGAGACACTTCTGGCGCAGCGGCAGGTGCCTCCGCGCCACCCCGGCCGGGGACACCGGCCTTATGGTGACGATATGTGCGGAATCGTGGGTTATGTCGGGACGCAGTCGGCGCAGGACGTCGTGGTCGCGGGGCTGAAACGGCTGGAGTACCGGGGGTACGACTCCGCGGGGGTCGCCGTCCTCGCGGACGGGGGTCTGGCCTCGGCGAAGAAGGCCGGGAAGCTCCTGAATCTGGAGAAGGAGCTCAAGGACCGGCCGCTGCCGGCCGGTAACACCGGCCTGGGGCATACCCGTTGGGCCACGCACGGCGGGCCCACCGACGCCAACGCCCACCCGCACCTCGACAACGCGGGCCGGGTCGCCGTCGTGCACAACGGGATCATCGAGAACTTCGCCGCCCTGCGCGAGGAGCTCACCGGACGCGGCCACGAACTGGCCTCCGAGACCGACACCGAGGTGGTCGCCCATCTGCTCGCCGAGGCGTACTCCTCGGGCGGGGACCCGGCGGAGGCCATGCGGCAGGTGTGCCGTCGGCTGGAGGGCGCGTTCACGCTGGTCGCCGTGCACGCGGACGAGCCCGACGTGGTGGTGGGGGCCCGGCGGAACTCGCCGCTGGTGGTCGGCGTGGGGGACGGGGAGATGTTCCTGGCCTCCGACGTGGCCGCCTTCATCGCGCACACGCGGAACGCGATCGAGCTCGGCCAGGACCAGGTGGTCGAGCTGCGCCGGGACGGGGCGACGGTCACCGGCTTCGACGGCCGGCCCGCCGACGTACGTGAGTATCACGTGGACTGGGACGCGTCGGCCGCCGAGAAGGGCGGTTACGCCTCCTTCATGCTCAAGGAGATCGCCGACCAGCCCAAGGCCGTCGCCGACACGCTCCTCGGCCGGATCGACGATTCCGGCGAGCTCCACCTCGACGAGGTGCGCATCCCGCCGAGCGAGCTCAGAGAGGTCGACAAGGTCGTCGTCGTCGCCTGCGGGACGGCCTTCCACGCCGGGATGATCGCCAAGTACGCCATCGAGCACTGGACCAGGCTGCCCTGCGAGACGGAGCTGGCCAGCGAGTTCCGTTACCGCGATCCGATCCTGGACCAGCGCACCCTCGTCGTCGCCATCTCGCAGTCGGGCGAGACGATGGACACGCTGATGGCGCTGCGGCACGCCCGTGAACAGGGCGCGAAGGTCCTCGCCATCTGCAACACGAACGGGTCGACCATCCCGAGGGAGTCGGACGCCGTCCTCTACACACACGCCGGGCCCGAGGTCGCCGTCGCCTCCACGAAGGCGTTCCTGACCCAGCTCGTCGCCTGCTACCTCGTCGCGCTGTACCTCGGACAGGTGCGCGGCACCAAGTGGGGCGACGAGATCCGCACCGTCGTACGCCAGCTCTCCGAGATGTCCGGCGCGGTCGAGCGCGTCCTGGGGACCATGGGGCCGGTCCGTGAACTGGCCCGCTCGCTGGCCGCCCATGACACCGTGCTCTTCGTGGGCCGGCACGTGGGCTACCCGGTGGCCATGGAAGGCGCGCTGAAGCTCAAGGAGCTCGCGTACATGCACGCCGAGGGCTTCGCCGCGGGGGAGCTCAAGCACGGGCCGATCGCGCTGATCGAGGAGGGGCTGCCGGTCGTCGTCATCGTGCCGTCCCCGCGCGGCCGTTCGGTGCTGCACGACAAGATCGTGTCGAACATCCAGGAGATCAGGGCCCGTGGCGCCCGTACGGTCGTCATCGCCGAGGAGGGCGACGAGGAGGTCGTCCCGTACGCCGATCACCTCATCACGATCCCGGCTACGCCTACGCTGCTTCAGCCACTGGTCGCCACGGTGCCGTTGCAGGTCTTCGCCTGCGAGCTGGCCACGGCCCGGGGCAACGAGGTGGACCAGCCACGCAATCTGGCGAAGTCCGTGACCGTCGAGTGAGTGAGTGAGCGCGTGATCATTGGGGTCGGGATCGATGTGGCGGAGATCGAACGCTTCGGCGCCGCGCTGGGGCGTACGCCGCAGCTGGCCGAGCGGCTCTTCCTGGAACGGGAGTTGCTGCTGCCGGGCGGGGAGCGGCGGGGGATCGCCTCGCTGGCGGCCAGGTTCGCCGCGAAGGAGGCCCTGGCCAAGGCGCTGGGCGCACCGGGCGGGCTGCTCTGGACCGACGCCGAGGTGTGCGTCGAGGAGAGCGGCCGGCCCCGTCTGGAGGTGCGCGGCACTGTCGCGGCCCGGGCGGCCGAGCTCGGGGTGCGCAGCTGGCACGTGTCGCTCAGCCACGACGCGGGGGTGGCGTCGGCCGTGGTGATCGCGGAGGGTTGAGCGTATGCGACATGCGTACAGCGTCGAGACCGTACGGGCCGCCGAACAGGCGCTGATGGCACGGCTGCCGGAGGGGGCGCTGATGCGGCGCGCCGCCGCCGGGCTCGCGGTGGCCTGCGGTGACCTGCTCCGGCGCAACGGGCGGGTGTACGGGTCCCGGGTGCTCCTCCTCGTCGGCAGCGGCGACAACGGCGGCGACACGCTGTACGCGGGGGCCCGGCTGGCCCGGCGCGGAGCAGGCGTACGGGCGTTGCTGACCTCGCCGGACAAGGTCCACGGCCCCGGGCTGGCCGCCTTGCTGGCGGCGGGCGGTCAGGTCCTCGAAGGCCCTGACCTGGGGGCCTTCGGCCCCGTCGACCTCGTCGTCGACGGCATCACGGGGATCGGGGGCCGCGGCGGTCTGCGCCCCGAGGCGGCGGAGCTCGTACGGGCGGTCACGGGAGGCCACGCGCCCGTGCTCGCGGTGGATCTGCCGAGCGGGGTCGAGGCCGACACCGGCCAGGTGCTCGGCGACGCCGTACGGGCGGACGCGACGGTCACCTTCGGGACGTACAAGCCGGGGCTGCTCATCGACCCGGCCGCCGAGCACGCGGGAGCGCTCCGGCTCGTCGACATCGGCCTGGCGGCGGAACTGCCCGCACGGCCGGACCTGGAGGCCCTCCAGTACGCCGACGTCGCCGCCCTGCTGCCCCTCCCCGGCGCCGAGAGCGACAAGTACCGGCGCGGGGTCGTCGGGGTGGCCGCCGGCTCGGAGCGGTACCCGGGCGCGGCCGTGCTCGCGGTCGCGGGAGCGCTGCGCGGCGGCGCCGGAGCGGTGCGGTACGCGGGCCCGGGGGCCGCCGCGGTGATCGCCCGCTTCCCGGAGACGCTGGTCCACCCCGGCCCGCCGTCGAAGGCCGGACGGGTACAGGCCTGGGTGGCCGGGCCGGGGCTCGGTGACTCCTCGGCTTCGGCGTCGGCGGTGGCCGACGTGCTGGCCGCCGACGTCCCGGTCCTGATCGACGCGGACGGGCTGCGGCTGATGGACGCCTCGGCCGTCCGCGCGAGGACCGCCGCCACCGTCCTCACCCCGCACGCCGGCGAGGCCGCCGCGCTGCTCGGGGTGGAGCGCGAGGAGGTCGAGGCCGGGAGGCTCGCCGCCGTGCGGGAACTGGCCGCGCGCTACCGCGCCACGGTGCTGCTGAAGGGTTCGACGACCCTCGTCGCGGAGCCCGGGGACGTGCCCGTACGGGTCAATCCGACCGGCACGTCCTGGCTGGCCACGGCGGGCAGCGGTGATGTGCTGTCCGGGCTGACCGGCTCGCTGCTGGCCGCGGGCCTCGCGCCGCGCGACGCCGCGTCGGTGGGCGCCTATCTGCACGGGCTCGCGGCGCGCCGGGCCTCGGACGGGGCGCCGGTCGCCGCGCAGGACGTCGCGGACGCCGTACCGGCGGCGTGGCGGGACGTGCGGTCCTGATCCACGCTGGAGGCACGGGAACGGGAGGTGACCGGTCGTGGGCAGCGGCAGCGATATCCGGGTGCGCAGGGTGTACGACCCGCCGGAGGACGACGACGGCACCCGCGTACTGGTCGACCGGCTCTGGCCGCGCGGGATCTCCAAGGAGCACGCGGCCGTCGACCTGTGGGTCAAGGACGTGACCCCTTCGAAGGAACTCCGCACCTGGTACCACGAGGACCGCTCCGGCACCCGGTACGACGACTTCGTGGACCGCTACCGCACCGAGCTCGGCGATCCCGCGCACACCGAGGCCGTCGAGGAACTGCTCGCCCTGCTGCGTCGGGGCGGCGCCGTCACCCTCGTCACGGCCGTGAAGGACGTGCAGGCCAGCCACGTCCCGGTCCTCGTCGGACATCTGGAGCACGCCCTCGACCACCGCTGACCGCCTCACCGGTCACACAGGTCGAGGGCACAGGCGTACGGCTCTGAGACACTGGGCGCGATGAACGAGACAGCGACCCTGAGAGCCCGTGCCGAGATCGACCTCGCCGCACTGCGCGCCAATGTGCGCACCCTGCGCGCGCGGGCGTCCGGGGCTCAGCTCATGGCCGTCGTGAAGTCCGACGCGTACGGACACGGGGCGGTGCCCTGCGCCAGGGCCGCACTGGAGGCCGGCGCGACCTGGCTGGGCACGGCCACCCCGCAGGAGGCACTCGCCCTGCGGGCGGCCGGGATCGGCGGCCGGGTGATGTGCTGGCTGTGGACGCCCGGCGGCCCGTGGCGCGAGGCGGTCGAGGCCGACATCGATGTGTCGGTGAGCGGGATGTGGGCGCTCGACGAGGTCGTCGCCGCCGCCACGGAGGCCGGCATCCGGGCCCGGGTCCAGCTCAAGGCCGACACGGGCCTGGGACGTAACGGCTGCCAGCCCGCCGACTGGCCGGAACTCGTCTCGGCCGCCCGCGCCGCCGAGGACGCGGGAACCCTGCGCATCACCGGCCTCTGGTCGCACTTCGCCTGCGCCGACGAGCCGGACCACCCGTCGATCGCCGCCCAGCTGAACGTGTTCCGCGACATGGTGGCGTACGCGGAGAAGGAAGGCGTCCGGCCCGAGGTGCGGCACATCGCCAACTCCCCGGCGACGCTCACGGTGCCCGAGTCCCACTTCGATCTCGTACGCACGGGGATCGCGATGTACGGCATCTCGCCCAGCCCCGAGCTGGGGACCCCGGCCGACTTCGGGCTGCGCCCCGTCATGACGCTCGCGGCCTCTGTCGCCCTGGTCAAGCAGGTGCCCCCGGGGCACGGCATCAGTTACGGGCACCACTACACGACGCCCGCCGAGACGACGCTCGCACTGGTGCCGGTCGGATACGCGGACGGCATCCCGCGTCATGCCTCGGGCCGGGGCCCCGTCCTCGTCGGAGGCGCCGTCCGCAGGATCGCGGGCCGGGTCGCGATGGACCAGTTCGTGGTCGACCTCGGGGGCGACCTCCTGGAGGCGGGCGCGGAAGCGGTGCTGTTCGGGCCGGGGGACCGGGGCGAGCCGGGCGCGGAGGACTGGGCGGAGGCGGCGGACACGATCGCGTACGAGATCGTCACGCGCATCGGCTCACGCGTCCCCCGCGTCCATCTCCACGAGGACTCCGGCCGGGACTGAGACCCTGGCCCCAGCGGTCCGGCCGGAATCATGGCCCGACGACGACGACAACGACGACGACGAAGGAGCGCGCCACCGTGAGCGAGACCAGTGCGGAGGACGTGGTGGCGACGGCGGCCGTCGCGGCGGCCGGCTGGCGCCGGGCGGGCATCGCCGGGGCGGCGATAGGCGTCATCGCCGCGGGGGCGGCCGCGGGCGTCGCCGTCGAGCGGCTCACGGTGGGCCGGGGCATCCGCAAGAAGGCCCGTCTCGCTCTGGACGCCTCCGGGCCGTACGGCTCGCTGCGGGGACTGCCCGGCCGGGCGGTCGCGGACGACGGCACCGAGCTGTACTACGAGGTCGACGAGATCGAACCGGAGGGCGTCGCGAACCGGGCGGGCGGCGGCTCCGGTGCGCGTACGCCCACGGGCTCAGGGCCCCGCAGGCGCAGGCTCTTCGGCAGCAAGGACCCCGCGCCCCTGACCGTCGTCTTCAGCCACGGCTACTGCCTCGGCCAGGACTCCTGGCACTTCCAGCGGGCGGCGCTGCGCGGCCTGGTCCGCACGGTCCACTGGGACCAGCGCAGCCACGGCCGGTCCGAGCGGGGCAGGGCGCAGGCCGAGGGCGTACCGGTCGGCATCGACCAGCTCGGCCGTGATCTCAAGGCCGTCATCGACGCGGCGGCTCCCGAGGGGCCGCTGGTGCTGGTCGGGCACTCCATGGGCGGCATGACGATGATGGCGCTCGCGGACCGGTATCCGGAGCTGATCCGCGACCGGGTGGCGGCGGTCGCGTTCGTCGGGACGTCGAGCGGCAAGCTCGGCGAGGTGAATTTCGGGCTGCCGGTGGCCGGGGTGAACGCGGTGCGGCGGGTGCTGCCCGGGGTGCTGAAGGCGCTGGGCTCGCAGGCGGAGCTGGTGGAGCGCGGGCGGCGGGCGACCGCCGACCTCTTCGCGGGGCTGATCAAGCGGTATTCGTTCGGATCGCGGGACGTGGACCCGGCGGTCGCGCGGTTCGCGGAGCGGCTCATCGAGTCGACCCCGATCGATGTGGTCGCGGAGTTCTATCCGGCCTTCACCGAGCACGACAAGAGCGGGGCGCTGCCCGTCTTCCGCGGGCTTCCGGTGCTGATCCTGGCCGGCGACAAGGACCTCGTGACGCCCAGTTCGCACAGCGAGGCCATCGCGGACGAGCTCCCGGAGGCGGAGCTGGTCATCGTGCCGGACGCCGGTCATCTGGTGATGCTGGAGCACCCGGAGACGGTGACCGACCGGCTCGCGGACCTGCTGGTGCGGATCGGAGCGGTTCCGGCCGAGGCACGCTGATCCTCTACCGTTGGTCGGCATGGAAGCAGCGCACAACGGCCCGGTGACCGGCACCACCGCACCGGGCACCGTCACCCTGGACGTCGCCGTCGAGTCCCCCGAAGAGATGAAGGAGCTGGGCCGCCGGATCGCCGGTGTGCTGGCCCCCGGCGACCTGGTGATGCTCACCGGCGAGCTCGGCGCGGGCAAGACGACCCTGACCCGCGGCCTGGGGGAAGGCCTCGGCGTACGCGGTGCCGTCACCTCGCCGACCTTCGTGATCGCCCGGGTCCATCCGCCGCTGGGCGAGGGCCCGGCCCTGGTCCACGTCGACGCGTACCGGCTGGGCGGCGGCCTCGACGAGATGGAGGACCTGGACCTCGATGTGTCGCTCCCGGAGTCGGTCGTCGTCGTGGAGTGGGGCGACGGCAAGGTGGAGGACCTGTCGGAGGACCGGCTGCGGGTGGTGATCGACCGAGCGGTCGGCGACACGGACGACGAGCGCCGCACGGTGACGCTGGTGGGGATCGGCGCGCGCTGGGCGGGGCTGGGCGCGGAGCTGGCGGCGCTCTGAGCGCGGCCTCACCGCGCGCTCCGGAAGGGCCTCGCCGTGTGCTCCGGGAGGGCTCGCCGATGGAGGCCGCGCCGGACTTCCCGACGCTTTCCGACAAGGCGTCGGTAAGATGTTGCGCAGGGGCAGCCCGTCGTGGTCACATGGGTACAGGGATTGGTTAGGTGTACCTAACCACACCCCTGGACGAAGCCCGAGGAGGCAGCATGCCGACACCCGAGCGTGAAGTGCAGCCGCAGTCGTCGCAGGAGCCGCAGGCGGAGGCGCCGTCGGTGTCCGCGACGTCGATGAAGGACCTGCTGGCCTCCTGCGCCGCCGCGGCGGCGGTGTCGACACCGCCCCGCGACGAGCACGCCGAGGAAGGCGACGCCGAGGGCGTAGGGCGCGACGCCGCCTGACCGCCTGACCCAGCCGTCCGTGACTACGGGACGACGACGACCTTCACGCCGACCGTGGCGAAGGTCCACAGCACGTTGCCGTCGGCCCGCTTCATGCGCACCCCGCCGGTCCTGGTCGTGGGGTCGGGGCTGGCCATGGAGTCGTCCTGCGCGGCGCTGAAGCCCACGGACACGTTGTCGACGGTCGCGAAGCGCACCACGTGTTCGATCGGGACCCCGTCCGAGCCCTTGATGCTGCCGGAGCGCGAGGTCACCGCGTAGCTGCCGGGCAGCGGGTCCACGGTGCTCGGCATGACGGTGAAGGTCCGGAGGGCCTTCTCCTTGTCGTCCACGATCCACACCCGGCGGTCCTTGAGCGCGTACACGACGCGGGCCCCCGTGCCGGAGTCCGCCGGGATCGCGAGCGGATCCCTCGTGGGCTCGGGCTTGGGCTTCGCGGAGGGGGAGGCCGTCTTCCCGGAGGCCTCCGCCGAGGGGACGGCGACCGATTCGGGCGCTTTCGCCGACGCCTGGTAGGCGAGGAAACAGACCGCGGCCAACGCCGCGGCAGTGAGCCCGGCCACGATTCCCGAGCTGCCCCTTGCCACCGTGAGGTCCCCTTTCACATGCCGTCCGTCACATGTCGTACAAGCATTTATGTCGTACACGCGTATACCCGGCGACGGTACCAGCAGCGGAAGGGCAGACCGGGACGCTGCACGGGCTGCCCTGACCGAGTCGGCGGAGCCGTAGGCTGTTTGTGTGCTGCTGCTCGCCATGGATACCGCCACCCCCGCCGTCACCGTCGCCCTTCACGACGGGACCTCCGTCGTCGCCGAGACCGGTCAGGTCGACGCCCGGAGGCACGGGGAGCTGCTGCTGCCCGCCGTCGACCGGGTCCTCGCCGAGGCCGGGGTGAAGCTCGACGCCGTGACCGACGTGGCCGTGGGGGCCGGCCCCGGCCCGTACACCGGGCTGCGCGTCGGCCTGGTCACCGCGGCGGCCTTCGGCTCCGCCCTCTCCGTACCGGTGCACGGGGTGTGCACGCTCGACGCCCTCGCGTACGCCGCCGGCCGGGACGGCCTCGAAGGCCCCTTCGCCGTCGCGACCGACGCGCGCCGCAAGGAGGTCTACTGGGCGCGGTACGAGGACTCCCGCACCCGCGACGGCGAACCCGCCGTCGACCGGCCCGCCGACATCGCGGAGCGGCTCGCCGGACTGCCCGTCGTCGGCGCCGGCGCGCTGCTCTACCCCGAGGCCTTCCCGGACGCCCGTGGCCCCGAACACGTCTCCGCCGGCGCGCTCGCCGCCCTGGCCGCCGGACGGCTGGCCGCAGGCGCCGCGCTGCTCCCGCCGCAGCCGCTCTATCTGCGCAGGCCCGACGCCCAGGTCCCGAAGAACTACAAGGTGGTCACCCCCAAGTGACCACCGCGACCGCTGTGCTCCGCGAGATGCGCTGGTGGGACATCGTGCCGGTGCTGGAGCTGGAACACGCGCTGTTCCCCGAGGACGCCTGGTCGGCCGGCATGTTCTGGTCCGAACTGGCCCGCGCCCGCGGGCCCCGGGCCACCCACCGCTACGTCGTCGCCGAGGACCCCGCCGACGGCCGGATCGTCGGCTACGCGGGCCTCGCCTCGGCCGGTGACCTCGCCGACGTCCAGACGATCGCGGTCAGCCGCGACCAGTGGGGCGGCGGCCTCGGCTCCGAACTCCTGACCGACCTGCTCCGGCACGCCACCGCCTTCGAGTGCACCGCCGTGCTCCTGGAGGTCCGTGTCGACAACACCCGCGCGCAGAAGCTCTACGAACGCTTCGGTTTCGAACCCATCGGCTTCCGCCGGGGCTACTACCAGCCGGGGAACATCGACGCACTCGTCATGCGCCTGACCGTACAAGGAACAGAGACAGACTGATGGCTGACGAACCGCTCGTACTCGGCATCGAGACCTCCTGCGACGAGACCGGCGTCGGCATCGTGCGAGGGACGACGCTCCTCGCCGACGCCGTCGCGTCCAGCGTCGACACACACGCCCGTTTCGGCGGTGTCGTCCCGGAGATCGCCTCCCGCGCCCACCTGGAGTCGATGGTCCCCACCATCGAGCGCGCCCTGAAGGACGCCGGGATCAGCGCCCGTGACCTCGACGGCATCGCGGTCACGGCCGGCCCCGGGCTCGCCGGGGCGCTGCTCGTCGGCGTATCGGCCGCCAAGGCGTACGCGTACGCGCTGAACAAGCCGCTCTACGGGGTCAACCACCTCGCCTCGCACATCTGCGTCGACCAGCTGGAGCACGGCCCGCTGCCCGAGCCGACGATGGCGCTGCTGGTGAGCGGTGGGCACTCCTCGCTGCTGCTCGCCCCGGACATCACCAACGACGTACGGCCGCTGGGTGCCACCATCGACGACGCGGCGGGCGAGGCCTTCGACAAGATCGCCCGGGTGCTGGACCTCGGATTCCCCGGCGGCCCGGTCATCGACCGGCTGGCCAAGGAGGGGAACCCGAAGGCGATCGCGTTCCCGCGCGGTCTGAGCGGCTCGCGCGATCCCGCGTACGACTTCTCCTTCTCCGGCCTCAAGACGTCCGTGGCGCGCTGGATCGAGGCGAAGCGCGCGGCCGGTGAGGACGTTCCCGTACGGGACGTGGCGGCGTCCTTCCAGGAGGCCGTGGTGGACGTCCTCACCCGCAAGGCCGTCCGGGCCTGCAAGGACGAGGGCGTCGACCACCTGATGATCGGCGGCGGCGTCGCGGCCAACTCGCGGCTGCGGGCGCTCGCCGAGGAGCGGTGCGCGAAGGCGGGCATCCGGCTGCGGGTGCCGAGGCCGGGGCTGTGCACCGACAACGGGGCCATGGTCGCCGCACTCGGCGCGGAGATGGTGGCGCGCAACCGTCCGGTCTCCGACCTGGACCTCTCCGCGGACTCCTCGCTGCCGGTGACCGAGACCCACGTGCCGGGCGTGCAGGGCCACAGCCACGACCACGACCACGACCATGTGCACGAGATCAGCAAGGACAACCTGTACTCATGACCGTCGCGCTGATGTGGGAGGCCCGCGCCGCCGAGGGCCGGGGCGCGGAGCTGCTGGAGTGGGCCCGGGCCCGGACCGCCGAGCTGGCCCGCGAGCCGCTGCGCGGCGAGCTGCTGCGCGCCCCGCAGGACCGGGTGCTCGTGCTGACCTGGTGGGAGGCGGCGTACGACGACGAGCTGCCCGAGCTGCCGGAGCCGGAGGCCGGGCTGATCAGCCGCCCGGTGCACCGGTGGCGCTTCGAATCCCTCGGCCCGGCGGGCCGCTGAGCGGGGTCCGCTGCCTGCGGGGAACCCGCAGAGGAATTCTTTGCTGATCAGGCGCGGACTGGCGGACCATCGCCGCGCTGTACGGCCGGCCGGCGAAGGCCGCCCCGTCACCGGTGGTCGAGCTGAACCGCGCGGTGGCGTCTCCATGGCCGAGGGTCCGGCAGCCGGTCTCGCCCTGACGGACGCCCTGACGCGGGACCCGGCGCCGGCCGGCCACCACCTGCTGCCGAGTGTGCGGGGCGACCTGCTGGAGCGGCTGGGGCGTGGCGGGGAGGCGCGCGCCGCGTTCGTACGCGCGGCGGAGCTGACGCGTAACGCACGGGAACGGGAGCTGCTGCTCGCCCGTGCGCACCGCGTGTCCCGATGAGTTCCGGGGCCGGGGGAGGTCTACCTTTCACAGCGTCCTGAGACGCACCGGACCGTGTGAGGGAGAGAGACCATGCAGAAGATCAAGCCCTGTCTCTGGTTCGACAACCAGGCCCAGGAGGCCGCCGAGTTCTACGTCTCGGTCTTCGGCGGTGATTCCCGCATCCTGAACACCACCTACTGGACCGAGGGGTCGCCGAACGCGGGCTCGGTGCTGACCGTCGACTTCCGGCTCGCGGGCCAGGAGTACATGGGTCTCAACGGAGGCCCGGAGTTCACGTTCTCCGAGGCCGTCTCCCTCTCCGTCGACTGCGCGTCGCAGGACGAGGTGGACCGGCTCTGGGACGCGCTCACCGAGGGCGGCGAGGAGAGCATGTGCGGGTGGCTGAAGGACAGGTACGGGATGTCCTGGCAGATCGTCCCGCGTGCGCTGCCCGAGCTGCTCGCCGGTCCCGACCCTGCCCGGGCCGACCGGGTGATGAAGGCGATGATGGGGATGCGGAAGCTGGACGTCAAGGCCCTCCAGGACGCCTGAGCGGAATGCCTGGGCCCCGCGGCGCACACCGTGCGCGGGCAGGCGAACGGGCGCACCCTGGAAGCAGGAATCCTGGGAGGTGACCGAGATGATGGAGACCACCGTCGGATGGCACATCGAGCTGGAATTCGAGGAGGACACCCACCGGACCCGCGCGGCCGCGATGGTGCGGCTCAGTGACGGGACCGAGGTGCGGGCCCACGGGTACGCCAGCCGCCACCCCTCCGACGCGGAGCAGCCGAGGGTCGGCGAGGAGATCGCCGGCGCCCGGGCACTCAACGAGCTGGCGATGAAGCTGCTCACCAAGGCGCACGACGAGATCGACGAGGCGTCCGGCCGGACGTCGTACCCGCTGACCTGATCCCACGGGCCCGTACGACCGCCGGAGGGCGGCGCGCGCACTCGGTAATGTCTGGGCCATGACCAGTCGTTCACCGCTCCCGCCGCCGCCTCCGCCCGTGGAGATCCGTACGTGGCCCGACCGCGACGCCCTGTTGAGGGACCGGGCGCTGATTCTCGGCGAGCTGGTGAAGATGTTCATCAACCCCGCGAGGCTCGGAGTGCTGTGGATGTGGGCCGGGACCGCCGCTCTCGGCTGGTCGTTGGCGGGATCGGCGTTCCTGATGTTCGAGGACGCCTACGACGTGCTCGGCTGGATTCCGGGGGTCGTCTGTCTCGCGGTCGGTGCCGCCGTGCTGGTCCCGGCGGCCGTCCTCATGGCGGTCGGCGTGGCCAGGGACCTGCGGGTCCACCGGCTCCTGGTGGAGTGGGGCGGCCTGGACCGCGATCCGGCGGGGGACAGGGCGCTGCGCAGGCCGCGGGCGAGCCTCGCCTGGCTGCTGATGTCGTTCACGCTCTGCGCGACGGGCCTGTTCGGCTGCGTGGCCGTTCCGGCGACCGCCAGGGCGGGCCAGGAGACGTACGGTCTGGTGGCCTGGCTCATGGGGCTCGGACTGCTCGCCTGGGTGACCGGACTGACCGGCCTCGTCAAGGCGTTCGCCCACCGGCGCTGGGTGCTGAGGGTGCTCGTCGGAGCGCCGGCGGACCCGCTGGTCACGGTGGACGGCTGATCAGGTCCGCTTCACCGGCTGCCCGATCAGCATCGTCGGGGCCCCGGCCACCCGGGTCAGGAAGACGGTGGCGGCGTGCGGCCCCTGGAGCTTCATCTTGCGGCGCAGCTCCTCCGGTTCGACCGGCGAGCCGCGCTTCTTGACGGTCAGCACCCCGACCTGACGCTCCCTCAGCAACGCTTTCAGCTTCTTCATGTTGAAGGGCAGCTCGTCGGTGATCTCGTACGAGGCCGTGGCGTCCGACGCGTACGGCGCGTCGCTGGTGACGTACGCGATCGTCTCGTCGACCAGCCTGCCCCCGCAGCGTTCCACGACGAGGGCCACCAGGTGCGCGCGGATGACGGCGCCGTCCGGCTCGTGGAGATACCGGCCGACGGGACCGACCGGCGGGGCGGGGAGCGGGCCTTCGGAGACGAGGCTCGCGCGGGACGGGAGGAGCGTGGCCCGGAAGGCTCCGGGGGTGAAGCCCTCGCCGAACCAGAGCACGGCCTCCTTCACGTCGCCGCCGTCCGAGATCCACTCGGCCTCGGCCCTCGGCTCGATGGCCTCGTGGGGGACGCCGGGCGCGATCTTCAGTGCGGCCCGGGGGGCCTTCAGGGCCGCCTCGGTCGCCCAGGAGAGCGGCGGTGAGTAGGCCTCGGGGTCGAAGATCCTGCCCCGTCCGCCGCGTCGCGCCGGGTCGACGAAGACCGCGTCGTACGGCGCGGTGTCGATCTCCGTGACGTCGGCGCACCGCACCTCGACGAGGTCCTGGAGGCCGAGCGCCTCGGCGTTGGCGCGGGCGACCTCGGCGGTGAGCGGATCACGGTCCACGGCCAGGACCGAGATGCCCGCCCGGGCCAGGGCGATCGCGTCGCCTCCGATGCCGCAGCACAGGTCGGCCACGCTGCGCACACCGAGCTCGGCGAACCGCCCGGCGCGGTGGCCGGCGACCGAGGTGCGGGTCGCCTGTTCCACGCCGTCGGGGGTGAAGAACATGCGATACGCGTCCGCCGCCCCGAACTTCGCGACCGCGCGCTGCCGCAGCCGCGCCTGGCCGAGCGCCGCCGACACGAGGGCGGCGGGGTGCGTGCGGCGCAGCCGGGTCGCGGTCGCCAGCTCCTGGGCGGGGTCGTGGTCGCGCAGTTCGTCCAGGAGCGCCGCGCCCTCCGGGGTGCGCAGGGCGGCGAAGGCGGCGAGCGGGTCGGCCGGGTCGGCCTGATCGGCAGGGGGAAGGGCGTTCACGGTTCCATTGTGAGCCAGCCGGGGGACCCGGCTGGCCCGCCGGAGGTGTCGCGGGAGGTGGCCGGTGCCCCGGTGGCAGGATGCGGCGCCATGCAGCTAGTAAGACAAAAAGAAAAATCTGCCATGAAACGCCGCAGAACGGCCTGCGCGGTCCTGGTGGCCCTGCTGGCCGGAGCCGCCGCGTCCGGGTGTGCCGACGGGACGGACGGCGGGGCCGCGGTGCGGCAGGGGCCGGCCGCCGGTCAGCAGGGAGCCGCCGGTCAGCCAGGAGCCGCCGGTCAGCCGGGGACTGCCGCTCCGCCGGCGGGTCCGGCCCTGGCGGCGGCCAAGGCCGAACGGCTGGAGCGGGAGCAGGCGGCCCGGGTCGCCGCCGCGAAGAAGTGGGGTCTGGCGAAGGTCCCGCTCCCCGCCCCCGCGCCGCCCGCCGTGAGGCCCCGCATCGCCACCCGTGAGGGGTTCGAGGTGGCGGGCGGTGAGTCGCTGCCGCCGGTCTTCACCACTGTCCCCACCGAGGAGCGCGTCGTCTTCCTGACGATGGACGACGGGGCGGAGAAGGACCCCGAACTGCTGCGGATGATGGCGGAGCTGAAGATCCCGTACAGCGCCTTCCTCAGTGACTACGTGGTGAGTGACGACTACGGCTACTTCAAGGACATGCAGGCCCGCGGCGTCACCCTCAGCAACCACACGCTCAACCACCGCTATCTCCCGGGGCTTTCGGCGGCCGAGCAGCGGCGGGAGATCTGCGGCGAGCAGGACAAGATCGAGAAGTACTTCGGGAAGCGGCCCACCCTCTTCAGACCGCCGTACGGCAACTACAACGGCGACACCCTGCGCGTCGCCAAGTCCTGCGGCATCAAGGCGGTGCCCCTGTGGGCCGCCGAGGCGTTCCCCGACCACATGGAGTGGCGCGAGTGGGACCAGGACCTGCACCCCGGCGACATCATCCTCACCCACTTCCGGGGGCGCGAGGACTGGGGGGGATCCATGGCCGACATGGTCCGCCGCGTCATGAAGACGGTCACGGACAAGGGGTACGCCGTGGCCCGGCTGGAGGACTACGTCTGAGCGGATGCGGCCGGTGCGCGCCTGATCCAGGGGCGCCGGAACACCGGGGCGGTCTCCCGCGTTGTCCGGTCGTGCGCCGGTCCCGCGGCGCCACGCGAGGGTGGTGAATTGGCACTCCGCTTGACCGAGTGCTAATCGCAGTCATAGTGTCAGTGCTGGCACTCCCCCAGGGAGAGTGCCAGCACAACTGCGCGACAGGGCAGGTCCGGCACCCGCGACGACGGATCGGTCCGATCGCCATCCCACAGACTGTTAAACCCCGTGAGATCTCCGAAGGGGGAGACCGGATCGTGTCGACCACCAGCTCCAAGGTTGCGATCAAGCCGCTCGAGGACCGCATTGTGGTCCAGCCGCTCGACGCCGAGCAGACCACGGCTTCCGGCCTGGTCATTCCGGACACCGCCAAGGAGAAGCCCCAGGAGGGCGTCGTCCTGGCCGTGGGCCCGGGCCGCTTCGAGAACGGCGAGCGCCTTCCGCTCGACGTCAAGACCGGCGACGTCGTTCTGTACAGCAAGTACGGCGGCACCGAGGTGAAGTACAACGGCGAGGAGTACCTCGTCCTCTCGGCGCGCGACGTTCTCGCGATCGTCGAGAAGTAATTCACCCACGTTTGCTTCTGTTCTGCGCCCCTGGCCCCCTGCGAAATGACTAGCCGGGTGGCGAGGGGCGCAGTTCGTTTGAGAGGACAGCTCAGCCCATGGCGAAGATCCTGAAGTTCGACGAGGACGCCCGTCGCGCCCTTGAGCGCGGCGTCAACAAGCTTGCCGACACGGTGAAGGTGACGATCGGTCCGAAGGGCCGCAACGTCGTCATCGACAAGAAGTTCGGTGCTCCCACCATCACCAACGACGGTGTCACCATCGCGCGCGAGGTCGAGCTCGACGACCCGTACGAGAACCTCGGTGCCCAGCTGGTGAAGGAGGTGGCGACCAAGACCAACGACGTAGCGGGTGACGGCACCACCACCGCCACCGTGCTCGCCCAGGCCCTCGTCCGCGAAGGTCTGCGCAACGTAGCCGCGGGCGCGTCCCCGGCCGCCCTGAAGAAGGGCATCGACGCCGCCGTGAAGGCCGTGTCCGAGGAGCTCCTCGCGACCGCCCGCCCGATCGACGACAAGGCCGACATCGCCGCCGTGGCCGCGCTCTCCGCGCAGGACCCGCAGGTCGGCGAGCTCATCGCGGACGCGATGGACAAGGTCGGCAAGGACGGTGTCATCACCGTCGAGGAGTCCAACACCTTCGGTCTGGACCTCGAGTTCACCGAGGGCATGGCCTTCGACAAGGGTTACCTGTCCCCGTACATGGTGACCGACCAGGAGCGTATGGAGGCCGTCCTCGACGACCCGTACATCCTGATCCACCAGGGCAAGATCGGCTCCATCCAGGAGCTGCTCCCGCTGCTGGAGAAGGTCATCCAGGCCGGTGCGTCCAAGCCGCTCCTGATCATCGCCGAGGACGTCGAGGGCGAGGCGCTCTCCACCCTCGTCGTCAACAAGATCCGTGGCACCTTCAACGCCGTCGCTGTGAAGGCCCCGGGCTTCGGCGACCGCCGCAAGGCCATGCTCGGCGACATCGCCACCCTCACCGGTGCGACCGTCATCGCCGAGGAGGTCGGCCTCAAGCTCGACCAGGCCGGTCTGGACGTGCTGGGCACGGCCCGCCGCGTCACCGTCTCCAAGGACGACACGACCATCGTCGACGGCGGCGGCGACTCCGCCGACGTCAAGGGCCGGGTCAACCAGATCAAGGCCGAGATCGAGTCCACGGACTCCGACTGGGACCGTGAGAAGCTCCAGGAGCGCCTCGCGAAGCTGGCCGGCGGCGTGTGCGTGATCCGCGTCGGTGCCGCCACCGAGGTGGAGCTCAAGGAGAAGAAGCACCGTCTGGAGGACGCCATCTCCGCGACCCGCGCCGCGGTCGAGGAGGGCATCGTCTCCGGTGGTGGCTCCGCTCTGGTCCACGCCGTCAAGGTCCTCGAGGGCAACCTCGACAAGACCGGCGACGAGGCCACGGGTGTCGCGGTCGTGCGCCGCGCCGCCGTCGAGCCGCTCCGCTGGATCGCGGAGAACGCGGGCCTCGAGGGCTACGTCATCACCTCGAAGGTCTCCGAGCTCGACAAGGGTCAGGGCTTCAACGCCGCGACCGGCGAGTACGGCGACCTGGTGAAGGCCGGCGTCATCGACCCGGTCAAGGTCACCCGCTCCGCCCTGGAGAACGCCGCGTCCATCGCGTCGCTGCTGCTCACGACCGAGACCCTGGTCGTCGAGAAGCCGGCCGAGGAAGAGGCCGACGCCGGTCACGGCGGCCACGGCCACTCGCACTAGTACGGCTCCGTACGCAGCCGAGGCCCGGTACCCCCGTCGCGGGGGCACCGGGCCTCGGTGCTGCCGGGGGGAACCGGCTTCAGGTCCGCTACCGCGGGCCGTACGTCCGGCCGGCGCGGGAGGTGACCCCTCCGAGGAGGCTGCGGGGCGTCAGCTTCACCAGGCCCATCAGGGTCTTGTAGCGCGGGTCCGGGATCGACACCGACCGGCCCCGGGCCAGGTCCGCCAGGGCCGCGGTCACCAGCTTGTCCGCGTCGAGCCACATCCAGTCCGGGATGTTGCCCGTCCCCATCCCGGCCCGCTCGTGGAACTCGGTCCGTACGAAGCCCGGGCACAGCGCCATCAGCCGCACCCCCGAACCCGCGAGGTCCTTCGCCGCGCCCTGGGTGAACTGGACGACCCACGCCTTCGACGCCCCGTACGTCCCCCGCGGCAGGAAGGCCGCGACGGAGGCCACATTGACCACCCCTCCGCGGCCGCGCTCCCGCATCGCTCCCGCAGCGGCCGAGGTCAGCCGCAGGACCGCCTCGCAGTGGACCTTCAGCATCGTCAGCTCATCGGCCATCGGGACATCCAGATAGCGCCCCTTGTTACCGAAGCCGGCGTTGTTGACCAGCAGGTCGACAGGGCTCACACGGTCCGTCAGCCGTGCGGCGACCGCCTCGATCCCGGCGTCCGTGGACAGGTCGGCCGTCAGTACCTCGGCCTCGATGCCATGTCCGTCGTGCAGCTCCGTGGCCTGGGCCCGCAGCCGCTCCGTGTCCCGGGCCACCAGCACCAGATTGTGCCCGTCACCCGCGAGCCGCCGTGCGAAGGCGGCCCCGATCCCCGCCGTCGCGCCCGTAATCAGTGCAGTCGTCATAGGCGGCACGTTAGTGCCCCGCGCGGACGGCGGCCGACCCGCCTTCTTCCCGCCGGCCGGGCCGTTACCGGCCGCTCCGTCAGGGCGCCGTCGGGGCGCCGTGCTTCGCCACGTACGCCCGCGCCGCGCGCAGGGTCTCCGTGTGCAGCGCCTCACCGGCGTCGAGCAGGCGGGGCAGCAGCTCCCGCTCCGTGGTCGTCGCCCGGAACTCCAGGGCCGTGGTGATGTCGTGGTCGGGCACGTGCACCACCTCGACCGGGTCACCGGAACGGATCGTCCCGGGTTCGACCACCCGGAGATACGCGCCGGTGGCCCCCTCGCGGGTGAACCGCTTCACCCAGCCCCGCTCGCCCAGGTGGCCCGCGAACGTACGGCACGGAATGCGGCCCGACGTCACCTCCAGGACCAGCTCGTCACCGATCCGCCAGCGTTCCCCGATCCGCGCGTGGCTCACGGTGACACCGAGGGTCGTCAGGTTCTCGCCGAAGGCCCCGTTGGGCAGGGGACGGCCGAGCTGTTTCTCCCAGGCGTCGAGCTCCTCGCGGGCGTACGCGTACACCGCCTGGTCCGTGCCGCCGTGGTGCCGGAGGTCGCACACCGCGTCACCGGAGAGACCGCTGCCGCCGCTCCCCTTGGGGCCGGGGTCGGTCACGTGTACGGCGCCGTCGGCCGGCTGCTTGCCGATTCCGGTGAGGCCGTTATTCGCATCGGAATGCGCGGAGGGCGTCGGACGCCCGAGATTCACGGTGAGCACCTTCATAACGGGACAGGCTAACCGCGAGATCCTCAAAGTCGCCCGTGATTATTCGACCAATGATGCAAGAGTCGCTTATGGTCGAAGGGTGATCGAAGCCCGTCATCTCCGTGTCCTGCGCGCCGTGGCCACCACCGGTTCGTTCTCCGCCGCCGCGCGGGAGCTGGGCTGCACCCAGCCTGCAGTCAGCCAGCAGATGAAGGCTCTGGAGGGCTCCGCGGGCACGCCGCTGCTGATCCGTACGGGGCGCGAGATGCGCCTCACCCAGGCGGGAGAGGCGCTGGTGCGCCATGCGTCCGGCATCCTCGCGGGGCTGACCGCCGCCGAGGAGGAGGTCGCCGCGATCGCGGGGCTGCGGGCGGGCCGGGTCCGGCTCGTGTCCTTCCCGAGCGGGAGCTCCACGCTGGTCCCCGGGGCCCTCGCCGCGCTGCGCGCCGCGCACCCGGGCACCCAGGTCTCACTCGTCGAGGCCGAGCCGCCGCGCTCGGTGGAGATGCTGCGCGACGGTGACTGCGACATCGCGCTGGCCTTCCGCTACGGGAACGTCGGCGGCGAGTGGGACGACCTGGTCGTGCGCCCGCTGCTCAAGGACCGGCTCATCGGTCTGGTCCCGGAGGGCCACCGGCTGGCGGGGGCGGACGCGGTGGGCATCGGGGAACTGGCCGACGAGCCGTGGATCGCCGGCTGCCCACGCTGCAGGCGTCAGCTGGTGGAGGTCTGCGAGGAATCCGGCTTCACCCCTCGCATCGACTTCGCCACGGACGACTACCCGGCGGTGATCGGGCTCGTCGGGGCGGGCCTCGGCGTCGCCGTCCTTCCTGGGCTGGCCCTCGAGTCCGTACGTCCCAAGGGGGCGCGCACCGTGACGGTGGAGCCGGCCGTGGAGCGGGAGATCGTCGCCCTCACCCTGCCCGACCTCGCCCGGGTGCCGGCGGTGGCGGCGACCCTGGACCAGCTGTCCCTGGCAGCCGCACGCTGACCGGCGCGGCGCGTCGCAGCTCCGCCCGGCGGGTCCGACGGCGGGCCGCCAGTCGCGAAGAAACGTTTCTGCGTTCGATAGGCCGTGTGAAGGCTCAGGTGGGACCGGCCTCCGGTGCCGGTCCTGAAGGGGCGGAGATGAGACGGTTGCGGGCGCGGCCCATGAGTTCCTCGCGCTCGTCCTCGGTCAGGCCGCCCCACACGCCGTAGGGCTCCCGTACCGCGAGCGCGTGCGCCGCGCACTCGGCGCGTACCGGGCAGCGCATGCAGACCTCCTTCGCCGAGGTCTCACGGGCACTCCGGGCTGCTCCGCGTTCCCCCTCGGGATGGAAGAAGAGTGAACTGTCGACCCCGCGGCAGGCGGCCAGCAGCTGCCAGTCCCACAGGTCCGCGTTGGGTCCGGGAAGGCGGGAGAAATCTGCCATTGCGTGTCCCCTCGAAACCTTGCTGGTTCGGAAACGGCATCCTCGACCGTTGGTGCTCATCGGTGACCGGAGTCCCGACCGTACATCTACGGTGTTAGTAGATGTAAATATGACTGATTGCGAATCTAGCCTCAGACGCCAGCAAAAGGGAAGAAAACCCGCTAAATGGGGCAGATTGCCGAGTGGGGATTCGGTTGACGAGTGAATGATCCCGTGTCGCTCTTCTGCGTGAGCGCCCCCTCACTTAGAGTGCCGAACCGGATGCTGTGGCCCGTAACTCTTTCGAGTGACCGTCGTTGTTGAGGGGGAGGCGGTTGACGGAGAACGAGCTCGGGCAGATGTCCGAGGGGGTCAACCGCACAGGTGACGACTTGTATCAGCCTGGAGGCTCAAGGTGACGCGCATCAGCTGCGGAGGACGGTCATGACATCCGTCCTCGTCTGCGACGACTCCCCGCTCGCCCGAGAAGCGCTCCGCCGCGCGGTTGCGACCGTGCCCGGCGTCGAGCGTGTGACGACTGCGGCCAACGGTGAGGAAGTCCTCCGCCGCTGGGGGGCCGACCGTTCGGATTTGATTCTGATGGACGTACGCATGCCCGGTCTGGGGGGTGTGGAGACGGTCCGGCGGCTGCTCTCGGCAGACCCCGGGGCCAGGATCATCATGCTGACCGTCGCCGAGGACCTGGACGGCGTCGCACTCGCGGTCGCCGCCGGTGCCCGCGGCTATCTGCACAAGGACGCCTCGCGTGCCGAGCTGCGTGCGACCGTGACCCAGGCTCTCGCCGATCCGACGTGGCGGCTCGCCCCGCGCCGGCTGCGGTCCGCCGAGATGGGTGCGGCGCCGACACTCACCGCGCGGGAGATCCAGGTGCTCGAAGGGATGAGCCACGGTCGCTCCAACGCGGAGATCGGGCGCGAGCTGTTCCTCTCCGAGGACACGGTGAAGACGCACGCGCGACGCCTGTTCAAGAAGCTCGGGGCCTCGGACCGCGCGCACGCCGTCGCGCTCGGATTCCGCTGGGGCCTGGTCCGCTGACGCCGCGGCGCGGCCGGTAACCGTGCGTTCCCGTCCGCAGGCCGGCGGACGGGGCGACGGTGGCGGCGGACCTGCGGCCGGGCCCTCGCCACCAGCGCCGGGTGACGCTTCCTGGCCGATGCCGCATCCTTGGGGTTGTGGAGTTCCTCGGGGAACATTCGGTCGAGCGGAAGGGGAGGGCGCAGGAAATGACATCCGGCGCACCCGCTCACGACGCCGGCGACGCACGGGCCGGTGAACACACCGGCGGTTCCGACGCGTCCGCTGATAACGCTTCGGTGCACAACCCGGGACGCGATGCCTCGGATCTGACGGCCTCAAGGCACCATGGTCCGATGCGCGAGGACGGGACGACGGTGATCGGTGCTCTGGTGCACCGTGCCGTCGACGGTGACGCGCAGGCCACCCATGACCTGCTGGCCCATGTCCACCCCCTCGCCCTGCGCTACTGCAGGTCCCGGTTGAACCGGCTGCCCGGTGATGCCCGTCACTTCGTGGAGGACCTCGCGCAGGAGGTCTGCGTCGCGGTGCTGATGGCGCTGCCGCGCTACAAGGACACCGGCAGGCCCTTCGAAGCCTTCGTCTTCGCCATCGCGGGCCACAAGGTCGCCGACCTCCAGCGCGCCGCGATGCGGCACCCCGGGTCGACGGCCGTGCCCTCCGACGAGATGCCGGAGCGCCCCGACGACTCACTCGGCCCCGAGGAGCGGGCGCTGCTCAGCAGTGACGCGGCCTGGGCGAAGAAGCTTCTCGCCAATCTGCCGGAGAACCAGCGCGAGCTGCTGGTCCTCCGGGTCGCGGTCGGGCTGACCGCTGAGGAGACCGGGCAGATGCTCGGAATGTCCCCGGGCGCAGTCCGGGTCGCCCAGCACCGTGCGCTGAGCAGGCTACGAGCCCTCGCGGGCCAGTGAAAGGGCGGTTTCCGAGGCTCCTGAGGTGTGGGAGAAGCCACAGAACCGCTAGGTGATCTTGATCGTGGAATGAGACGCCCCGCGAGGCCGTTAGCATGGACATCCGCACCGATCAAGGCCATTTGGGGAAGGTGTCATGACTGCAAACGTCGACGGAGTGCCCGAGAAGTTCGCGACGCTCGGGCTGACATACGACGACGTGCTGTTGCTGCCGGGCGCATCCGAGGTCCTGCCCAACGCGGTCGACACCTCGTCCCTCATCTCGCGCAACGTACGAGTGAACATCCCTCTGCTGTCGGCTGCGATGGACAAGGTGACCGAGGCCCGGATGGCCATCGCCATGGCCCGCCAGGGCGGCGTCGGTGTGCTGCACCGGAACCTGTCGATCGAGGGCCAGGTGAACCAGGTCGACCTGGTCAAGCGGTCCGAGTCGGGGATGGTCACCGACCCGATCACCGTGAACCCCGACGCCACACTCGGCGAGGCGGACGCGCTCTGCGCGAAGTTCCGCATCAGCGGAGTGCCGGTCACCGACTCCGCGGGGAAGCTCCTCGGCATCGTGACCAACCGTGACATGGCGTTCGAGTCGGACCGGGCGCGCCAGGTGCGCGAGGTCATGACGCCGATGCCGCTGGTCACCGGGCGTGTCGGGATCTCCGGCGTGGAAGCCATGGAGCTGCTGCGCCGCCACAAGATCGAGAAGCTTCCGCTGGTCGACGACGCGGGCATCCTCAAGGGCCTCATCACGGTCAAGGACTTCAAGAAGGCCGAGCAGTATCCGAACGCCGCCAAGGACGCCGAGGGCCGTCTGCTGGTCGGCGCGGCCGTCGGCGCCAGCCCCGAGGCGCTGGACCGCGCGCAGGCGCTCGCGTCCGCGGGGGTCGACTTCCTGATCGTCGACACCTCGCACGGACACAACAGCAACGCCCTCGACTGGATGGCGAAGATCAAGTCGAGCGTCGGCATCGACGTCATCGGCGGCAACGTCGCCACCCGCGACGGCGCCCAGGCGCTGATCGACGCCGGCGTCGACGGCGTGAAGGTCGGCGTCGGCCCCGGCTCGATCTGCACCACCCGCGTGGTGGCCGGTATCGGTGTCCCGCAGGTCACCGCGATCTACGAGGCCGCGCTCGCCGCGCGTGCCGCGGGTATCCCCGTGATCGGCGACGGCGGCCTGCAGTATTCCGGCGACATCGGCAAGGCGCTCGCCGCCGGGGCGGACAGCGTGATGCTGGGCAGCCTCCTCGCCGGGTGTGAGGAGTCCCCGGGCGAGCTGATGTTCATCAACGGCAAGCAGTTCAAGTCGTACCGTGGCATGGGCTCGCTGGGTGCCATGCAGTCCCGTGGGCAGGGGCGGTCGTACTCCAAGGACCGCTACTTCCAGGCCGAGGTGTCCTCGGACGACAAGCTCGTACCCGAGGGCATCGAGGGGCAGGTGCCCTACCGCGGCCCGCTGGCCAACGTCCTCCACCAACTGGTCGGCGGCCTCCGCCAGACGATGGGCTACGTCGGTGCCGCGTCCGTCGACGAGATGGAGAGCAAGGGCCGTTTCGTCCGGATCACCTCGGCGGGTCTCAAGGAGAGCCACCCGCACGACATCCAGATGACGGTCGAAGCGCCGAACTACAGCAGGAAGTAACGCATCAGCGCAGGTGAGGGGCGGACCGGAGTTCCCGGTACCGCCCCTCATGTGTGTGTCGGGGATACTGGTCAGCGCAGACGTAGAGGGAAAGGCCACACATCGTGACTGAGATCGAGATCGGGCGCGGCAAGCGCGGCCGCCGGGCTTACGCATTCGACGACATCGCTGTCGTACCGAGCCGCCGCACCCGGGACCCGAAGGAGGTCTCGATCGCCTGGCAGATCGACGCCTACCGTTTCGAGCTGCCGTTCCTGGCCGCCCCCATGGACTCGGTGGTCTCCCCGCAGACCGCCATCCGCATCGGCGAGCTGGGCGGCCTCGGCGTCCTCAACCTCGAGGGGCTGTGGACCCGGCACGAGGACCCGCAGTCGCTCCTCGACGAGATCGCCGAGATGCCCGTGGAGGCCGCCACCCCGCGGCTCCAGGAGATCTACTCCGCCCCCATCCAGGAGGAGCTGATCGGCCGGCGCATCAAGGAGGTGCGCGACTCCGGTGTCGTCACCGCCGCCGCGCTCTCGCCGCAGCGCACCGCGCAGTTCTCCAAGGCGGTCGTCGACGCGGGCGTGGACATCTTCGTCATCCGCGGTACGACGGTCTCCGCCGAGCACGTCTCGAGCGCGGCCGAGCCGCTCAACCTGAAGCAGTTCATCTACGAGCTGGACGTCCCGGTCATCGTCGGCGGCTGCGCCACCTACACCGCCGCCCTCCACCTGATGCGCACCGGCGCGGCCGGTGTCCTCGTCGGCTTCGGCGGCGGCGCCGCGCACACCACGCGCAACGTCTTCGGCATCCAGGTCCCGATGGCGACCGCGGTGGCCGATGTGGCCGGGGCCCGCCGTGACTACCTGGACGAGTCCGGCGGCCGGTACGTGCACGTCATCGCGGACGGCGGCGTCGGCTGGTCCGGAGACATCCCGAAGGCCGTCGCCTGCGGTGCGGACGCCGTGATGATGGGCTCCCCGCTGGCCCGTGCCACGGACGCGCCGGGCCGCGGCCGGCACTGGGGCATGGAGGCCGTCCACGAGGACGTGCCGCGCGGCAAGCTGGTCGACCTGGGCTCCGTCGGTACGACCGAGGAGGTCCTGACCGGACCCTCGCACAGCCCCGACGGCTCGATGAACATCTTCGGCGCGCTGCGCCGGGCGATGGCCACCACGGGCTACAGCGACCTCAAGGAGTTCCAGCGCGTCGAGGTGACGGTGGCGGACTCGCAGCACCGCCGCTGATCTCCCGCGCAGCACGCGCGACGGCCCGGACCACTTCCTGTGGTCCGGGCCGTCGCGCGTGTGCCGCCTGGTGTCAGCCGGCGCGCCTGGCGCCACCGAAGGCGGCCACCGGGCCCAGGAGGAGGAAGAGGTACGTCATGAAGTCGGCCTCCTCCTTCCAGATGTCGAAGACGTCACCGAAGTGGTCGAAGAAGACCTCGGAGAAGCCGACGCCCAGGCCGTCCGCGAGGATCATCGACATGCCGACGAGCTGGCCGAGGAAGACGGCGCCCAGGGAGAAGACGACACCGGCGCCGAGGACGGCGGGGTGGGAGCCGCCGACCTTGCTCCCGACGAAACCGGTCAGGAAGCCGACACCGATGGCCGCGTAGCCGACCTCACGCTCGATGGAACCGGCGAGCACACCGTAGAGGACGGCGGCCACGATCGCGGCGCCCAGGGCGGCCAGCACGCCGAGGCCGACCTTGTTGCCGGCTGCCTGCGGGGCGGGCGGGAACGGGCCGCCGGCGAACTGTCCGCCGCCGAACTGTCCGGGCTGCTGGCCCGGCTGGCCCTGCTGGCCCGCGAACGGGTTGCCCGTCGGGGCGCCGGGCTGCTGCTGCGCCGCGTACGGGTTGCCGGGCTGCTGCTGCTGCGCCGCGTACGGGTTGCCGTCGGCGGGCTGACCGCCGTAGGGCTGCTGCGGTGGGTTCGGCGGCTGTACGGGCTGGCTCATGATCGTGTTCCCCCTGGGACGTACGCACTGGTGCGCGAGAAGTGACGCCGCAGGCTAGCAGCCCGCGCCGACAGGGCCCACCGGTCATCCCGGCGGGCCTTCCCAGGTGGGTGTCACAGGCGGTGAGCGGCCCCCGCCGGGGTGGCTCCCCGGGTGTCCAGGAGGAGCTGGGCCTTCACCGCGAGGCCCTGGAGGTCGTACGTGCGGTGGTGCTGGAGAAGCACCGTCAGATCGGCTCCGGCGGCGGCCTCGTAGAGGGAGTCGGCGCGCGGGACGGGCAGGTCGCGCACCCGCCAGTCCAGGACGTGAGGGTCGTGGTAACCGATCTGGGCACCCATGTCCATCAGCCGGGTCGCGATCTCGCGGGCGGGCGAGGCCTCCTGGTCGGCGAGATCGGGCTTGTACGTGACGCCGAGCAACAGGACCCTGGCCCCCCGGACGGACTTGCCGTGCTCGTTCAGCAGGGTCGCGCAGCGCTGGATCACATAGCTGGGCATCCGGTCGTTGATCTCCTTGGCCAGCGAGACCATGCGCAACGGGTGGCCGGGCGTACGGCTGTTGTACGGGAAGTAGCCGGGGTCCACCGGGGCGCCGTGGCCGCCGACGCCGGGGCCGGGGCGGAACGGTTCGAAGCCGAACGGCTTGGTCTCGGCACACCTGATGACGTCCCAGAGGTCGACGCCGAGGTCGTGACAGAGCACCGCCATCTCGTTGACCAGGGCGATGTTGACGTGCCGGAAGTTGGTTTCGAGGACCTTCGTCATCTCCGCCTCGCGCGGCCCGCGGGCCCGGACGACCTTGTCGGTGAGGCGTCCGTAGAAGGCGGCGGCCGATTCGGTGCAGGCGGGGGTGAGGCCGCCGATGACCTTCGGGGTGTTGCCGTACACATGGGTGCGGTTGCCGGGGTCGAGGCGGCCGGGCGAGTGGGCGAGGTGGAAGTCCCGTCCGGCCCGCAGTCCGGAGCCCTCCTCCAGCAGGGGGCGCACGACGCTCTCGGTGGTGCCGGGCGGCACGGCTGATTCCACCAGGACGGTGGTGTGCGGCCGCAGCCGGGCGGCCAGGGCCCGTGCCGCGTCGGTCACGGCACCGAGGTCGAGGGTGCGGTCCGGCCCCAGGGGGGTGGGGGCGCAGATCGCGGCGGTGCGCACCCGGCCCAGCTCGGCCGGGTCGGCGGTGGGCCGGAAGCCGCCCGCGACCATCCGTCGGATGTCGGAGGCGCTGAGGGATCCCTCGACCGGCGTACGGCCCGCGGAGAGTTCGGCGAAGGGGCGTGGGTCGGTGTCGTAACCGACCGTGTGGATTCCCACGCCGACGGCTGCTTGCGCGAGGGGCAGGCCGAGGTGACCGAGTCCGATGACGGCGAGGTCTGCGGGCATGTGGGCCGTCCTTTCCCTAAGGCCAGGAGACAGAAAGCGCAACTGCTGTGGACAGCGCTATGTCAGACTAGGCGTAAATATGACCTATATGTCGGATTCTGTGACTCTTGTGGGGCGGGTGTTGTCCACAGGCGGTGGCTGAAGTCGTGGACCGCGGACAGAATCGAGGGGTGGGCACGGGCGCCCGGCCCTCCGGCCGGTCCCCGCCCCGTGCCGTACCACCCCGACGCACCGGGACTACCGGGAGGCAGCAGTGAGGACAGCGACACTGGGACCCGCGGAGCGCGCCGAGGCGCTGACCGCGATGGCCGAGCGCGAACTGGACGTGCTGGTCGTGGGAGCGGGCGTGGTCGGCGCCGGGACCGTGCTGGACGCGGCCACCAGAGGGCTCACGACCGGGCTGGTCGAGGCACGCGACTGGGCGTCCGGCACGTCCAGCAGGTCGAGCAAGCTGATCCACGGCGGGCTGCGCTATCTGGAGATGCTGGACTTCGCGCTCGTACGGGAGGCGCTGAAGGAGCGCGGGCTCCTGCTGGAGCGGCTGGCGCCGCACCTGGTGAAGCCCGTTCCCTTCCTCTATCCCTTGCAGCACAAGGGCTGGGAGCGGTTGTACGCCGGCTCTGGCGTCGCGCTGTACGACGCGATGTCGGTGTCCTCGGGCCACGGCCGCGGACTGCCCGTGCACCGGCACCTCTCCCGCCGCCACGCCCTGCGGGTCGCCCCCGCGCTCAAGAAGGACGCCCTGGTCGGAGCGCTGCAGTACTACGACGCCCAGATGGACGACGCGCGCTATGTGGCGACCCTGGTGCGCACGGCCGCGGGCTACGGCGCGCACGTCGCCAACAGGGCGCGGGTGACCGGCTTCCTGCGGGAGGGCGAGCGGGTCGTCGGCGCGCGGGTGCAGGACGTCGAGGGCGGCGGGGAGTACGAGGTCAGGGCCAAGCAGGTGGTCAACGCGACCGGGGTGTGGACGGACGACACCCAGGCGCTGATCGGCGAGCGCGGGCAGTTCCACGTCCGGGCGTCGAAGGGTATCCACCTCGTCGTGCCCAAGGACCGCATCCACTCCTCGACCGGGCTCATCCTGCGGACCGAGAAGTCCGTGCTCTTCGTGATCCCGTGGGGGCGGCACTGGATCATCGGCACCACCGACACCGACTGGGACCTGGACAAGGCCCATCCGGCAGCCTCCAGTGCCGACATCGACTATCTGCTCGAGCACGTGAACTCGGTGCTGAACACCCCGCTGGGCAGGGACGACGTCGAGGGCGTCTATGCGGGACTCCGCCCCTTGCTGGCCGGCGAGTCGGACGCCACGAGCAAGCTCTCCCGTGAGCACACGGTGGCCCACCCGGCGCCCGGGCTCGTCGTCGTGGCGGGCGGCAAGTACACCACGTACCGGGTGATGGCGAAGGACGCCGTCGACGAGGCCGTGCACGCGCTGGACCAGCGGGTGGCGGACTGTGTCACGGAGGACATCCCGCTGCTGGGCGCCGAGGGCTACCGCGCCCTGTGGAACGCCCGCGCCAGGATCGCCGCCCGCACCGGTCTGCACGTCGTCCGGGTGGAGCATCTGCTCAACCGGTACGGCTCGATGACCGAGGAGCTCCTTGAGCTCGTCCAGGGCGACTCCTCGCTCGGTGATCCGCTGACGGGCGCCGAGGACTACCTGCGGGCCGAAGTCGTCTACGCCGCTTCGCACGAGGGCGCCCGGCACCTCGACGACGTCCTGACGCGGCGCACCCGGATCTCCATCGAGACCTTCGACCGGGGTACCCGCTGCGCCCGGGAGTGCGCGGACCTGATGGCGACGGTGCTCGGCTGGGACACGGGCCAGGTCGAACGGGAGGTGGAGCACTACCGCAAGCGGGTGGAGGCGGAGCGGGAGTCCCAGCGGCAGCCGGACGACCTGACGGCGGACGCGGCGCGGCTGGGGGCACCGGACATCGTGCCCCGCTGAGGGACCGAGAGGCTCTGAGGGCGGTCGGGCGGGCAGAACTCCGCCTCCAGAAGTCCCGCTTCGAGGTCCCCGCCGGGTGGTGTGTCGGTGTTGACCCGGAAGGTGAGGACGTGACGGCCGTCGCGGGTCGCGGCGGTCCGGACGTAACTCCCGGTGATGTGCCCGTTGTGCCCCCAGACGGTCGTGCCGCAGGAGAGTTTCTGCGGATAGATGCCCATACCGTACGAGCCCTGCGCGGCACGGGTGTTGAGGAGCGTGGCCAGCTGGGCGGGCGGTAGCAGCCGGCCACCCAGCAGTGCCGCGTAGAAGCTGTCCAGGTCGGCCAGGGTGGAGACCAGCTCCCCCGCGGCGCCCGCGATCCGCGGATCGAGGACCGTGACGTCGCGCAACGTCCCGTCCACGGCGGAGCGGTGGTAGCCGCGGGAGTGCGGGAGGGGCAGGGTGGCGCGGGCGCCCGGCAGGGAGGTGCCGGTCAGCCGGAGGGGGGTGAGTACGCGGTGCCGTATCTCGGTGGCGTAGGAATGGCCGGTGACGCGCTGGACGACCAGGCCGAGCAGGACGTAGTTGGTGTTGGAGTACGCGTACGAGCCGCGCTCCGCCACCGGAGGGCGGGCCATGGCCGTTCGGACCGCGGCGGCGGGGGTGAGCGGCTGCGCCGACGGACCGGCGGCGCCCGTGAGTGCCGGGTCCGCGGCGGGCAGGGCCGTGGAGTAGTCGTAGAGACCGCTGGTGTGGGTCAGCAGTGCGCGCAGGGTGATGGCGGAGCCGTCGTTCCCGTGGCCGCGCACGAGACCCGGCAGATACGTCTCGACGCTGTCCTCCAGCCGGATACCGCCCTCCCCGGCGAGTTGGAGGACGACCGCCGCGACGAACGTCTTGGTGATGCTGCCTGCCCGGAAGCGGTCGGACGCCCCCATTCCGGGCCCCGTGGAGCTGTACGACTCCGCACCGCCGGTCGTGTCGCGGCGTGCCAGAAAGGCGGCTGCCGGGGCGTGGCCCTCGACGACGAGCCGGGGGAGGTAGGACGATGCGGTCCTGAGGTGTGGTTCGCTGGGCAGGCACGCGCTTCCCACGGCGAGCAGAGTCAGCACCAGCGGGGCGGCGAGCAGCGCCCTGAATATCGGCATGGCGGGGTGTTCCTTCCTCCGGCCACATCATGGCCGACCCCGGACCCGGGACGATGACCGGTCCAGGGGTGAGGGACAATGAACGCTCTGCCAGGGCGGGTTGATCGCAGAGGGGACGCATGTCGGAGGCGGAGCAGGCGCGGGAGCCCCAACGGGACAAGGACGGACGTCTCCTCGCGGGGCGGTACCGCCTCGGGGAGGTGCTCGGCCGGGGCGGCATGGGCACGGTCTGGCGTGCTGCCGACGAGACGTTGGGCCGCACGGTCGCGGTCAAGGAACTGCGGTTCCCGTCGGCCATCGACGAGGAGGAGAAGCGGCGTCTCATCACGCGAACCCTGCGTGAGGCGAAGGCGATCGCGAGGATCCGCAACACCAGCGCGGTGACGGTCTACGACGTCGTCGACGAGGACGACCGGCCGTGGATCGTCATGGAGCTCATCGAGGGCAAGTCACTCGCCGAGGTGATCCGTGAGGACGGGACGCTGACGCCGAGGCGCGCGGCGGAGGTCGGCCTCGCCATTCTCGACGTACTGCGCTCGGCGCACCGTGAGGGCATCCTGCACCGCGACGTGAAGCCGTCCAACGTGCTGATCTCGGAGGACGGGCGGGTCGTCCTGACCGACTTCGGGATCGCCCAGGTCGAGGGCGACCCCTCCGTCACCTCGACGGGCATGCTCGTCGGCGCACCCTCCTACATCTCGCCCGAGCGGGCCCGGGGTCACAAGCCCGGGCCGCCCGCCGACCTGTGGTCGCTGGGCGGGCTGCTGTACGCGAGCGTCGAGGGCCGCCCGCCGTACGACAAGGGTTCGGCCATCGCCACGCTGACGGCAGTGATGACGGAGCCGGTCGAGCAGCCGGCGAACGCGGGGCCGCTGGAGGAGGTCATCTACGGCCTGCTCGACAGGGACCCCGACCAGCGGCTGGACGACGCCGGGGCGCGCGTCCTGCTCAACGCGGTGATCAACGCTCCGGAAAAGCCCGTCGCGCCCCCGGCCGACTCCACCCAGATCATGGCGCTGCCCACGATCGGTGAGTCCAGGAGCGACAAGAGCGACAAGGGCGGCAGGAGCAGCAAGGGCGGTGGCAGGAAGGCCGCCGCGGCCGCATCCGTCGCCGCCGCATCCGCCCAGGCAGGTGACGTCGGCGGGTCCGGGGCCGTCGCGGGCTCCGGGAGACCGGCCACCGGTGACTCCGGCGCCGCGGGCCAGGCTGCCGGTTCCTCTTCCGGTTCGTCGTCGGCCACCACTCCGGTCGGCGCGTCCGGCCTCGCGGAGAGCACCCGGGACCGGCTGCGCGGCGCGCTGCGGTCCGTGCGCAACGCGAAGTCCGCCGTTCCCCCGGCGCCGGGCACCCCGGCCGCCATGGCGTCGGCCTCCGGGTCCGCCGTGCCGCCCGGCCGTCCGGCCGTGACCCGCGCGTCGATCACCGATGTCGTGCCGCGCCGCACGCTGGCGGTCATCGCCGGTGTCGTCGTGCTCGCCGTCCTCGGCACGGTCCTGGCGCTCACGCTCGGCGACGACGACGCGGGCAACGAGGGCGGTGGCTCCAAGGGCGACACCACCGCGTCGGCCGGCGCGACGGCCGGTGGCGACGCCGAGCCCGCCTCCGGCGGAGGCTCGGGCAAGGACGAGGACAGTACCCAGGACGGCGGCAAGGACGGCCAGGGGCAGGACAAGGGTGAGGCGTCCGGCGACACGTCGCCCTCGCCGGAGACCGAGGAGCCGGCCCCGGACCCGAACGCGCTGCCCGCCGGGTACAGGACGGTCACCAACGAGCAGTTCCACTTCGCCATGGCGATGCCCGGGAATTTCACGTTCGACAAAATAGCGGGACAGAACTCGGGCGCCATCTACAACGCCGGCGGTGGTTTCCCCCGCGTCCAGGTCGACTACAACTCCTCCCCGAAGGACGACGCGGCAGCAGCCTGGGCCGGGGCGGTCGCGGCCACCAAGAGCCTCAGCAACGGCTACAAGCACATCGGGATCAGGAAGGTCGAGTACAACGGCTACCCGACCGTCGCCGACTGGGAGTTCACACGCAACCAGCAGGGCATGCGGGTCCGGGTGCTCAACCGGGGCTTCAAGGTCGATGCCACCCACGGCTACTCGATCATGATCAGCTGCAAGGCGGACGCCTGGGACGACGAGGAGTGCCGGACGCTGCGCGAAACGGCGCACGCCACCTTCGCTCCGACCGACTGACCTGCCCGGGGGGCCGGGTTGCCTTGACCGGCCGCGCGGCCGCGACTTGCCACGTATGGTGAGAGACCGAGAACCGGACGCAGCCGGAATGCATGGTCGATTGCACAGCGAGTGACCGCGTTCGTCGGATACATACGGTCTCGGTGACCGGGGGAACAGCGCGCTGTGGGGAGGCGTCGTGGACGACTACGCGGGTCGGGTGCTTGCCGACCGCTACCGCCTTCCGCTGCCCCCGTCCGACGCGTACGAACTGGTCGAGACCCGGGCGTTCGATACGTACAGCGGACAAGAAGTCCTGGTGCGTCAGGTGCCGTTGCCGGAGGTCGTGGACGCGGAGGTGCTCGACGGCGACGGCCTGCCCTCGGCCCGGCGCGCCACCGGGCGTACGGTGCGGCGGCCCACGGACCCCGCGGTCCGGCGCGCGATCGAGGCCGCGCAGGCGGCGGCCCAGGTGCCCGACCATCCGCGCCTGGACCAGGTGTTCGATGTGTTCGCCGAGGCGGGATCGCTCTGGATAGTGAGTGAACTGGTCGCCGCCCGGCCGCTCGCCGCACTCCTCGCGGAGCGGCCCCTCAACCCCTACCGGGCCGCCGAGATCGGCTCCGACGTGCTCACGGCGCTGCGGGTGCTGCACGCGCACGGCTGGACCCACCGCAACATCACGGTCCGCACGGTGCTGGTCTGCGACGACGGCCGCGTCGTGCTGACAGGTCTCGCGGCGGGCGCCGCCGAGGAGGCGCTGTGCGGCTACGTCCCGGCACCGCAGCCGGACGACGAGGACCCCTACGGGCCCCCCGCGGTCGAGTCGGGCCCCACCGGGCCGTACGACCCTTCGGCGGTCGAGTCCGTGCCCTACGAGTCCGTGCCGTACGAGCAGGGCGCGGTGGTCCCCGGGCCCGACGGGCTGTCCGCTCCGGAAGGCCTGCCCGCCCCCAGGGCGGCCACCGACGGCGTACCGGCTCCCGGCTCCCACGCCGAGATCGAGGCGGCACACCCCGCCCTCCCCACCGCGGAGTCCGCGGAGGGGAGTCCGGCGCAGCTGCGTGCCGCCCGCGCCGGGGCCATCGCGGCCTACCGTGCGGGGGCCCGCGCCGCGGCCCGTGCCGGCGAGGACCGGAAGAGCGCGGAGCACGCGGCCGGTCCGGAGGCGGACGAGTCCGAGGAGACCGGTGAGCGGTCCGCTCCTCCCGACCCCGGGGCCCCGCAGCTGACCGGCGGTTGGGGCACGGCGGCAGGCGCCCCGTACCCGTACGACGAGGACGACGAGGACGACGACGAGGGCCCGGAAGACCTCGGGCCCCCCGGACGGCGTGTCCACCTCGCCGGCACCTGGGGCGACGGCCCCGGCGCCGGCCGCCCCGTGCCCGCGGGCGGCTCCGGAGGGCCGGGCGGTTCCGGCGAGGACGCGCTGCGCGCCGACGCCCGGCGCCTCGGCAGCGGATCAGCCGAGCGCCAGGACCGGCTGCCGCAGCCCGTGCCCGCCCGCGGACCCGCCGGAGTATGGGACGAGGTCGTCGCCGGAAGCGGCGCCACCCCCGCCTACCGGGGCCCGGCCACCCCCCTCGCCGCCGAGCGCGCCCGGCAGGCCCGTATCGCTGTCGTCGGCGCGGTCACCGAGCGGTGGGCGCCCGAGCAGGCGGGACCGGTCCACGACAACTGGCGGCTCGCCCCGCCCATCGGCCCCTCCACCGACCTGTGGGCGCTCGGTGCCCTGCTCTACCGCGCCGTGCAGGGCCACGCCCCGTATCCGGAGGAGAACGCCGCCGAGCTCGTCCAGATGGTCTGCGGCGAGCCGCCGGCCTTCGCGGAGGAGTGCGGTGCGCTGCGGCCCGTCGTCGAGTCGCTGCTGCGCCAGGACCCCACGGAACGCCCCGACTTCGAGGAGCTGCGCGGCTGGCTGCGCTCGCTCGTGCGCTCGGCCCCGGAGCCCGAGGCCGGCGCCGACATCGTCACGATGCCGCCCGCCGACGCCACCCGCCTGCCGGTCGTACGCCGCCGGGGCGAGCTGGTGCGCCGCCGCCGGGGCCGTGGCGGAGCGGGGCGGCACCGTCAGGGAAAGCCGCAGCGCCGCGACAAGCAGCAGACGTACGCGCAGCCGCAGACGTACGAGCAGCAGACGTACGAGGAGCTGCCGGCGTACGAGAAGCCGCCGCGCGCGCCCCGCGAGCCGAAGGGGCCCAAGGTGCTGCGCCAGCCGCAGCCCGGCGGCCGGGCGCCGCGACGGCTCGGACGGCTGCTGCTGGTGCTGATACTGCTGGCGATGGCCGCTGCCGTCGCCTACGCCATGCTGTTCATGCCCAAGGACGGTGTGGAGACCGGGGCAGCGCCCTCGGACTCCGTCGCACCGGCGGACCTGGAGCCCGGCAACGGCCCGTCGGCCAGGGAGTCGGCATCCTCGGGCTCCTCGGAGGAGTCCTCCGGCTCGTCGGGCTCGTCCGGTTCCTCCGGTTCCTCCGGCTCGGAGAAGCCGCAGACCAGCCGCTCCGCCGCCGCCCTCGCATCAGGCTACGAGCTGCGCGAGGACGCCGAAGGCTTCGAGATCGGCGTGCCGGAGGACTGGCAGCGCAGTCCGGCCGACGCCGACCGTCAGGTCCGTTACGGCAGCGACGGGTTCAGCGTGCTGATCGTGCCCGGCCGGGACACCGTCAAGGCCAACGGCAACGACCCGCTGGCCTACCAGCGGGACAAGGAACCCGAGTTGAAGCCCTTCCGGGATTCGAGCTGGGCCACGTCCACCGGCCTGCGCCGCGTCGACATCGGGCGACAGGCCATGGCGGAGGGGCAGTTCACGTGGCAGGAGAGCGACGGCCGTGAGGTGTACGTCCGTAACCTGGTGATGATCGTGGACGGCAGGTACCACATCGTCCAGGCCATCGGCCCGGAGAGCGAGCGGGACAAGGTCTCCGACATCTACGAGCAGGCCATCTCCACCTACCGCGTGGGGTCCTGACGGAGCGACAGCGGAACGCGACAAGCATCACAGTGCGGTCTCGTGGGCGATGCGAGGTTACGTGGCACCGCCTCTCCTCCGTAACCTGGCGTCCCAAGGAATGGGGCGGGGACACACGTGGAACACGCGCAGGGCACGGACGCGGGAATCGTACTGGCCGGACGGTACCGACTGGGTGACGTCCTGGGGCGCGGCGGCATGGGCAAGGTGTGGCGCGCCCAGGACGAGGTGCTGCACCGGACCGTCGCGGTCAAGGAGCTGACCGCCGGGCTGTACGTCGCCGAGGCGGACCGGGCCGTGCTGCACGCCCGTACGCAGAAGGAAGCGCGCGCGGCGGCCCGGATCACACATCCCGGGGTCGTCACCGTCCATGACGTCATCGAGTACGACAACCGGCCCTGGATCGTCATGCAGTACGTCGACGGGCCCTCGCTCGCCGACGCGACGAAGGAGTCGGGCGAGGTCGAGCCGCGCGAGGCGGCCAGGATCGGGCTCCACGTGCTGAGCGCCCTGCGGGCGGCGCACGGCGCCGGTGTCCTGCACCGGGACGTGAAGCCGGGCAACGTCCTGCTCGCCAGGGACGGCCAGGTCCTGCTGACGGACTTCGGCATTGCCGCGATCGAGGGCGACTCCACCATCACCAGGACGGGTGAGCTGGTGGGCTCCATCGACTACCTCGCGCCCGAGCGGGTGCGCGGCGGCGACCCGGGCCCCGCGTCCGACCTCTGGTCGCTGGGTGCCACGCTCTACACGGCCGTCGAGGGGACCTCGCCCTTCCGCCGTACGTCCCCGATCTCCACCATGCAGGCCGTCGTCGCGGAGGAACCGCCGCCGCCGCAGCGCGGCGGCGCGCTGGCTCCCGTGATCACCGCGCTGTTGCGCAAGGACCCCGCGGACCGTCCGACGGCCGAGGAGGCCGAGCGCATGCTGCTGGACGCGATGGAGGGGCGGAAGCCCCGTGCCGCGCAGGCGCACGTGCCGACGCAGCGGCTCTCCGAGGATGACCTGCGCGCCTTCTCCACCCCGGACGGTGCCACGGCCCACCTTCCCCAGCCCCTGCCCCCGCCGCCGGCGACCCCGCAGACCTCGGAGCCCACCACCCGGCGCAGCCGGGGCCGGTGGCGCACCGTCCTGCTGGTCATCGTGGCGGCCGCCCTGATCGGCGGGGCGGCGGGCCTGGTCGTGATGAAGGCGGGGGGCGACAGCGGGAGCGCGGCGGACCGGAGTCCCGCAGGACCGGCGCAGGACCCCTCCGCCTCCGCCTCCGTGGACCCGGCAGGGGAGGGGGACGAGGAAGGGGCCGAGCCCGTCCAGAAGGAGATACCCGACGGCTGGAAGCGGGTCACCGACCCCGAGGGCTTCAGCCTCGCCGTCCCCGACGGGTGGGAGCGGCAGGTGAACAGCGGCCAGATCGACTACACCCCCGACAACGGCGCGCACCGTGTCCGGATCAGCCTGGATCCGCAGCCCGACTTCGGGAACTCGTACGCGCACATGCAGAGCATCGAGAAGGACCTGGCCGCGCGCCTGCCGGACTACCTGCGGCTGACGCTGGAGGAGAACGTCTTCCGTGACCGTCCCGGCTCCCGCTGGGAGTTCACCTGGACGGAGTCCAAGGACCACCCGGGCCCGCGCCACGGCATCGACCAGATGTACTTCGCCGAGACGGGCGGTCCGGAGTACGCGCTCTACATGACCGGGCCCGACGGGAACCGCGAGGAGAACCGGCAGCTCTTCGAGACGATGCTGCGCAGCTGGGAACCGCCGGAGCGGACGGGCTGAGGTGTGATCCCGAAGATTCACGAATTCTGACGCCCGCTCCTCGGAGGGACAGCGGATCGCCCCTGATCAGCGGTTATCTCGCCAGTGATCACTGGCTGTATGGCCGGTGGGGGCGGCAGTCTCTGGCGGGGTCTGTGAAAACCTGTTACCCACGGGTACCCAAAGTGGGCGGGTGGACATACTCTCGCCCTCATGACGGACTCGCAGGCCTCCACGACCACCTCCGCCGCCTCCGGCACCCGCGTCGGCACCAATCCGGTGGCCGCCGCACCGGCGGGCGCGCGTACCGCCGCCGACGTGGTCACCCCCGAGGTGATCGCCCAGCTGACCCGTGACGTCGTCGGCTCCGGCCGCACGGCCAACCACAGCCCTTTCACCGGGGAGAAGCTGGCCGACCTGCCCGAGTCCACCCCCGAGGACGTCGCCACCGCCTTCGAGCGCGCCCGCGCGGCCCAGTCCTCCTGGGCCGCGACCCCCGTCCGGGCCAGGGCCGCCGTGCTGCTCCGCTTCCACGACCTGATCCTGCAGCGCCAGTCCGAGGTCCTCGACCTCATCCAGCTGGAGACGGGCAAGGCCCGGCTGCACGCCCACGAGGAGGTGCTGGCCGTCGCAGTCTCCGCCCGGCACTACGGGCGCAGGGCCACCTCCTACCTCAAGCCGAAGCGGCACACCGGGGTCGTCCCGACCCTCACCAAGGTCACCGAACTGCGTCAGCCGCGTGGGGTCATCGGCCAGATCGCCCCCTGGAACTACCCGCTCGAACTCTCCGTCGGCGACGCGCTGCCCGCCTTCGTCTCCGGCAACGCCGTCGTGATGAAGCCCGACACGGAGACCGCGCTGACCGCGCTGTGGGCCCGTGACCTGCTCGTCGAGGCCGGACTGCCCGCCGAGGTGTTCCAGGTGGTCCTGGGCGAGGGTCCCGTCGTCGGCCCCGAGATCGTCAGCCGCGCCGACTACGTCTCGTTCACCGGCTCCACCCGCACCGGCCGTGAGGTCGCCCAGGGCGCCGCCGCCCGGCTCGTCGGCGTGTCCCTCGAGCTCGGCGGCAAGAACGCCATGCTCGTCCTGGAGGACGCCGATGTGGAGAAGGCCGCCGCGGGCGCCGTCCGCGCCTGCTTCTCCTCCGCCGGGCAGCTCTGCATCTCCATCGAGCGGCTGTACGTCCACGAGTCCGTCGCCGACGACTTCGTGGAGCGCTTCGCCGCCCGCACGAAGGCCATGCGGCTCGGCAACTCCCTCGCATACGGCGCCGACATGGGCTCCCTCGTCGGCGAACGGCAGCTGGAGACCGTCAGCCGGCACGTGGCCGAAGCCGTCGAGAAGGGCGCCACGCTCGTCGCGGGCGGCGTCGCCCGTCCCGACATCGGCCCGCTCTTCTACGAGCCGACCATCCTCGACGGTGTCGAGGCGCCCATGGCGGTCTGCGGCGAGGAGACCTTCGGCCCGGTCGTCTCCGTCTACCGCTTCAGCGACGACGACGAGGCCGTCTCCCTCGCCAACGCCACCCCGTACGGCCTCAACTCCAGTGTCTGGACGAAGAACTCCGGGCGTGGCCACCGCGTCGCCGCGCGGCTGCGGACCGGCACCGTCAACATCAACGAGGGGTACGCACCCGCGTACGGCAGCGTCCAGTCACCCATGGGTGGCATGAAGGACTCCGGTCTCGGCCGGCGGCACGGCTCCGAGGGCATCCTGAAGTACACCGAGGCCCAGACGGTCGCCCAGCAGCGGCTGATCCCCCTGGCCCCGGCCTTCGGGATGGACGACGAGAAGTACGCCGCCTTCATGAGCCGCAGCCTCAAGGCGATGAAGGCCTTCCGGCTGCGCTGAGCCGCCCCCTCACCGTCCCCTACCTGCCCTGTTCGTACCGAGGAGAGCCATGTCCCAGGACAGCCATGCCCAGAATCAGTCCGGCCCGGCCGCTTCGGCGGCGGACGACGACGCGTACGACTACGACGTCCTCGTCGTCGGCTCGGGCTTCGGCGGCGCGGTCTCGGCCCTGCGGCTGAGCGAGAAGGGATACCGGGTCGGCGTCCTGGAGGCGGGCCGCCGCTTCACGCCCGCGACGCTGCCCAAGAACTCCTGGGACATCAAGAACTACCTGTGGGCCCCGGCGCTCGGCCTGTTCGGCATCCAGCGGGTGCATCTGCTGGGCAAGGTGATGGTGCTGGCCGGCGCGGGCGTCGGCGGGGGCTCCCTCAACTACGCCAACACGCTGTACGTGCCGCCCACACCGTTCTTCGAGGACCGCCAGTGGGCCGGCATCACCGACTGGAAGGACGAACTGGCGCCGTACTACGACCAGGCGAAGCGGATGCTCGGGGTGCGGCTCAACCCGACCGTGACCCCGGCGGACGTCCACCTCAAGGCCGTGGCCGAGACCATGGGCGTCGGCGACTCCTTCCATCTGGCCCCGGTCGGCGTCTTCTTCGGCGACGGCCAGGACGCCGACGGCACGGCGCGCACGAAGCCCGGCGGGGAGACGGCCGACCCCTACTTCGGCGGCGCGGGCCCCGCCCGCAAGGCATGCTCCCAGTGCGGCGAATGCATGACGGGCTGCCGTCACGGCGCGAAGAACACCCTCAACGAGAACTACCTGTACCTGGCGGAGAAGGCCGGCGCCGTCATCCACCCGATGACGTCCGTCGTCGCCGTCACGGACGGTCCGGACGGCGGCTACCGCGTGTCGACCGTGCCCACGCACCGGCGCCGCAAGGCGGCACCGTCCGTGCTGCGGGCCCGGAAGGTGGTCATCGCCGCGGGCACGTACGGGACACAGACCCTGCTGCACACGATGAAGGACGACGGACTGCTGCCCCGGCTGTCGTCCCGGCTCGGAGAACTGACCCGTACCAACTCCGAAGGGCTGGTGGGGGCGCAGACCAGCGACCGCCGCTACCGCAAGAAGCACGGCACCGCCAAGGCCGACTTCACCCGGGGGGTCGCCATCACCTCGTCGATCCACCCCGACGAGAACACCCACATCGAGCCGGTGCGTTACGGCAAGGGCTCCAACGCGATGGGCGCGCTGACCATCCTCCAGGTGCCCTACAGCACCCACCGGGTGCTGAGCTGGTTCGGCAACGTGGCCAGGCACCCGTGGCTCATGATGCGCTCCCTGTCCAACCGGCGCTGGTCGGAGCGGACCATCATCGGCCTGGTCATGCAGTCGCTGGACAACTCCCTGGTCGCGTACCGCAAGCCCGGCGGTGTCGGAAAGGGGCTGCTCACCGCCCGGCAGGGGCACGGGGCGCCCAACCCGACGCAGATCGCGGAGGCGACCCAGGGCGCGACGCTGCTCGCCCAGGAGATCAACGGCTTCGCCGGATCGAACATCGGCGAGCTGATGGGCACCCCGCTCACCGCGCACTTCCTCGGTGGCTGCCCGATCGGAGCGAGCGCCGAGGAGGGCGTCATCGATCCGTACCACCGGCTGTACGGGCACCCGGGCATCTCCGTCGTCGACGGCTCGGCGGTCTCCGCCAACCTCGGCGTCAATCCGTCGCTGACCATCACGGCGCAGGCGGAACGCGCGATGTCCTTCTGGCCCAACAAGGGCGAGGCGGACCCGCGTCCGGCGCAGGACACGGCCTACGAGCGGCTGGCCGCGGTCCAGCCGAAGTCGCCCGCCGTGCCGGAGGAGGCGTTCGGCGCGCTGAAGCTGCCGTTCCTGGGGATACCGGTGGTGCCGCCGAGGGCGGCGGCGTCCGAGTCCTGAGCGGGGGAACGCGAAGGGGCTGCACCCCCCTCCGAGTGCAGCCCCTTCACTCACCTGGCGGTGACGCGCCTCACGCGGCGGCGTTCTTGCGGCGCCGCACGATGAACATCGCGCCGGCACCCAGCACCACGGCCGCGCCACCCGCGAGGGCGATCCCCGACGTGCTGGAGGACGAACCGGTCTCGGCGAGGCTGCCGGTGACCTTGTTGGTGTCGCCGGCCGGCTTCGTGTCGGGCACGGGGACCTTGCCGCCCTCCTGGGGCTTCGTGCCGTCCTCGTCACCGGCCTTCACGATCTGGAACCTGTAGGCGACGTCCGTGAAGCACGGAACGGCCTCCAGCTCCTCGCCGAAGACGAGCCCGCCGCCGAGGCTGAAGCCGGCACCCACCGGGGCGCTCGCCTCGACTTTGATGCGCAGGTCGATGTCGACCTCGTAGCCGGGCTTGATCTCGTCGGTCTCGCCGACGTAGCCGGACGACGTGCCCAGGTCCTCCAGGTCCTCCCAGGTGCCCTCCGCCTCGTTGAGAGCCTGGAGCTTGACCTGCTTGGTCGTGAAGAGCTGCGCGCCGGCCTTGTCGGCGGCGGCGCCCGCGAAGAACGCGACGTTCTTCACGGTCTTTTCCGAGTCGTTGTAGACGTTGAAGGTGAACCGGTCCCAGCCGCTGCCCCGGACGATCTTGCCGGAGAGGCCGTTGATGGAGAGTTCGAGCGGACGCGGCTCGCACTGGCCGAGCTCCTCGTCGCCCTCCCCGTCCTCGTCCTCGTCCTCGGACTCCGAGGCGGTGGGCGTCGGCGTCGCGGGCGCCGTCTCGGACTCGGTGGCGGTCGGGGTCGGGGAAGCCGTTCCGGGCGTGGTGCCCTCGGACGACTCCGTGGCCTCCGGAGTGACCGTCGCGGACGGCGCGGCGGACTCGGTGTTCTCAGGGGACGCCGGCGCGGACGGCGTCTCGCTCACCGTCTCGGACGGCGTGGCCGAGGGGCTCTCGGTCGTCGTGGTCTCGGGGTCCGCGAACGCGGCCGGCGCCGAAAGCAGGACGACCGGGCCTATGACGGCGGTGGCGGCAGCGAGTGCCAGGGTGCGGCGAAGCTTCATCTGTGGCCTCAGCGGGTCCGTGGTACCGCGTGGATCGCGGTACCGGAAATGATGAACGGGCCTGCCGTTGTGGGGACGGAACGAGCCGTTGTGTTCGCCATGCATGACCCGTGAAGCCGCATAACGGTTGTCCCCGACTTCACAGAATCCTTATGTGGCGCTCGCCACAGCCCAGGGCGTCCGAAGGCGGCCGGCCCCGGGCGTCCCCGGGGCCGGCCGCACAGGGGATGACCGGTCCGCTGTCCCCTGCCGACCGGTCACACACGCCGGGTCGTGGTCCCACGACGTACCTGCGGTACGCCACACGTCCCGGCGGAGCCACGCGTGGATTCCTGCCGCTGCCGCCCCTGGCTGGCACGGACACCCGGACCAACGAAGCCGTCCGGGGCCCGGTCACGCGCCGTACGGGTGAGACCGGGCCCGAACGCGGGTGCGGCCGTACAGCCCTGCCGTGCGTCACACCCGGCCGCGGCACAGTTCCAGCAGCGTCATGGCGAGGGCCGTGCCCGGCTTGCCCAGGGCGTCGCTGTAGTGGCTGAGGACGTCCATCTCCCGGGAGAGGTTCACCCGGCGGCCCCCCGACGTGATCCTCGCCTCCTGGATGACCGCCGAGACGGCCATCCGTTCCTGGACCAGGCCGATGATCCGGTCGTCCAGCGCGTCGATGCGCGTCCGCGCGCCGCCGATCAGGACGGCGGCCTCGTCGGTGTGCGCGCCGGTCCGCTCGGCGGCGGTCTTCGTGGGAGCGGTGCTGTTCATCGGTGACTCCTGGTGGGGTTGAGGCCCCCGGGAGCGACGGACCCGGAACGCCAGAACGCCCCGGGCCTGTCGGCCCGGGGCGCCTGGAACGTTGCTTGTCAGTTGCTCAAGCAGCACGACCATGGCAGCCGGCGGGCCGGGTGCCATAGGTAAAGACGAAGGTCGTGTGCTGACGCATGGGGGCAAGTATGGACCCCGCCCCGGGCCCGGGGCCACGCCGGGCCCGGATGGTGAGACGGGAGCCCGGCGGGGCGACGTCCCGCGGCCGGTAGAATTGGGAGGACCGACCCCCTCTCCACCGCCGGAAGGCCGCCCCGTGCCAGCAGCACCCCCCGCCGCCCCCGACACCACGACCGACGTCGTCCTGGTTGTCGACTTCGGCGCCCAGTACGCCCAGCTCATCGCCCGTCGCGTCCGTGAGGCCCGGGTCTACAGCGAGATCGTCCCGTCCACGATGCCGGTGGCCGAGATGCTGGCCAAGAACCCCCGGGCGATCATCCTGTCCGGCGGTCCGTCGTCGGTGTACGCGGAGGGCGCGCCCAGCCTCGACCGTTCGCTGTTCGAGGCCGGGGTCCCGGTCTTCGGCATGTGCTACGGCTTCCAGCTGATGGCCACCACGCTCGGCGGCACCGTCGACGACAACGGCGCCCGTGAGTACGGCCGCACCCCGCTCGCCGTCTCCAAGGCCGGCTCCACCCTCTTCGAGGGCACGCCCACCGAGCAGCCGGTCTGGATGTCGCACGGCGACGCCTGCTCCGCCGCCCCCGAGGGCTTCACCGTGACCGCGTCCACGGACGTCGTACCGGTCGCCGCCTTCGAGAACGACGAGAAGAAGCTCTACGGCGTCCAGTACCACCCGGAGGTCATGCACTCGACCTACGGCCAGCAGGTCCTGGAGCACTTCCTCTACCGGGGCGCGGGCATCGAGCCGAACTGGACGATGACCAACGTCGTCGAGGAGCAGGTCGCCCTGATCCGCGAGCAGGTCGGCACCAAGCGCGCCATCTGCGGTCTCTCCGGCGGCGTGGACTCCGCGGTCGCCGCGGCCCTCGTGCAGAGGGCCATCGGCTCCCAGCTCACCTGCGTGTACGTCGACCACGGTCTGATGCGCAAGGGCGAGACCGAGCAGGTCGAGAAGGACTTCGTGGCCGCGACCGGCGCGAAGCTGAAGGTCGTCGACGCGGAGAAGCGCTTCCTCGACGCCCTGGCCGGTGTGTCCGACCCGGAGCAGAAGCGGAAGATCATCGGCCGCGAGTTCATCCGCGTCTTCGAGCAGGCCCAGCTGGAGATCCTCCAGGAGGACGGGCCCGAGGTCGCCTTCCTCGTCCAGGGCACCCTCTACCCGGACGTCGTCGAGTCCGGCGGCGGCACCGGCACCGCCAACATCAAGTCCCACCACAACGTGGGCGGCCTGCCCGACGACATCGAGTTCCAGCTCGTCGAGCCGCTGCGCCAGCTGTTCAAGGACGAGGTCCGGATGGTCGGCCAGGAGCTCGGCCTGCCGGAGGAGATCGTCCAGCGCCAGCCGTTCCCCGGCCCCGGCCTCGGGATCCGCATCGTCGGCGACGTCACCAAGGAGCGGCTCGACCTGCTGCGCGAGGCCGACGCCATCGCCCGCGAGGAGCTGACCGCGGCCGGCCTGGACCGTGACATCTGGCAGTGCCCCGTGGTCCTGCTCGCGGACGTCCGCAGCGTCGGCGTCCAGGGCGACGGCCGCACCTACGGCCACCCGATCGTGCTGCGCCCGGTGTCCTCCGAGGACGCCATGACGGCCGACTGGTCGCGTCTGCCGTACGAGACGCTGGCGAAGATCTCCACCCGCATCACCAACGAGGTCGCCGACGTCAACCGCGTGGTGCTCGACGTGACGAGCAAGCCGCCGGGGACGATCGAGTGGGAGTAACCCTCCCCGCAGGGTCTGCCGATGCCGTCGCTCATTCGCTTGGGCGGCGGCATCGTCGTACGCACCGGGCAGGCGACATCCACCGTGACGCGCTCACCCTGACGGTTCCGTTCCCGCTGGACGTCGATCCGACGCGATCAGCCGGCGCCCGCGCCGAATTCGGTGGAACTCCCTCCTGGCCCGTGGCATGGTGCACCACCATGCATGCCGAAGAAGTCCGCGCCCTCATGTCCGCCCCCGGCAACGACGGGCTCACGTGGAACACCCCGCTGTCCGAGGAGCACGCCGCCCACCTGATCGCGGCCTGCGCCCCCGGCCCCGGGGCGCGGATCGCCGACTTCGGCAGCGGCTGGGGTGAGCTGCTGATGCGCCTGGTGGAGGCGGCGCCCGGGTCCACCGGGGACGGCGTCGAGACCGACCCGGAAGCCGTCGCGCGAGGTCTGCGTCTCGCCGAGGCGCGCGGGCTCACCGACCGGGTGCGGTTCCACGAGGCACCCGCCGCCGGGTATCCGGGGGACGGTTACGACCTCGCCGTCTCCATCGGAGCCGCCCATGCCTGGCCCGGCGGCGCCCCGGAGGCGCTGAAGGCCCTGCGCGCCGCCGTACGTCCCGGTGGCCGGGTGCTGTTCGCGGACGGGTTCTGGGAGCGTGAGCCGTCACCCGCCGCGCTGGAGGGCCTCGGCGCGGAGCCGGACGACTTCGGCTCGCTCCTGGACCTGATCCGGCAGGCGGAGGCGGCCGGGCTCCGGCCGCTCCAGGTGACCGTGGCCGACCAGCGCGAGTGGGACCTCTTCGAGTCCGCCGCCAACATCGGCCGGGGCGAGCGCTGGGCCCTGGCCAACCCCGGACACCGGCTGCACGCCGCGGTGACCGAGGCCGTCGACGCCCGCCGCACCGGTTACTACGGCGGATATCGCGGGACGCTGGGCCTCGCCTACCTCGTGCTCAGCGCCTGACAATCGCACATCCGTGCAGCAGGCGCCCCCGGGCCGCCCCGATGTGGGACGGAGCTGCCCCGTACGGCACAATTCGCAGAAATCAGAGGCGAGTTGGTTGGACCGGGGCGGGAAAGGGCGGCGTTCTCCGTGGCGTTGGACGAGGCTAGGGCGAGAAGTGCGCACGGCGGTGGCTGTACGTGCGGCGACTGCCCGCACGGAGCACGCGAAGGACACCGGCGCGCGGTGGCGGCCTTCCTCACCAAGCGGGACGAACTCGCCTCCGGGCAGGGGCTGCCCGGCGGGGTCGCCCAGTCCGTGTCCGCGTCCCGGCAGTGGGTGTCGGACGAGCTGACCGAGTCGGCCCGCACCGTCGCGGCGCGCAGCCGTGAGGCCGGTGACGCCTGGCTCCACACGCTCTGGGTACGCACTCTCGTGGTCGTCTGGGGCGGCGTCGCCCTGCTCGTCATCGGCGAGGCCGTGACCGCCATCGGCGCCGGCTGGTCCACGGCCCGCACCGCGGGCCTGATCGCCGCACTCGTCACGGCGGGCCTGCTGACCGGCGCCGCCCGCGTCCACCGGGCACGCGGCGGCCTCCTCGCCCCGCTGATCGGGGAGGACAACCGGCTCTCCACCTCGCGCGCCGTCGCCGCTTCCTGGGTACTGCTCGCCGTCTTCGCCGTGCTCGTCCTCGCGCTGCAACTGGCCGGGGCGTCCGACCACGCCGACCGCGACGCACTGATCGAGGGCCTGGACCTGGTCCGCTCGGCCGGCGTGCTGACCGTGCTCGCGCTGGTGTGCGCCGTCGCCGTCCTGGTACGCCGGGTGGTGACCGTGCGCGTGCTGGGCCAGCGACTGCAGAAGCTGCGCGCCGACCGGCCGCGGGCCGCCGATCTGCTGACCGACGACTCCGGGCGCGGCAGCTTCACCGATGTGCAGTACGTGCTGGTCAGCGCCGTCGCCGTGCTGTTCGCCGCGGTCCGCCTGGCCCGCCGCCCCGAGCAGCTGCCGGATCTGCCGTGGGGCCTGGCGGTCCTGGTGGCCGTCTCGACGGCGACGTACTTCGCCGGGAAGTACGCGGAGGGCGGCCGGCCGGTCATCCTCTCGGTCGTCCGCGCCCGGGAGGCCGGGGATCTGGACGCCTCGATCCGTACCGGCGACGACATCGAGATCCGCGGCGCCGGATTCGTCCCGCCCGGCGCGGGCAGCCCCGACCGGCTGGCACGGGTGGTCGTCAGGATCGGCCCGGTGCATGTGCACGTCCCCCTGATCCCGGTCACCGGCGGGTTCGCCAACCCGGCGGACACGGTGCTCACCGTGCCGGTGCCCGTCGAGGTCGAACCCGGCGCCGTGGAGGTGCAGGTCGTCACGGCTGCGGGCGTGGAGACGAATTCCTGCCGCATCGACGTCACGGACTGACCCGTATCCCTGGTGAGCGGCATCGAACCGGCGTACGTATGGTCTGTTGAAGGGCCAACGGAAGGCGGGGCAGCGATGCATGGGTACAGGGGCGGTTCCTACGGACTGGACGAGCCGAGAGGTCTCCGGGACCGCGCACGGCAGTACGCGCTCCTTCCCCTGAGGATCTTCCTCGGCGTCACGTTCGTCTACGCGGGGCTCGACAAGCTGACCGACAGCGCGTTCCTGTCGGCGAGCGGCACCGGTTCCGTCGGCGAGACGATGAACGCCGTACGCGACAGCGCGGCGGTCCCGGGCCTCGTCGACCTGGCTCTGAAGAGCCCCGAAGGCTTCGGCTACGCCATCGCGATCGGCGAACTCCTCGTCGGCCTCGGCACCCTGGCGGGCCTGTGGGCGCGGCTCGCGGCGCTCGGCGGGGCGCTGATCTCGCTGAGCCTGTGGCTGACGGTGAGCTGGCAGACCGAGCCCTACTACTACGGCAACGACCTGGTCTACCTCGTTGCCTGGCTGCCGCTGCTGCTGGCCGGGGCGCCCTACTGGTCGCTGGACGCCTTGAGGGGAAGCCGAGGGGGCGGGCGGTTCCAGGTGCGGCGTGGGCCGTCGGCGGGCAGGGGCTGAGAAGGACGTGCGGAACGACGCGGCGGGAACGCCGACGAGCGGGTGGTGCCCTCAGGAGACAGTCCCCTGGGGGCACTTCTCCGATGCCGCGGGCCGATACCCCCGCCTGGTGCACCCGTGGCCCGCGCCGCCCCAGGGCCCAAGTGCCGCCTCTCGCTCGCGCAACCGTTCGGTGCCGACAGATGTCTTGGGTGTTGAAGGACAGTTCCCCCTAGGACACCATCCATTCACCCGCGTTCCGCAGAGGTTCTCTCCATGCTGATTTCCCCGCACATCCGCCGTGCCTCCTCCACCGCTGTCGCCGCGCTGAGCGCTGCCGGCCTGATCGCGCTGGGCACGACGCCTGCCGTCGCCGATGAAGCCGCAGCCGATCTGGTCGTAGGGAACATCGCCCCGATCGACGGGGTGAAGCCGGGCAGCACCTTCGACCAGCCGGTCACCGTGGCGAACAAGGGCGACAAGGCCGCCGACAAGGCCTGGGTCGTCTACTCCGTCACCCGTGGACTCGACTACGCGGAGATACCGTCCAACTGCCAGGCGCACCAGGTCCCGTCGTACGACGAGATGACCGAGAAGTCGAACGTGGTGTGCGCGTTCGACCAGGCGCTGGAGCCCGGCGTCGCCTACACGCCCGAGAAGCCCCTCGGCATCAAGGCACTGGACCGTGCGCTCTACGACGACCTGCGCGTGAGCGTCTGGGACACCGAGCCGGGGCTGGACGATGCCGCCACGCCGCCGGTGGCCGGGACCGCACCTGCGGTGGAGCTGGTGGAGCATCCGGCCGGGGGCGAGGCCACGGAGGACGCCGTCGACGTGCCGGTCTCCTCCGTCAACACGGCCGACTACCAGGTGACGGGCGCCGACCTGAAGGGCCGCGTCGGCGACACGGTGACGCTGAAGGCGAAGTTCACCAACGCCGGGCCCGCCTGGACGCTGACCAGGGAGGGGGACCCGCTCCTCAAGGTCCTGATCACGCCGCCCGCCGGAACGTCGGTCGTCAAGCCCCACGGGTACTGCGAGGCCGAGGGCGAGGCGTACGTCTGCGGCACCAGCCAGCGCTGGGTCAACGAGGGCGGGGGCGAGACCTACACCTTCCAGTTGAAGATCGACAAGCAGGTGGAAGGCGCCAAGGGTTCTGTGGCACTCAGCACCCAGGCGCGGCCGTTCGACCCCGACAAGACCAACGACAAGGCCGACATCACGCTGGACGTGACGGGGGGCGGCTCGACCGGCTCGACCGGGTCGACCGGATCGACGACGGGATCGACCGGCTCGACGACGGGATCGACCGGCTCGACGGGCTCGACGGGCAGCACGGGCGGCAGCTCGGCCGGCGGCACCGACGGCGGGTCCTCGTCGACGGGTGGTGCCGGCTCCTCCACGACCGGCGGTGACGGCTCGACGACGACCGGCGGCAGCCTGGCAGCCACCGGCTCCTCCTCGACGACGCTGTCGATCGCGGCTGCCGCAGCGGTGGTCGTGGGCGCGGGCACCGTCCTCGTCGTGCGCCGCCGCCGGGCCCAGGGCCTGGGCTGACGTTTCCCCGGCCGACGCCTCACGCCGCCCGCATCCGCCCGCCCTCCCGGCGGACGGGCGGGCGGCGTGCCCACTCCCCGGCTCGGGTCTGCCGTCCACCGGCGCCGACGTCACTCACAACGCATCGGTGGAACCACCGCGCGACGGCTCCGGCGCCGCCGAGGTCTCCGCCGATGCCTTCCGCCCGTCCCGGCGCCGCCGCAGCCGGTAGCTCACCCAGGTCACCGTCGCCGCCAGCCACAGGCCGCCGAGGAACACGGGGGCGACGAATGTCCACGGGATGGTCCAGGCCCCCGCCGCGTCCGCCGCGTAGCCGCCTGCCAGGGTCAGCATGACGAGGCCCGCCACGGCGCGGCCCGGCCGGATCTCATGACGCAGCACGGGTGACCTCCAGCTGTCCGATGCCGAGGCCCACGCCCAGCTCGACGGTGCCTGCGGGTTCGCTGTTCTCGGGGCGTTCGATGGTCTGCCGGACCCGCCGGTCGGGGGCGATGTCCACGTCCTTGCGCCGATCGGACGGGAACTGGATGTCACCGAGACCCACTTCGGCGTCCACCTTCACCGTCACACCCTCCGGTACGACGACGAGCGCGCGGCCCACTGCGACCTCGATGCGGGTACGCAGGGTGTCGGCTTCCGGGACGGTGATCCGGGACAGGTCGAGCTTCGCGACCCCGGTGCCCAGCTTGTACTGAGGCTGAACCGCCGCGACCGAGGCCGGGCGCCATTCCTCGCGGATCCAGTCGGTGCCGATGTCCTTCGGGACGGCGGAAGCTCCTGCCAGCAGCCCCGCCGTGATCATGGCCAGCAGGATCGTGCCGAAGCCGGTCCTGCCGAGTACGGAGGCGACCAGCAGGCCGAGGCCGAACACCCCGAGTGCCGCGGTGAGGCCGATCTGCAGGCTCGTCCCCAGCGGATGCGTCTCCCAGCTCAGCCCCGCGCCCAGGCCGCCCGCGAGCAGGGCGAGCAGGAAGACGAGGCCGCCGATCGACCGCGGGCCCCGGGTGCCCGGCGCGCGGTAGGGCGGGCGGTACGGGGCGTCCGCCGTCGGCCTGTTCCTGTCGGCCTCCGCGGCTTCGAACACCGCGTCCGCAGGGCCCCACAGGTAGCCGGTTCCCGGCGGACCGGTCGTGCCGTCCTTGACGATCGGGTCCCGCCACCAGGACGGGCTGCCCGGCGTGGGCGGCGCCTTCACCTCGGGTGGCGCCCCGTGGCCGGCCGTGTGCGCCGCGCCTTTCGGGGCCTGCGCCGTCGTACCCGGCGCGCGGTAGGGCGGTTGGTGCGGGGCCGTCCTGCGGTGCTGCGTCCAGACCGAGAAGCCGATGACGCTCAGCGAGAGCATCGCGGCGAAGGCGAGCATCCCGCCGTTGTGCAGCATCGACAGCAGCAGCCCACAGCCCACCAGGGCCAGCAGCAGCGCGATCAGAGAGGCGCCCTCGACGCGGCCCGAGAGCAGCCGGCGCGCCTCGTTCTCGTCCTCGCCCTCCACGGGGAGCAGCAGCCATGCGAAGCCGTAGAAGATCAGGCCGATGCCGCCCGTCACCGCGAGGACGCCGAGCACGATCCTGAAGATCACCGGATCCACGTCGCAGTACCGGCCGAGCCCGCCGCACACACCGGCCACGACCTTCTGCCGCGGGCTGCGCCGCAGCCGCGGTGCCGGCTCGGGGGGCGGCGTGACGCGGGGGGAGGCGTCCTGGGGAACGGTCATGGCTCCATGGTGACGGTCCGTACGCCGTCGTGGGACCCGCGACGACCCTGGCCGATCCCTGATATTGCCTCCCGGAGGCCCCTGGGGGCCTGCCGGTCCCGGCCCCGTACGTCCCCGCCCTCAGGGTCGGGTCCGGGCAGACCCTGATGCCAGGACCCGCCGGCCCGTGTGACGATCGGTGCATGCCAGCAGCCACGACCAGAGCCCCGAGCTCGCACCCCCCGGACCCGGAGGAGCCGGCGCCGCGCAAGCTGTACCGCAGCGCCGACGGACGGATGCTCGGCGGCGTCGCGCGCGGGCTCGCCGGACATCTGGGGCTGCCCGTCGCCTGGGTCCGGTTCGTCTTCCTCGGACTGTTCTTCGCGGACGGCATCGGCGCCCTGCTCTACGCCGTGTTCTGGATCGTCGTACCGCTGGGTGTCGGCGGGGTCGAGACACCGCGGTCCCTCTTCGAGACCGCCCCGGACGGCCGGCGCAGACTCCGCAAGCCGGACCAGGGCCAGGTGTTCGCCCTGGTCGCGCTGCTCATCGGCGCCGTGGTCTTCGTCGGCAACGTCGACATGGGCAGCGAGGCGGACCGCTACGTCTGGCCGGCGCTCCTGATCGGCGGCGGCTCCGTCCTGGTGTGGCGCCAGGCCGACAACGCGCGACGCGCCCGCTGGATGGAGGTCGGCCGCCGCCGCCGGGTGCTGCACCTGGCCCGTGGGCTGGCCGGTGTCGCGCTCGTCGGCCTCGGCCTCGCCGCCTTCATGGTGGTGCGGGGCTCGGCGGCCCAGCTCGGCACCGCGCTGACCGCGGCCATCGCCGTACTCACCGGCATCGCGCTGCTCGCGGGCCCCTATCTCGTACGGATGACGCAGGACCTCTCCGAGGAACGCCTGATGCGCATCCGGGCCCAGGAGCGTGCCGAGGTCGCCGCTCATGTCCACGACTCCGTCCTGCACACGCTCACGCTGATCCAGCGCAACGCGGACGACGGCGGCGAGGTCCGCAGGCTCGCCCGGGCCCAGGAGCGCGAGCTGCGCAACTGGCTGTACAACCCGGAGGGCACCGGCAAGGAGGAGGCCGAGGAACCGACGAGCCTCGCCGAGGCGGTCAAGCGCGCCGCCGCCGAGGTCGAGGACAAGCACGGAGTCCCGCTGGAGGTCGTCGTCGTCGGCGACTGCCCGCTCGACGAGAAGCTGGCAGCACAGATGCAGGCCGCACGCGAGGCGATGGTCAACGCCGCCAAGTACGGTGGCGAGGGCGGAGCCGTCCAGGTCTACGCGGAGGTCGAGGGCCGTACGGTCTTCGTCTCCGTACGGGACCGGGGGCCGGGTTTCGACCTGGACGCCGTCCCGGACGACAGGATGGGCGTACGGGAATCGATCATCGGCCGGATGCAGCGCAACGGCGGTACGGCGCGGCTGCGTTCGGTGCCCGGCGGGGGCACGGAAGTCGAGCTGGAGATGGAGAGGGCGAGCGAATGACCGAGAACACCGAAGCGACCGGGGGGCCGGAGCGCCGGGTACGGGTCGTGCTCGTCGACGACCACCGGATGTTCCGCACCGGGGTCCAGGCCGAGATCGGCCGCACCGAGGAGACCGGGGTCGAGGTCGTCGGCGAGGCCGCCGACGTCGACCAGGCGGTGACCGTGATCACCGCGACCCGCCCCGAGGTCGTCCTCCTCGACGTCCATCTCCCCGGAGGCGGCGGTGTCGAGGTGCTGCGGCGCTGCGCCCCGATGATGGGCGCGGTCGAGAATCCGGTGCGCTTCCTGGCGCTGTCCGTCTCGGACGCCGCCGAGGACGTCATCGGCGTCATCCGCGGCGGCGCCCGCGGCTACGTCACCAAGACGATCACCGGCGCCGACCTGGTCGATTCCGTCTTCCGGGTCCAGGACGGCGACGCGGTGTTCTCGCCGAGGCTGGCCGGATTCGTCCTCGACGCCTTCGCGTCGACGGACGCGCCCCCGGTCGACGAGGACCTGGACCGGCTGACCCAGCGCGAGCGCGAGGTGCTGCGGCTGATCGCCCGGGGATACGCCTACAAGGAGATCGCCAAGCAGTTGTTCATCTCGGTGAAGACGGTCGAGTCCCATGTCTCGGCGGTGCTGCGCAAGCTCCAGCTCTCCAACCGGCACGAGCTGACCCGGTGGGCGACGGCGCGGCGGCTGGTCTGAGTCCTGCTTCCGCTCAGGCGGGGTCGAGCGAGATGTTGAGCTTCTCGCCGGCCCTGCGGTAGCCGATGCCGGCGTAGACCCGTTCGACGTCGGGGCCGCCCGGCTCCAGCCACACGGTGTGGAAGCCGCGCTCGAACGCGGTGCGGGTCAGCCAGGCGGAGAGCGCCGCGCCGACGCCCCGGCGGCGGAAGGCGTCGTCGACGGCCAGTCCGGCGAGTTCGCCGATGCCGTCGACTGGGGTCGAGCAGCCGCCCGCGCCGGCGGGCCGGCCGTCCACGGTGGCCAGTCCCGAGACACCGCCGCCCTCCGTCGCGTCGCGCAGCCAGGCGATCTCGCCGTCGTCGGGGCCGCCCTCGCCGCCAAAGCCGGTGTGCTGGACGGCGGCGGCGGAGGCGAACTCCGCGTCGGTGACGGGCTCGGCGATACGCAGGCCGTCCACCGGCTTGGCCGCGAGCAGGGCGCCGGCGGTACAGGCCAGGACCGGGGCGCGGTTCTCGATCGTGAAACCGGCCGCCAGCAGCGCCGGTTCGACGGCGGGTGCCCAGGCGGGCAGGAATTCGAGCCGGGGCAGCCGGTCGTGTGCGCGGAACGCGTCGACCAGGTCGGCGATGTCCCGCGCGGTGGGATCGGCGCCCTGGTCGGGGATGGCGTAGTTGGCGAACTTCAGATCCCAGCCGGGATTGTGGCGCACCGTGAACGGACCCACCCGGTAGTGGTCGGGGGAGCTGAGGGCGAGTGCGCGGGCGTAACGCTGGATGGCGGTGTCCATGGGCCAGGGAGCCTAGACCCGGACTTCGCGGGTCACCGTTTCAGGTCTGTGGCCAGCGGGTTTGTCCGATGTCGGTATCGAGGAGATCGAGGAGGTGGAGTTGG
>NZ_JBIAIN010000032.1:0-68118 GCF_042871445.1 Streptomyces sp. NPDC005794
GGGGCCCTCCGGGCGCTTCCCTTCGTTCTTGCGTTTCCGACTCTATCAGACTCTTTCGTGTCCGATTCCCGGTCGAAGCGGGTTCCTGCTTTTTCGCTTTCCAGTTCTTCGCTTTCGCGTTTCCCTTTCCGGCGAGTCCGACTCTATCAGGCCTTTTCCCATTCCTTTGACCGGGGTCTCGCAGGCATGCGAAGAACACGATCAGAGTTGCAGTCTGGGCTTGGGAGTCGCTGCCGACCCCGGACTCGAAGTCGTATGGGGGCCAGGCAGGGGTTCGACAGTACAGGCCGCTGTGAGGCGAGGCAAATCGTTTCCGGTGTGCCCCTGGGTCGGGCAACCGGTAGCTCTCGGGCGGAACCGGGACTTCATATGACTTACGCTGCTGATCAGTACGCCGCCCTCCATCAGCCATGGCGGTGACATACGGATCCCCACCCCTGGAGGCTCTCCATGACCACAGTGACGTCCCCTCTTGCCGGCCGTGCCATCGGACTCACCGCGGTTCCCGACCCCGTGTTCTCAGGAGCGATGGTGGGTCCCGGTACAGCTATCGATCCCGTGCGCGAGCCTTCCGAGGCCGTCTCGCCGGTCGACGGAATCGTCGTCTCCCTCCACCCCCACGCCTTCGTCGTCGTCGATGACCAGGGACACGGGGTGCTGACGCACCTCGGGATCGACACCGTGCAGCTCAACGGCGAGGGGTTCGAGCTGCTCGTGAACAAGGGGGACACGGTGACCCGCGGTCAGGGCATCGTCCGGTGGGACCCGGCCGGTGTCGAGGCTGCCGGTAAGTCCGCGATCTGCCCGGTCGTGGCCCTGGAGGCCACCGCCGAGTCCCTCTCCGATGTCCGCGAGGACGGCGATGTGAAGGTCGGCGAGACGCTGTTCGGCTGGCAGTGACACCCTCAGCTCAGTCATGCCAGTTGGGTATCCACCGCGGCGGTGCAGCCGCCGCACAATCGGAGACGGGTGAAATGGAGACAACGCTGCGAGGCGTCGGCGTGAGCCACGGTGTGGCCATCGGCGAGGTTCGGCACATGGGTACAGCGGTGCTCGAGCCGCCGGCCAAACAGATTCCCGCGGATGAGGCCGAGCGCGAGCAGGGGCGTGCCCGCCAGGCCGTGGAAGCTGTTGCGGCCGACCTGATCGCGCGCGGCAATCTGGCGGGGGGCGAGGCTCAGCACGTGCTCGAGGCCCAGGCCATGATGGCGCAGGACCCCGAGCTCATCGCCGATGTCGAGCGTCGTATCGCCGTCGGCAGCACCGCCGAGCGCGGTGTCTACGACGCGTTCGCCGCGTACCGCGCTCTGCTCGCCAATGCCGGGGAGTACCTGGCAGGGCGTGTCGCCGACCTCGACGACGTGCGGAACCGGATCGTGGCACGCCTGCTCGGCGTTCCGATGCCGGGTGTACCCGACAGCGATGAGCCGTACGTCCTGATCGCGCGTGACCTGGCTCCCGCGGACACGGCCCTGCTCGACCCCACCCTGGTGCTCGGCTTCGTCACGGAGGAGGGCGGGCCCACCAGCCACAGCGCCATCCTCGCGCGAGCTCTCGGAGTGCCGGCCGTGGTGGCTCTGCCCGGCGCTGGTGAGATCGCAGAGGGCACGGTCGTGGCGGTGGACGGCAGCACCGGCGAGATCTTCGTCGAGCCGAGTCAGGAGAAGCGCGCCGAGATGGAGAGCGCTTCGGCGGCCCGCAAGGCGGCGCTGTCTGCCGTGACCGGTCCCGGGGCCACGTCCGACGGTCACAAGGTGCCGCTGCTCGCCAATGTCGGTGGTCCCGGCGATGTGCCGGCGGCCCTGGAGGCCGGTGCCGAGGGCGTCGGGCTGTTCCGTACGGAGTTCCTCTTCCTGGACGACAGCAAGCAGGCGCCGTCCGAGGAGAAGCAGATCGCGGCATACCGCGCGGTGCTGGAGGCGTTCCCCGAGGGGCGTGTCGTGGTGCGGGTGCTGGACGCCGGTGCCGACAAGCCGCTGGACTTCCTGACCCCTGCCGACGAGCCCAACCCCGCACTGGGTGTGCGCGGGCTGCGGAGTCTGCTGGACCACCCCGATGTGCTGCGGACCCAGTTGACGGCACTGTCCAGGGCCGTCGAGGGGCTGCCGGTGTACCTCGAGGTCATGGCCCCGATGGTCGCCGACCGTGCCGACGCGAAGGCGTTCGCGGACGCCTGCCGTGAGGCGGGACTGCAGGCGAAGTTCGGGGCGATGGTGGAGATTCCGTCCGCCGCCCTCAGGGCTCGCTCGATCCTTCAGGAGGTGGAATTCCTGTCGCTCGGTACCAACGACCTGGCGCAGTACACCTTCGCGGCCGACCGTCAGGTGGGCGCCGTATCCCGGCTGCAGGACCCGTGGCAGCCCGCGCTGCTCGACCTCGTCGCGCTTTCCGCCGACGCCGCCAGGGCCGAGGGCAAGAGTTGCGGTGTCTGTGGTGAGGCCGCTTCGGACCCACTTCTGGCGTGTGTGCTGACCGGCCTGGGTGTCACCTCTCTGTCGATGGGTGCGGCGTCCATTCCCTATGTGCGGGCGACGCTGGCGAAGCACACGCTCGCGCAGTGCGAGCGCGCCGCCTCCGCCGCGCGTGCTGCGGACTCCGCCGATGAAGCGCGGACCGCGGCGCAGGCGGTGCTGTCGGGCGAGTGACACCGTCCGCCGGACGCAGTCGGATGTGAAGGGGTTCCCGCCGGTTCGGTGGGAACCCCTTCGGCCTGTCAGCGGTGGGGCTCCGGTTCGTCCGCGCCGAGGTCGAATCCCGCGCAGTACTCGACGCCGGATTCCGGTGCCACCGGTTCGCCCGTGTCTGCGTCGGTGCAGTAGGCGTTGAAGACCTCGCCCGCCGTGAGCGGGAGGAGGCTCCCCTGGTGCAGGCGCCAGCCGTGCACCCGGTCAGGGGTGTCGGGCGCCGTGGTGCGCAGTACGACGCCTCCCTGGGTCTCGAGAGCGACGCCGACGGCGAGCACCGTGGCGAACTCCGCCCCTTCCGACGATTCCAGTCGGGCCGGTCCGTCCATGTCCCGGGCGGTGTGGAGGACGGCGAGGAGTTGTTCGTTCTCCGTGGGCGTGCTGCAGACGACGTGGTGGGTGCCCGGTCCCGCCGTGTCCAGCAGGCGCGTCAGCAGGTGGGACGCCCTGTCGAAGGCGGCCCGGCCGATGTCCTGCCCGCAGTCCGCGCAGTCGCCGAGGCCGGCGAGCAGCATCGTGGCGTATTCCCATGTCGCACGGCGGACCGCTCGTGAGACGAGCAGCGGGATCAGCGTGTCGATGGGCTGGCCGGTGTAGGCCACGGTGGCGCCGCCTGCGGCGATTTCGGCGGTGAAGCGGCCTCGGCTCATGCGCTCGTCGGGGTCGAGGCCGGATTCGGTGCAGAACTCCGCGTAGTCCTCCGGGTCGAAGAGGGCGACGGTGGTGTGCATTCCCTGGGCGGCGAGCGTCCGCAGCAGGCCTTCGACCTGCTGGAGGTAGACCGCGTGGTCGTCGAAGGTGAAGCTGCGGTAGTTCCGCATGGCCGCGAAGTCTTCGGGGTCGACCAGCAGGCCGACCGTACTGGGTGCTTCGCGGCGCAGTGCGCGTCGCATGGATGTTCCGGAGCGCTGCCGGCTGCGCCTGGTCTGCCTGATGTGCGCCATGAATCCCCCTGTGCACTGTCGATCGATGCTCACTCAGCGTAATCAGGGGGACTGACAACGGCCGGCCCGTCGGCCGGATCAGTGGCGCTCGCGGGCGAGGTCCTCGTAGAAGCGGAGGAGTTCCAGGTTGTCGACGGAGCCTGGGTTGACCGCCTCGGAAAGGGCTGCGCCCTGGAGCAGACGCTTGACCGGAACCTCGATGCGCTTGCCGGTGAGAGTGTGCGGGATGCCGGGGACCTCGATGACCTCATCCGGTACATGCCGGGGTGAGAGGTTTTCGCGGATGGTCCGTTTGATGCTGTCGCGAAGTCCGTCGTCGAGTGTGGCACCCGCGGCGAGGTGGACGAACAGGGGCATCCAGTAGCCTCCGTCCGGCTCCTCGATGCCGATGACGAGGGACTCACGGATTTCGGGGAGTCGCTCGACCGCCTCGTAGATGTCGGCGGACCCCATCCGTACACCTTGCCTGTTGAGCGTGGAGTCGGAGCGGCCGTGGATGACCACCGAGCCGCGGTCGGTGAGCGTGATCCAGTCCCCGTGGCGCCAGACGCCCGGGTACATGTCGAAGTAGCTGTCGTGGTAGCGGCGGCCGTCGGGGTCGTTCCAGAAGCGGACCGGCATGGACGGCATGGGTGCGGTCACGACGAGCTCGCCGACTTCGCCGGTGAGCGGTTGGCCTGCGGGGTCCCAGGACTGGAGGTCGGTTCCGAGGCAGGGGGCCTGCAGCTCGCCGATGTGGACCGGCAGGGTGGGGACCGCACCCGCGAAGCAGCTGCAGACGTCCGTCCCGCCGCTGACGGAGGCGATCCACAGGTCGTCGGCGATCTCGTCGTGCAGCCAGCGGAAGCCGTCGGGCGGGAGCGGGGAGCCGGTGGTGGCGACGCACTGGACACGGCTGAGGTCGTGGTCGCGGCCGGGGTGGACGCCCGCCTTCCGGCACGCCATGACGTAGGCGGCCGAGGTACCGAAGAGGGTGGCGCCGGTCTGTTCGGCGACGCGCCACTGGGCGCTCACGTCCGGATAGCCGGGGCTGCCGTCGTACAGCACGACGGTGGTGCCGGTGAGGAGGCCGGAGACGAGGAAGTTCCACATCATCCAGCCGGTGGAGGTGTACCAGAAGAAGCGGTCGTCGGGGCCGAGGTCGCAGTGCAGCCCGATCTGCTTGAAGTGTTCGAGGAGGATTCCGCCCTGGGACTGGACGATCGCCTTCGGAAGTCCGGTCGTGCCGGAGGAGTACAGCACCCACAGCGGGTGCTCGAAGGGGACCTGCTCGAAGACCGGTCGAGTGTCCGAGGCGGTGAGGGCCGACCATTCGAGGGTGCCTTCGGGCGCGTCCGTTCCGAGGAGCGGGATGTGGACGACCGCGCGCAGGGTGGGGAGTTCGCGGCGGAGTTCGGCCACGGTTCCGGTGCGGTCGTGCTCCTTGCCGCCGTAGCGGTAGCCGTCGACGGTGAAGAGGACGACGGGCTCGATCTGCTGGAAGCGGTCCAGGACGCTGCGGGCGCCGAAGTCGGGGGCGCAGGAGGTCCAGACTGCGCCGACCGCGGCGGTGGCGAGGAACGCGACGACCGCCTGGGGGATGTTGGGGAGGTATCCGCTGACCCGGTCGCCGGGGGTGACGCCGAGGGCGCGGAGTTCTGCGGCCAGTGAGCCTGTCTGACGGCGGAGTTCGGACCAGCTGACAGCGACCTGGGTGTGGGTCTCGTCGACGTACAGCAGGGCGGGGGCGTCCGCGCGGAGCGGGTCGTCGGCCGTACGCAGGGCGTGCTCGGCGTAGTTGAGGGTGGCGCCGGGGAACCACTGGGCGCCAGGCATGGCCCGGTCGCCGATGACGGCCTCGTACGGGGTGGAGAAGCGTACGTCGAACCAGTCGGCGACTGCCTGCCAGAAGGTGTCGAGTTCCTCGACCGACCAGCGGTGAAGTGCCGCGTATCCACCGTCGGCGGGGGCTCCGTAGTGCCCGGCCGCCCATCGCTGGAAGCGGGTGACGGCCGCGGCCTCGACGCGCTGGGGCTCCGGCTGCCAGAGGGGGGCTTCGCCGGCTGCTGACGTCATGGGGACTCCCTGGGCTTTCGGGGTGTACGCGGGGTGTGCGTGCGTCGCGCGCACGGGCTGGGGTGTGCGCGTGAACGGCTTTCACGGACGATGCCATGTGATCGTCTTGCGCACCAGGGTTCCCCTGCCGTGGTTGCGTGTCCGGCCGTGTCGTGTGACCCAGGTGAACGGAAGTTGAACGGAACACGTTTCCGTCGCGGCGGATGGCAGGCTGGCCCGCATGGATGGTCGTGACCTGGTGCGCTCGGTGAAAATGGTCGGTTCTGTACAGGGGATGCGTACGGTGCGCTCGGCTTGGCGGCATCGCCGTGCGGATGCGCGGGATCTGGAGCCGCGCGGTGCGGAGCGGGCACGTGTGCCCGGTCTCCTGGCCGGTGCTGAGCCCGGGCCGGGCGGTGGAGTCGTACGGTTCGCCCGCTCGCGGCTGCGGGTCCGGGTGGCGGTGGGCGGTGCGGTGTTCTGGTCCTGGGACGACGCCGGGCCGCTGCCCTCGTACGCCCTGCCGGGGGCCGAGCCCGATCCTGATCCGCGGGCGTGCCTCGAGCCGGACACGAATGGTGGCTGGCAGGTCGTCTCGGAGCGGCTGACGGTCGTCGTGTCGCGGCTCGGAGCGGTGGAGCTGCGTACGCCGGGTGGGGTGCTGCTGCGCCGGGAACTGCCGCCGCGCTGGTGGGAAACGGTGGAGGGTGGCGAGCCACGGTGGGTGCAGCGGTCCGAGGTCCCTGCCGACGCGCGCTTCTTCGGGCTGGGCGGGCGGTCCGGGGGGCCGAGGCTGCGCGAGGGCACGTACCGGCTGTGGAACACCGATCCGGGCGGGCGATTCGAGCCCGGGGACGATCCGCTGTACCTGACGATGCCGGTGCAACTGGTGGTCTCCGACGCGGGAACCCATCTGGCGTTCCACGACAACTCCTGGTCGGGCAGGGTGACGCTCCGGGAGGGCGAGGAGGGCGCCGGTTCGGGGCATGACCGGCCTGGCACCTGTGAGGTGCGGATGGACGGCGGGCCGCTCCGTTGCTGGGTCGTCGTGGGTACGCCGGCCAGGGTGCTGCAGGGGTGGACGGCTCTGACGGGGGCGCCCGCGCTGCCGCCCTCCTGGGCGCTGGGTCCGCAGCACGCGCGCTGGGGGTTCGGCAGCGAGCGGGAGGTGCGGCGGATCGTGACGGGTTACCGGGAGCGGGAACTGCCCCTGTCGGCGGTGCATCTGGACATCGACCACTACGACGCGCATCAGGTGTTCACGGTCGACCGGGAACGGTTCCCCGATCTGCCCCGGCTGGCGGAGGAGTTGCGCGAGGAGGGCGTCCGGCTGGTGTCGATCGTCGATCCCGCGGTGCGGGCATCGGCGGGCAACACGGTGTTCGACAGCGGCCTGGAGGTCGGTGCGGAGGGCGCGTTCGTCCGGGATCCGCAGGGGGTGCCGGTGCTCGGTGAGGTCTGGCCGGGTGCGTGCGTCTATCCGGATTTCACCGATCCGCTTGTGCGGGAGTGGTGGGGCGCCCTGTACGAGGAGCGGCTGGGCCAGGGGTTCTCCGGGGTGTGGCACGACATGAACGAGCCGGTGTCGTTCTCGGCCTTCGGGGATCCGTCGCTGCCCCGTTCGTCCCGGCACTCCCTGGAGGGCCGTGGCGGGGACCATCGGGAGGCCCACAACGTGTACGCGTTGACGATGGCGAGGGCCGGGTACGAGGGACTGCGCCGGCTGCGCCCGGAGGAGCGGCCGTTCCTGTTCTCCCGTTCGGGCTGGGCGGGGATGCAGCGGTACGGCGGCACCTGGTCCGGTGATGTGGCCACGGGGTGGCCGGGGCTCCGGGCGTCGCTGGCCCTGGTGCTGGGGCTCGGGCTCTGCGGGGTGCCGTATTCGGGTCCGGATGTCGGCGGGTTCGACGGGTCGCCGTCGCCGGAGCTGTATCTGCGCTGGTTCCAGCTGGGCGCGTACATGCCGTTGTTCCGCACGCACTCGGCCATCGGCGCGGGGCGCCGGGAGCCGTGGGAGTTCGGGCCTGAGGTGCTCGCGTATGCCAGGGAGACGCTGGAGGAGCGGGAGCGGCTGCTGCCGTACTTCGTGACGCTGGCGCAGCTGGCCCGGCTGACGGGTGCGCCGTATGTGCGGCCTGCGTGGTGGGGCGCTTCGGGGGACCGGGAGCTGCGGGACTGCGAGGACGTGTTCCTGCTGGGTGACGCCCTGCTGGTCGCGCCGGTGCTGGACGAGGGGACGGACCGCCGTTCGGTGCGGCTGCCGCACGGGCGCTGGTACGACACGGCGACCGGGCGGGCGTACGAGGGGCCGGGCCAGGTGGTGGTGGCCGCGCCGTTGTCACGGATTCCGGTGCTGGCGAGGGCCGGTGCGGTGTTTCCGGTGCGGGGCCCGGAGGGAGGCCTCGAACTGGAGGTGTGGGCTCCGGCCGCCGGGCGTACCGGGGGCGGGCTGGTCGTGCGGGATGTGGGCGACGGGTGGGCACAGGCCGAGGTGGAGCGCTACACGTCGTGCCTCAGGGCCGGGCGCGTTGTCGTGGAGCGTGACGGTGAGGAGGGGCTGGTGCCGTATCCGGTCCGTGTGCGGGGGCTCCCGGGCTCAGCGGTAGGCGCCCTCGAACCATGAGCGTACGGCCCGGGTGTGCAGCGGGAAGGCGAGTTGGTCCGGGGTGTACAGCACGTCGTGGCCCGAGGTCTCGTCCGTCGGGGCGGAAGGCGGGAGCTCCCCGGCGGGGCGCGGCGGGAGCAGGCCGAAGAGCAGCAGGTGGCCGTCCGGGGAGCTCAGGGCGTCGGCGAGGCGTACGTCCGTCTCGTCGGCCCGGATGCCGGTCTCCTCGCGCAGTTCGCGGACGACGGCGTGGCGCCAGTCCTCGGACCGGTCGATGTAGCCGCCGGGCGAAGCAGGCGGGTTCGTTGATTTCTGGCCGGTGAGTCGCAGGAACCGACGCGTGAGTGGTTCACCGACAGCTACGAGTATGGCGGGTTCGCGGCCGAACGAGCTCGGGGCGAGCGGTCCGTCATCGCTGCGGTGCGTCTGGCCAGTCGGCGATCTGGATGCCGTGGTCGGAACGGGCTTGACCTTGACGCTGGGTCAACCCTCCATTCTTCCGGGAGGAGCTTCCGCGCAGTCGCCTGGAACAGCTCCGCGAAGGAGGCAGATGACGATGACAGCCCAATCGATCGCCAGTCCGGCGATTCGCGTGCAAGGTCTCAAGAAGTCGTACGGGAAGCTCGAAGTGCTGCGCGGTGTGGACTTCGACGTGGCGCCGGGCAGCATCTTCGCCCTGCTCGGCTCCAACGGTGCGGGCAAGACTACGACCGTGAGGATCCTCGCCACGCTCCTGAAGGTCGACGCAGGAACGGCGAGCGTCCACGGCTTCGACGTCGCCACGCAACCGACGGACGTGCGGGAGTCCATCAGTCTCACCGGGCAGTTCGCGGCCGTCGACGAGATCCTCAGCGGTCGGGAGAACCTCGTACTCGTCGCCAAGCTGCGCCACATCAAGGACCCTGGCGCGATCGCGGACGACCTGCTGACGCGTTTTTCGCTGAGCGAGGCGGGCGCGCGGAGAGTGTCCACGTATTCGGGTGGGATGCGCCGCCGGCTGGACATCGCGATGAGCCTCATCGGGAATTCGCCGGTGATTTTCCTGGACGAGCCGACGGCCGGTCTTGACCCCGAGGCGCGCATCGAGGTGTGGGATGCGGTCAAGGAACTCGCCGGCCACGGAACGACAGTGCTGCTCACCACGCAGTATCTGGACGAGGCAGAGCAGCTGGCCGACCGGATCGCGATCCTCCACCAGGGCCGGATCATCGTCAACGGCACCCTCACCGAGCTCAAGCAACTCTTCCCACCCGCCAAAGTCGAGTACGTCGAGAAGCAGCCGACTCTCGAGGAAATCTTCCTCGCAGTCATCGGCGGCAGCGACAAGAGCGACGTCACTGGCACGACAACTGGGGGACGAGGATGACCGCGTACTTCCTTAACGACACTGCCGCGCTGACGGGGCGGACCCTGCGCCATGTCACCCGCAGCATGGACACCATCATCACGACCGCCATCACGCCGGTCGCCATGATGCTGATGTTCGTCTACGTGTTCGGCGGCGCCATCGACACCGGGTCGGTTCCGTACGTGAACTACATGCTGCCCGGCATCCTGCTCATGACCATCGCCTCAGGCATCTCCTACACTGCGTACCGGCTGTTCACCGATGTGAAGAGCGGGGTCTTCGAACGATTCCAGTCCATGCCGATCGCGCGGTCGGGTGTGCTGTGGGCCCACGTCGTCACCTCTTTGGTCGCCGTCCTGATCGCGCTCGTGCTCGTGGTGGGCGTCGCTGTGCTCATGGGCTTCCGCTCAGGGGCAGGAGTGTCGGCATGGCTCGCGGTCACCGGCATATTGCTCCTGTTCACCCTGGCGCTGACCTGGCTCGCCGTGATCCCCGGGCTTTCTGCGTCGTCGGTCGAGGGCGCTGGCGCCTTCGCCTACCCCCTCATCTTCCTGCCGTTCGTCAGCTCGGCGTTCGTGCCCACAAAGACGATGCCCGGCCCGCTACGCTGGTTCGCCGAACATCAGCCGGTGACGTCGATCGTCAACACGATCCGCAACCTATTCGCCCAGCAGCCGGTCGGTGGCGACATCTGGACCGCCCTCGCGTGGTGCGTCGGCATCCTCGTCGTGGCGTACGTCTTCGCGATGGCCGCATATCGCCGGAAGATCGCCTGAGGCAGGCTGAGACCCATGCTCACCATCAGCCAACTTGCGTCGTACGCCGGGGTGACGGTGCGGGCGGTACGCCACTACCACCGGATCGGGTTGCTGCCGGAGCCCGAACGCGACCGGTCCGGATACCGGACCTACGACGCTGTCGCGGTCGTGCGACTGATCCGGATCCGCACCCTCGCAGACGCCGGCGTACCGCTGGCCCGGGTGCAGGAACTCCTCACCGCCGGCCCGGAGGAGTTCGCCGGCGGCGCCCAGGAGATCGACAAGGCCCTACGCGCCGAGATCCGGCGGCTGCAGGACACCCGCAGCCGACTCGCCAGGCTCGCCGCCGGAGAGCACCTGGCGCTCCCGCAGAGCGTCGTGGACTACCTCGACCGGCTGCGCGGTCTCGGCGTTGAGGAGCGGTACATCGAGATGGAGCGGGACGCCTGGATCATGATCGCCGCCCAGGTGCCGCATTCGATCGACTCCGTGATCGCCAAGAAGCACGAGGAGCTGGACGACCCCGAGATGGTGAAGCTCTACAGCCTTCTCAGCGGGGCACTCGACTGGCCAGCCGACGATCTGCGGATCGTCGAGGTCGCCGACATCATGGAGCGCTTGATGGTTCGCGCTGTGGAGGCCGGCGAGGTGGGCGCCGACGACGGCATCGACGACCAGTTCGTCGAACTGCTGGACTCGACCATGGTCGAGTCCTCACCGCACGCCGCGCGGCTGCTGGCGATCCTGGAGGAGCGGGGCTGGAGGGGCTGGACCCGCATCGAGCGAGTGCCTGCCACGAGACTCAACACTGAGCTGCCGCCAGCGTGACGCTATTTGGGGGTGCACGTGCTTCCCGGGGACGGCCGTCTGCCTCAGCGAGGAACAGGGCCGAGGCGGTGGGGGTGGGCAGCGTGGATGCACTTCATGGCAGTGGTGATGGAGATTCCGAAGACACGGACCAGGTGGACGGGATCTTCGGTCTCGCGGGCCTCATCCAGGATTCTGTCGGCGCGAACTGCGCGCAGAGTCAGACCGGCGGGATCGAAGCGCCTGTAGACGTAGTCCGCGGAGACAGGATCGGTCGCGCTGACGGTCTGTTGAGTGACCAGCAGGTGCGCGTTGACGGTGCGTGGCCAACGCTGATGGCGGTAGCGGAGCCAGGCATGCAGTAGGGCATCTGTGGTGTCGTCGAGGTGGACGACGTGACGGCTGTGGGGGCGGCGGATCAGAAGTTGCCGTCGGGTGAGCAGCACGTCGGCGAGGACGAGGTTGCGCAGGTCGGTGCCGCTTGTTGCGTGGAGGGCGACCAAGGCGAGAACCAGACGGGTAGCCGGGTTGGAGGTGGTCTCCAGAAGCCCGGCCAGCCCGGCCGGGGGCCAGAGTCGTGGGCAGCAGTTCCTGACGGGTTATGCGAAGACCGCGGGTGGGGTCGGCGAAGACGAGCTTGGTGTGTTTCAGGGCTCGAAAGAGCGACCGGATCGCCACAGCGCGCTCGTGGGCGCGTGGGCCTTTGACCGCGGTGACAGCGGCTGTGACGTCAGCCTCCGTCACCTGACGCAAGGTGGTGTAGCGGGTGGTCCAGTCAGCGAGTGGCGCGGCCAGATAGAAGAGGTAGCGGCGCATCGCGTCGTAGTCGGTGACGCGGTGGTGGGGCCTGCTGGTGCCACGCAAGACCCCGACCCACGTGCTGAGTCCGTCGCTGATTCGTGGAGGGAGGGCGGCGATGGTGCGCTGGACGGAAGCCTCGTGGCGGTTGCGCCGTGGCGGCGAGGTGACGAGCTGTTCGCGTTGGTTCAGGAAGGCGAGAAGCCCGCGAATGCGACCCTTGCCGCCAACCCGGGGCGGTGCAGTGCCCGGAGCTCATCCTCGCGGAAGGCGGTGTCGGCGCCCAGCCAAGTGGCGGCCACTCGTAGTACCCGGGCACTGGGCTCGTGGACCTTTCTTGGTTCCAGCGATTCTCGGTGGTGTATCGGGCGAAGTCCGCCAGCAGGGCCTTCACCGGCGGTAGTGGGGCCGGCAGCAGGGCTCCGGCCAGCGGGCGCCAGTCTCGCTCGACCTCAAAGAGGATCGCCTGACCTTGAAGTACGACTGGCGGACTGAGCTCCAGGCGATCCGCGCGGAGCTCGCGACGGATCGCGCTGCCGTTCGCCAAGGACGTTTCGGCAAACCGTAGTTGTCGTCAGGTAGAGGCATCGGGGTCAGGACCCAGGCGAAGGCGCTGTCGAGTGCAGTCGCGGCATCGACCGTTCCGCAGAGGAAGCGGCCCGGCGCCGCACCGACCGCAACATCCTTGCTGGTCAGCGTAAACACGACGCCAGTGCCTACAGGCGTCGCACACTTGGTTTCGGCCCCACGAAAGGCAGTGATCGCAACTTCGTGGCTGAGATTGGGGGCGGGCCCGCTGGGCGTGCGGCAGCAGGACCACCTCGCGGTCTAGGTCAGGGGCGAGCCAGCCAGCCTTGTTCAAGACCCGGGTAAGTCCGACGGGCCGGTGAGGCAGGGCGTCAAGGATCGCGGCGTCGACCAGGTCCTGGCCGGCCGCGTCGCGCGCCGCCAGCGCAAGGGCCAACATGTTCATGGCGCTGACGCGCCATGCACGCCCGAGGCAGTGCTCGGCCTGCACCTGACCGACCAGTAGTTTGAGCCGGATCAGATCGTCTTGGAATCGGCTGCGAATCGCGACGGCGTGGCGCTCCAGCAGCCGGTACGACGCAGGGAACAGGGCCACCTGTCCACGCACTGCCGGCTGACAGATCCGCTCGTCGTCCACGACGAAGGCGGGGCGCTGAGCACGTGCCCAGCCAGGTGCGTGGTAGCGGCCGTCAGTCTGCAGGCGGTAGGTACCGGTGGGCAAGGCAGGCCGACGGACGGAGGCGGGCAGACAGAACGCGAGCTGGGTCCATGCCGGCTGCTCTGCGGCCCTTGCGGGTTCGAAGTACCAGGCCGCGTCGTACTCGGTGACAGCTACGACACACGCCCGGCAGAAGCCTTCATCGTTGATGCGCCACAGCCGCTTGCACCGTCTGCACTCGCCCTCCGGGTGGTTCCGTTTGGAGCGCCACTGATGGCAGGGGGAGCAGAACGGCGACTGGACCCGCAGCCCCCAGCCAAGGCAGCCGGCGCACTGCCCCAGCGAGGGCAGACGTTTGGGGCGTTTTCGTCTTGGGGCCACCTCAGTTCGGTGGGAGCGACCTGGGCCGCCCCGCCCCGGTGGACCGGCGCGGCACCGGCCTGGGCGACTCGCCCGCAGCCGTCGCGAGCCCCTCGTCCTGGGCCACCGGCGTCTTCCCGGCTACAGGTTCGGCGACGAGCAGGTCCGCGACCGTGCACTGAAGAGCAGCGCAGATCAGGTCCAGATCGTCCAACCGCACCGTTACCGGTGTGCCCGACCAGAGCGCGGAGACCTTCGACACCGACGGAGTGAAGCCGACTTCTTTGAACACGGGCATCAGGTCACTGGGCCTCCAGATGCCTCGGTTGGCCGCCGCCCACCGTAGGTTCCACTTCACGACAACCCCCCCGTGTCCACGCGCAGTCGTTGTGCGGCCCGAGCCGACGAACGTCGGCTGGCCATCTCTGGGTCGCTCTGAGCGGACAAAATGTACCGAACCGTGGTCGTCGTCCAGTCATGGCCGAGCAACTTCTGCACCTCCCACAGCGACATCCCCGCCTCGTAACGGTGTGTGGCACAAGCATGCCGAAGCAGATGAGGAAAGATCCGCTCGACCGGACCTGCAAGGTGCGCCTCCGATGCTCTCGCCAGCGCCTTCCGCAGCGTCGACGTTGTCACCGCCGGGCCGACAGGGTTCGGCATGCCGCCAACATCCCGCGCCAGGCGCGCAGAGGGCCACACCGGCGACTCAGGGTGCTCCGGGTCGTCCGAGAACAACCCGCGGACTTCCTCCACGTACCACCACAGCAACTCACGTCCCTCGGCGAACAGAAACGCCTCTCGCTGCCGCGGCCCCGACCCTCGGGCGCCCTTGCCCTGGACGACGAACCGCCCGAAGTCGCCGGCCTCCCAGTGCAGGTCCTTCATGCGCATCTGGCAAAGCTCCGAGGCCCGCACCCCGGAGATGTAGATCAACTTCGCCATCACGTAGTCCCTGCACGCCACCGCCTCCTTGCGGGCGTGCGCCAGCTCCCGCCGCCAACCGGCGAAGAACTCGCCAACCGCCCGGGCCGACGGTGGCACCCGCAGGCCGAAGTCACCGCGGTGCGCGTGTCGGTTGAACGGATCGACCGGCGACTCGACCGCCGCGCCGAACCGCTGGAAGATCTCGTGCGCGTAGCGTTGCTCCAGGAACGCGAAGAAGTGGTCGATCCGGTTCAGCTTCGATCGCACTGTCGGTGCCTGGCGTTTGCCGACTCCGGCGAAGTAGCCGTCGACGTGGCGGGGCTCAGCCGCCACGGCACGACACCGTAGTGGTCGCACACCTCGATCACTGGCTTCGTCAGCCCGTCCAGGGTGGAGGACGCCAGGCCCGCCACATCTCGCGCCCACTGGTACTCGACCAGCGCGTCCATGAAGAACAGCTGCTCGCCTTCCTCGTCCGCCCCGCCTGCGTACCGGCGCTGCAGCAACAGCACGTCGCTCAGCCCCGGCTCGCCTCCCAGCAACTCCGTCTCTGCGGGCGGCGGTTCGCTGGGAGGCGGTACGAGGGAGAGCACGCGAGTCCCGGGATCTGCCACGGACGTTGAAATTACAGCAGTGAGTCCTGAAATGCAGGAGAACGGCCCAACATCCTGAGAGGCCGATGTGGGAGCCCTTCGAGCCTCCTGCCAGCTGAAATGGAAGGATGCGCCGATCAGCCCCTCAGGGAACCCGCTCGTACTCCAGTTAGCGCGATCCCGCCCCGGTGCGGGGGAATGGTGCGGGTGATGACGACGAGGCCGGTGCCGGGCGGTCCGGTGACGGGCAGCAGGGCGACGGCCACGGGCAGCGGGTTGCGATAGACGGAGTGGCCGCACGCCGCGCAGGTGCGGGGCCAGGCGTCGTCGGCGTACGGGGCCCCGCAGCTGTTGCAGTGGGAGTCCTTCACGGGCGGACTGTATCCGATCACTCTTCTCTTGCGGCTCCGAAACTGATAGACGGTGTGCCCATGACAGGAATAGCTCGTGCTCTCCGCGCCCTGGCCGCCGCCGGTGCCGCTCTGCTCGCCGTGACCGCCGCCGCCCCGGTGGCGGCGGCCAGGACCGAACCCAAGGCTCCGCCGGAGTTCGTCGACCTCCGCTCCGTCGATCGGACGATCATCACGGAGATGCGTTACACCACCGCGCACAACTTCATGGGAGAGCCGGTGGACGGCTACCGGCAGCCCGTCTGCATCCTGACCCGGCCCGTCGCCCAGGCGCTGCACACGGCCCAGCAGAGCCTTCTGGGTCAGGGCTATTCGCTCAAGGTGTACGACTGCTACCGGCCGCAGCGTGCCGTGGACCACTTCGTGCGCTGGGCGAAGGATCTGGACGACCAGGCCATGAAGGACGAGTTCTATCCGGTGGTCGACAAGACGCGGCTGTTCGAGGACGGTTACATCGCGGAGAAGTCCGGGCACAGCCGGGGCAGCACGGTGGACCTCACCCTGGTGAAGCTCCCCGAGCAACCGACCAGGCCGTACGAGCCGGGCGAGGACCTGGCTCCGTGCTACGCGCCGGAGGGCGAGCGCTTCCCCGACAGCTCGGTGGACATGGGCACGGGGTACGACTGCTTCGACACCCTGTCGCACACGGACGACCCTCGGGTGCAGGGGGCGCAGCGTACCAACCGGCAGTTCCTCAAGGAGACGCTCACCGGCCTGGGGTTCGTGAATCTGGCAGAGGAGTGGTGGCACTTCACCTACAGGCCCGAGCTCTTCCCGGACACGTACTTCGACTTCCCGGTGGCCAGGCGCTCCGTCGCGGGGCACTGACGGCCGGGCGGGAAACGGGCGCAGAACGGGCGACCGGGACCACCCCCGTGGGCTCCGGCCGCCCGTTCTCGATGTCTGACGCGGAACTGACGTATCCGGTTGCCGACCGAGCCATTACCGTGCCCTCATGTCACAGCAGACGTTCGATTCGTACGAAGAGTTCTGGCCCTACTACGTCGCCATGCACTCCAGGGCGGCGACCCGGTGGGTCCATCTGACCGGGACCCTGACCGGCCTCGCGGTTTCCGCCTACGGTCTGGCGCGCGGCCGTAAGCGGTATGTCCTGGCCCTGCCCCTCTTCGGGTACGGCACCGCGTGGCCCGCGCACTACCTCATCGAGAAGAACGATCCGGCGACGTTCGGGCATCCCGTGTGGTCGCTGCGCGGCGACGTGCAGATGATCCGGATGATGCTCGCCGGGCGGGACGGCGAACTGGCCGAGACCGCGGCCAAGTGGCTGGCCGAGAACCCGTGACCTCTGGATGCGCCGAGGGTTGACGCCCCGTCACCCGGGGTGAAGACTTCTCTCGCGCCCGCTGCCCCCCGCACCGTACGCGCGGTCCGTACCCCGGTCGGCGGGGGTACGGACCGCGTCACGTGCGGCTGTCAGGTCCTGACGGGTTCCCGGAGCCGGTCGGCACGCACCACGGCGTGCTCCACGACCGCGACCAGCACATCCCGTACGGCCGTCCGGTCGCGCGCGTCGCAGAGCAGGACCGGCACCTCGGGGTCGAGGTCGAGTGCTGCCCGGACCGTCTCGGTGGGGAACTGCCCGGCACCGTCGAAGAGGTTGACCGCGATCGTGAACGGAATCCCCCGGCGCTCGAAGTAGTCGACCGCCGCGAAGCAGTCCTCCAGCCGGCGGGTGTCCGCGAGGACCACCGCGCCCAGGGCGCCCTGGGCCAGCTCGTCCCAGAGGAACCAGAAACGGTCCTGCCCGGGAGTCCCGAACAGATAGAGGACCAGGTCCTCGCGCAAGGTGATCCGGCCGAAGTCCATGGCCACCGTGGTGGTCTTCTTGGCCTCGACCCCCGCCAGGTCGTCGACGGGACGGCCGGCCTCGCTCAGCCTCTCCTCCGTGCGCAGCGGTCTGATCTCGCTGACCGCGCCCACCAGGGTCGTCTTGCCCACGCCGAAGCCGCCCGCCACCAGGATTTTCAGGGTGACGGGCTCGACGTGCCGCTTTCTGCGGCTAGAGCGCCCGAAGGCCATTGATCACCTCGCGAAGAAGGCTCTCGTCCGGCAGCTCGGCCGGCGGAACAGGACGGGTGACGTGCACCAGCTCGTCCTCGACGAGGTCACCGACCAGGACACGGACCACCCCGACGGGGAGGTCGAGCCCGGAGGCGAGTTCGGCGATCGACTGGGGCATGTCGCTGCACAGTTCGACGATCTCCACGTGTTCCGGGGAGAGCGTCTGATCCCGGCCGGGATCGTCCGCCGCCGGTTCGGGGATGACGATCGCGATCAGGTCGAGGCGATGACGGGACGCGCTGCTGGTACGCCCCCGGGTCATCGCGTAGGGCCGGACCACCGGCCCCGCTTCGGCGTCGTACCAGCGCGAGGAACCCACTCCGGTGGGAGCGGGTGGTGATCCGGACGCGGTGTCCCGGACGGAGTCTGCGCTCATCCCCTCACCTCACCCTCCGGCGGGCAGACCGTCGGTCCGGGGGGCGTTGGCCAGGTGCGCCCCCACGCGCTTGACCATCAGCGTCATCTCGTACGCCACCTGTCCGACGTCCGAGTCGGAGTCGGCCAGCACGGCGAGACAGCTGCCGTCGCCGGCCGCGGTGATGAAGAGGAAGGCCTCGTCGAGCTCGACCACGGTCTGGCGGACCTTGCCCGCGTCGAAGTGGCGGCCCACCCCCTTGGCGAGGCTGTGGAATCCCGAGGCGACGGCCGCGAGGTGCTCGCTGTCCTCCCGGGTCAGGTCCTGGGACGTGCCGGTGGCGAGGCCGTCGCTGGAGAGGACCAGCGCCTTACGGATGCTCGCGACGCGCTCGACCAGTTCGTCGAGGAGCCAGTTGAGCTGGCCGGAGCCCTGGCGTGCGGCGTTGTGTGCTGCGGCGTTCGGTGCGGTCATCGACCGTCCCCTCCCGGAGTCGTTCCTGGTGCTGTCTCGCCGGGGCCGGTCGCGTCCTCGGCATTCTGCCGACGGCCGCGTTGCCAGCCGCGTTGAAGCGAAGCCATGCGATTGCGTACTTCGTCCGCGTCACGTTCGAGGTCGTCGTCGGTGTCCGCGGGGACGTGGCCGGAAGTCCGCCCTGCGGAGTCCTCCCGGAGCTGTGGGGCGAGGCTCGCCTGCCGGACCCTGCGTGGGAGGCCTCCCACCGTGTCCTTGCCGGGCTCCGCGTCGACGGCTTCAGGGCCCGGGGCGGATGCGTCGGGTGTACCGGGGCGGGGGCGGCGGCCCCCGTCTCCGATCCGGCGGCCGTGCTCGGCGACGAGGGTCGGCGGCTTGCGTCGCGGCAGCGGGACGGGACCGGCGGGCCGCATCGGCCGGACGTCCGCGGAGCGGCCGTCCGACGCGTCGAAGGCCTGCTGGTGCTGCTCCCTGTCCGCTGCCCTGCGCAGGTCCCGGGCCCGGAAGATGCCGCCCCGTTCGCTCTCGGTGTCCTCGAGATCCGACACCCCGTCGAGGACCGGGGCGAGTGCCGGATCGAGCTCCCGGTCGAGTGCCGGGTCATCGGTGAACCCGAGTGTGCCCACCGGGCCTTCGAGTTCGACGGGGCCGTCGAGCACGGACGGGTCGGTGAGGGCGGTGGGTACCGGGGAGAGCCCGGTCGATCTGCCCTGGATACTCGTGTCCGCGACACCGTCCCTGCGGGCCTTGTCGCTGCCGGGTGCCTGACTGCCCGGCCGGCCGCTGCCGATCGCCTTCTCGGCCCGGCGGTCGAGACGGAAGCCGGTGCCGTGGGTGTCGGGGGCGTCGGTGAGCAGCTGCGCCGGGATGAAGACGACCGCGGTCGTCCCTCCGTACGGCGAGGTCTGCAGCGACACCCTGACGTTCTGCCGCTGGGCGAGCCGGCTGACGACGAAGAGGCCGAGCCGGTCGGTGTCGGAGAGTTCGAAGTCAGGTGTCTCGGCGAGCCTCAGGTTGGCGTCCAGGAGGACTTCCGGCGCCATGCCGAGACCGCGGTCGTGGATCTCGAGGGTGAAGCCGTTGGCCACGCGTTCGCCGTGCACCTGGACCGCGGTGTGCGGGGGCGAGAACACCGTGGCGTTCTCCAGCAGTTCAGCGATCAGGTGGGTGAGGTCGGCGACGGCCGGGCCGCCCACGCCGATGCGGGGCAGGCGCCGGACCTCGATCCGCTCGTAGTCCTCGACTTCCGCGACCGCCGCCCGCACCACGTCCATCAGCTGGATCGGCTTGCGCCACTGCCGGGACGGTGCCGCCCCGGAGAGGATCACGAGGCCTTCGGCGTGGCGGCGCATGCGGGTGGTGAGGTGGTCGAGGCGGAAGAGGTCGGCGAGTTCGTCGCTGTTCTCGGTACGCCGCTCCATGGTGTCCAGGAGCGTCAGCTGGCGGTGCAGGAGCACCTGGTTGCGGCGCGCGAGGTTGACGAAGACCTCGGAGACGCCACGGCGCATGTCCGCCTGTTTGACGGCGGCCTCGACGGCTGCCCTCTGCAGGGTGTTGAGAGCCTGCCCGACCTGGCCGATCTCGTCACGCTCGTAACTGAGGTGGGGGGCTTCGGTCTCCACGTCGACCTGCTCGCCCGAGGCGAGGCGCCGCATCACGCTGGGCAGCCGTACTCCGGACACCTCGTGGGCGTCCTTGCGTAGCCGGGAGAGGTCGCGGATGAGTTCGCGTCCCACGCGTACGGAGACGAAGACGGAGACGAGCAGGGCGACGAATCCCAGGACGCCGGCGACACCGGCCTGGATCAGGACCCGGTAGCCGGCGGGTTCGGCGCGGTCCTGGAAGCGGTTGGACATCTCGGTGCCGTCGTTGGCCAGGTGCTCCAGGACCGGCGGGGCCACTTCCTCCCAGCGCGCGGCGTCGACGGCGCCCGGTTTCGTGACCGGACCCGCGGCGATGAGCCTCTGCTCGGTCGTGCGCAGCGGATCGGTGTCGGGACTGCGCCAGTACTGCTGCATACGCCCGCGCTCGCTCGCCGGCAGGAGCTCGAGGTTGACCTCGTACAGGAGCGTGCGGCTGGCGGCGAGGTCGGAGACGACGCGGAGCTCGGGGGCGCCGAGCCGTCCCGCGACGAGGCCGGACGCGATCAGGGCGTCCTCGCGGGAGAGCATCTCGCGGGCCCGGGAGATACCGACCAGGGCCCGGACCTGCTTGTCCATCGATACGTTCTCCATCGTGTGGAGACCGTTCAGGAAGCGGTAGCAGGGGTCGACGAGACCGTTGTAGAAGTCGAGGGCCCTGGTCCGGTCGATGGTGCGTTCCTCGACGGACCCGCGCAGCGCGTCCAGGCCGTCGATCTCGCTGAGGATCGAGTCGAGCTGGGCCTCCGACTCCGTGCTCAGCTCCTCCCGGATGTCCTGGCTCTTCGCGCTCCGCATGACCTCGGCCGCGACCCGGTCGGTCGCGGCGCGCCGGCGGCGCAGAAGCGGCAGGGCGTCCGAGGCCCGGGGGTCCGCGAGGAAGACGAGCGTCTGGCGGCGTTCGTCCTGAACGGCGCGGATGGTGTCTTCCAGCGGGTGGCCGACCTGCTCCACGATGGTGCTCGCACCTATGAGTTCACCGGCCTCACGACCCGTGTGGTACGTGGCGAAGACCCAGAGACCTGCGAGAGAGGCGAGCGGCACCAGGAGCAACGCCACGATCTTCCTGCGGATGGACTTCCCGCGAAAGCGCATGGCCTCCCCCAGCTCGGCCCCGCACTGCGGGGGTGGTTGTGTCTGCGTGCCCGATCGTGTGTCCGACCGCGCTTCCGGCGCTTCCGGCCGCCCGGTCTTCCTCGTTGTCGCGGTGTTCCTGCCGCGGCCCACCGGGCGTCGGCCGGTGTTCCGTCAACAAACGGCGCGAGCCTACTACTGACCTGCCGGTAACTCGAAGACGTGTCCGGACGTTTTCCGGTCGCTCTTCCCCGAGTTGCTCACCAGTTGTCCCGGTATTCCCGGCGAAGAAGTTCGCGAAAGCGACAGAGAACTCCTGGCCGAACGCGCAGCATCCACACAAGGCAGTTGGCTGGAACTCTTCGTTCCGTGCCTCTTCGAGGCCGGTTGAGGCTCTCGACGGGGAATCTTCGCGACCTGACGTTCGTCCAGACGTACGGGGCGGAATAACCTCACGGGGTACGTGCGACAGGCAAGCGGCTCATCCCGCGTAGAACGGGTGCAAGCCGGGCAGCCACCCTTGAGTCGGACATTGGTGGGGAGTTGAAGATCCTTGGACACGGATGAGCGCCGGAGTACGGCGACATCATCGGCGGCCCGTGCGTCTGCGGCCGGTATGTCTGCATCCGACGCGTCTGCGGCCGGTGCCCGGATCCCGCGGCAGCTATGGGTGGAGGAACCCGCGATACGGAGGAGGATGCCGGATCCCGTACGGACGGCCGCCGTCCGCGCCGTCCTCATCATGTCGCTGACCATCATTCAGGCCATGGTGGCCTTCCTGTCCACGCTCGCCGAGTCCTGGCTCGCCTTCCCCATGGTGCTGAGCGGAGTCGCGAGCACAGTGGTGGCGACCTGGTCCGTGCTGGACGTCTGGGTGACCCGGCAGGTGTGGAACCAGCGCAACGGCGTGGTGTCCGTACCCAGCAGCACGGCGCGCCGTATGCGCCGGGAGCGCCGGGCAGCCAGGCGCGCCGCCCGGCGCCAGGCGCGCGGCGAGGCACGGATACGGCGCCGGGGCGAAGGCCGGCTCTCCCGGGCCTGACCGCCTGCGCCCCGGCCTCCCTCCTCGCTCAGGCCTGTGCGGCTTCCGTGTCCGTCATCTCCGTACGCGTCTCCGGGACCGCCGCCCCGCCCGCGGTGCCGGACGCGTCGCCGGTCCGCTTGAACATGCGGGTCGCGGTGATCTCACCGTGGACGGTCTCGCCCCCGGGGTCCTGCTGAGGCAGCCCCGGCCTGAGGTGCTCCTCCACGCTGATGTACTTCAGCCCCGCCCGCAGGTCCGCGTCGTTGCGGAGGCGGATGACGAGCGGGAATTCGGCGAGCGCCGTGGTGTCGAACAGCCCGGTCGTGTAGAGCAGCTGGACTCCCAGAGCGTCGGAGACGGCGCGCTGCAGCTCCAGCAGGTAGGTGGCGTTGGCACGCCCGATGGGGTTGTCGAGGAAGAGCGTGCCCGCGTGACGGTGCCGGTCACGGCCCCTGTCGTTGCTCCGCAGGGCTGCCATCGTGCAGTACAGCGCGATCGCGGCGGTGAGCAGCTGACCGCCGGAGAAGACGTCGCCCATCTGTCCGACCGGGACACGCTCGGCGCGGAGCACCGCGTCCGGCTTGAGGATCTCCACGGCGATGCCCTTGGGCTGCAGCGCCGCCTGTACCCCGCGCAGCAGGAGGGACATTCCGTCCCTGCGCAGGTCGGAGTTCCTCTTGAGGGCCGCGTGGGTGGCCTCGTCGATGACCTCGCCGAGCCTCTCGGTGAGCGTGGCCTGGTCGGGTTCCTCGAAGCGGATCCGGAGAAATTCCTGGCCGGACCACTCCCCCAGCCCCTCGGGCAGCTGGGAGAGCCGCTGGGCGGAGCGGAGCGTCGTGAGGGCGGACTCCACGAGTCCGCGGAGCCGGTCGACGATGGAGTCGCGGTTGCGTTCCAGTTGGGCCAGCTCGTCGGTGAGCACACGCAGCCGGGGCGCGAAGGCCGCCGCCCACTTCTCTGCGTGGTCGGGCAGGGCGGCTGCCGGGAGTTCCCGGATCTGCTGGCGGGCCGGGGTGCGGACCTGTTCGTAGCGGGTGGAGTTGGCGTGCCGCACCAGGACGTCGCTCGCCTCCCGTACGGAACCCTCCGCAGCGGACAGGTCGGTGGCGCAGGCGCGCAGTGAGCGACGGGCCTCGGCGGCGGACTGCCTGGCCTCCTCCAGGGTGCCCGGATACGGGTCGGGGGTCTCGGCCTCGTCCTCCGCGCCGTGGTCCCTGAGCAGGTCGCGCAGGAGCGCGGCGGTCTCGTCGAAGCCGCTCGCCGAGTCCTCGGCGGTGCGGTGGGCGCGCAGCAGTTCGGCGTGAGCGGCGCGCGCGGTGTCCAGCGCCGTGGTGGCGGAAGCCAGTTCGGCCGTGGCCGTGCGGAGCAGGGTCTGAGCCTGCTCGGCGTCGGCCGGGGCCAGGTCGGCGGGGAGCTCGGTGTGGTGGGGCGCCTCGTCGACAGGAGCGAGCCGTTCGGCTTCGCCGCGCAGCCGGCCGAGCTGTTCGCTGGCCGTGGACGCCCTGGTCTCCAGGAGCTGGACGTGGGACTCGGCGCGGGCGGCGGCCGCCTGCCGGGAGGGCCCGTCGGCTCCGTCGGTGCCTTCGAGCAGGTGGGCGGCCCGGGTGCGGACCTTGTTGGTGAGGCGGTCGAGTTCGGCCAGGGCGGCGCTCTCGTCGCTCTCGGCGCGCGCCTGCTCGGCGCGCAGGTCGGCTCCGACGCCCACCTTCTCGTAGAGCTGGGAAGCCGCCCGGTACGCCTCGCGCAAGGCGGGCAGGGAGATACGCGCAGTGGCGGCGTCGGACTCCGGAAGCGTCTCCGGGGCGCCCGCGATCTCGGCGCGCTCGGCGCGCAGGGCACGGGCGGTGCGATGGGCGTCGTCCGCGGCTCGCTGTGCCGCCCGGCGGTCCTCGTCGGCGGCGCGTGCCCGCTCCAGGTACGCCGTGGCGCGTGCCTCGGACTCGGCTGCCTCGTCGGTCAGTTCGCGCAGCCGTGCCTGCCAGCCCGCCCGGTCACGGAGGCGGTGGGCGAGGCCGGCGAGCGCGTCGGCGGCCCGGCGGGCGCGCTGGGCCGCCTCCTGCCGGTCGTCCCGCACGCGCGCGGCGTCAGCGGCGGCCTCGTCGGCCTCCGCGCGGACGGTACGTGCCTCGGCGAGCGCGGCTTCGGCGGTTTCCGCGGCGGCGCGGGCGGTACGGGCGGCCTCGCCGAGCTCGGCGAGCATCCCGGGCGGGCAGTCGGCGCGCCAGGAGCCGATACGGGCGGCCAGCGAGCGGTCGGCGGTGAGCCGCGCCGCGAGCGTCCTGATGTCCTCGTCGCGTGCGGCGGCACGGGCCCTGAGCGCCTGACGCTCCTCGTCGGCGGCGTGTTCGTCGTGCATCGCGGGGTTCGGCGGGACGAGGAACACGTCGTCGGGACCGGCGCCGGCCACGCCGGGCGCCGGTACGGGCGCGAGAAGGGCCGCGGTGGTGCCGACGGCCACGGCCGACCGGGGCAGCAGGGCGGCGGCGGCCAGGACCTCGCGTGCGCGGGTGTGCGCGTCCGGGTCGGTGATGACGACACCGTCGACGAGCTCGGACCGTGCGGCCAGGACCGCCGCGTGGTCGGCGGGGTCGACTGCCTGGGCGAGATAACGCCAGCCGGGCAGGGCCGGGATGCCGTGTTCACCGAGGTATTCGACGGTGGCGAGGACATCGGGCCCCGGGGGCAGCAGTCCGCCGTCCCCCAGGGCGCCGAGGATGCGGGAGTCGTCGGCGGCGGCGGTGCGCAGGTCGAAGAGCCTGCGTTCGGCGGCGGCGACGCCCTGGTCGAGGAGCTCCCTCAGCTCGTCGGCGCTGTTGTCGAACTCCTCTGCCGTGAGGCAGTGCGCGCCCCCGGACGCCGGTTCACGCGCGCTGTCGGTGTCGTCCGTCCCGGCGGCGGCACGGCGGGGGCGGGGGACGCCCGCTCCGGCTGCCGGGAGGCCCAGCAGGCCGGCGAGGCGGTGCTCGGCGGCGATCGACTCGGCGGCCCTGCGCTCGGCTTCGTAGGACTGTTCGGCGGCCTGTGCGCCGTCGGCCGCACGGGCCGCTGCGAGCTCCGTACGGCTTTCCGCCGCCGCGGCTTCCCGGGCCTGCTCGGCGGTGGACCTGGCTGCCTCCCGTGCGGTGTCCCAGGCGGCGACCGCGGCCTTCTCCGCGTCGTTCGCGGCAAGGGCCGCACGGGCCGGGTCGGCGTCCGGCGCGGTGTCGTCGAGCCAGCCCGCACTCACGGCCTCGGCCGTCTCCTGCTCGACCTCGGCGAGGCGCTGTCGCAGATGACCCGCCTCGCTGCGGGCGCGCTGGGCCTCGGTGGCGGCGGTGGTGGCGTCCCGGTGGGCCGCTTCCCCGGTGGCCTGGAGGGTCGCGGAGCGCTCCTCCTCCTCGTCCGCCACCCGCTCCCCCGCCTCGGCGGCGGTGTGCAGGGCGCGTACGAGGTCGGCGGCCGCCGTGGCGCGTGCGGCCAGGGCGGGGGCCGCGTCGCGCTCGGCCTCCCGGATGGCGACGGCGACGCGGGCCGAGCGGTCGGCGGCGGCCCGGTGGCGCAGGACCGCTTCGGCGGCCTGCCAGGCAGCGTGCAGGGTGCGCGCCTCGCCCAGCTCGCGGCGCTGGGCCGCAGCGCTCTTCTCGGCGGCGGTCAGGGCCAGGGAGGCGTGCCGGTAGGCCAGTTCGGCCGCGATCAGGTCCCGCCGGCCACGGCCGGCCTCGGCCTCGGTGACGGTGTGGGCGGCTGCCGTGACCTGCTGGGCGAGCTCGGCGGTGCGACCGCGCTCCGCGGCGGCGCGGCCGGAGAGCCTGCGGGCAAGGGTGCGGGTGCGCCGCTCCGCACCGGCATGGATGTCACGGCTGCGGGCCCGGGTCGCGGTGGCCTCGACGATCCGGCCCAGCAGGTCTGCGGAACCGGCGGTGAAGTCGCGTTCCGCGGTGAGCTCGGCGCGGCGGCCGAGCTTGTTGCCGAAGCCGCTGACCAGGTCGGCGAGGCCGTCCGTGTCGCGGGTGTCGGTGACGGCCCGCAGCAGCAGGTCGGTGAAGTCGGAGTCCTTCTTGACGGCGAAGAGACCGGCGGCCTCGCCCTCGTCGGCGTTCATCTCCCTCTGATAGCGGAAGAGTTCGGGGTCGAGCCCGAGGTCGCCGAGGTGTTCGTTCCAGCGGTCGTGGATCTCTTCCCAGTGCACGTCGAGGTGCGGGTAGAACTTGCCGGCGTCCGTGAGGGCGTCGCGGAACCCCTTCATGGTGCGACGCCTGCCGCGCGCGCCCGAGACACCTTCGACGGGGCGGCCCACCGAGGTGGCCTCGGCGACGGGGAGGCTGTCCAGGCTGAGACCGGGTCCGGGGCGGAAGGAGTACCAGGCCTCGGCGAACTTGCGCGGGTCGTTGGAGACCTGGCGGCCACGCCACTCGCTGACCTTGCCGACGACGACGCACTCACCGGTGAGCGTGTGCTGCCACTCCAGGGCGACGTGGCCGCAGTCGTCGGCGAGCAGGAACTTGCGCAGGACGCCGGAGCTGGCGCCGCCCAGGGTGTTGCGGTGCCCCGGCAGCATCACGGAGAAGATCAGCTTCAGCAGGACGGACTTGCCGCCGCCGTTCTCCAGGAACAGCACACCGGCGGGCGCGGGGCGGCGCGGCGGGCCGACGGGCTCGTCCTCGAAGAACTCCGCCTGGGCCGGGGCCGGTCTGGGCACGGGCTCGCCGACTCCACGCAGGTCGAGCACCGTGTCGGCGTAGCGCGCACCGGCGGGCCCGATGGAGTAGAGGCGGACCCGGGACAACTCGTACATGGCGGCGGACTCTCGTCGTTCAGGCGGCGGGCGGGCAGCTGATGAGGCAGCGGGGGCGGGGCGGTCGGAAGGGCGGCACGGGGTTCAGGAGTGGAAGGGAAGCCCCGCGTCGGCGGCCAGCTCCAGGCTCTCGGGGTCGGGCGGGGGCAGCAGGGTGGCCGAGCCGTCCGTGACCGGGACGACGCCGAGCTCGAGCAGCTCGGCCATGGCGGCGCTGCCCGCCATGTCGCGTACCTGGAGTTGGTAGCGGGCTGTGGTGCGGTAGGCACCGCCCGCGTCGTCCCCCGTGCGCTGGAGGAAACCCGAGTCGGTGAGGAAGGCGACGGCTTTGCCGATGATGCCGGTGGTGGACCCGGCGAGGCGGCGGGCGTCCTTGGTGGCGCCGGTGGAACTGCGGCGGGCGTAGATCCGCCACCCTGATTCCAGGCCGGGGGCGTCGGTGGCCGGGTCGGTGTTGTCACCCTGTTCCTCGGCGCGCTCCTCCAGGCGTCGGCATGCCTGGCGGACGAAGGCGTCGACTCCGTTGACCGTGATGCGGCCGATGTAGGAGTCGTCGGCCAGGTCCTCGGGCCGGGGGAAGGCCATGGAGGCCACGGCGAGGTGGGCGAGGCCGTGCAGGAAGCGGTCGGCGGAGTCGGAGGACGCGCGCCGGGCGTAGTCGCCCATGCGTACGGCGAAGACCGAGTCCGCGCCGGCGGTGACGGCCATACCGGCGCGGGTGGAGACCTCCAGGACGACGAGTCCCAGGCCGGTGGCGACGGCGTCGGCGAGCCGGGCGAAGGACGGTTCCTCGCGGTACCGGCGGAGCAGCTCGGTGTATTCGGTGTCGCGGGCGGGCATCAGCTTCGGCTGCAGCCCGAACGAGACCAGCCGGGCCGCGTCGGCCGCGTCGGCGGGGGTGACAGCTGCGGGAGCGGCCGGCCGTGCGGCGTCGGCCGCGTGCGGGAGGGACTGTTCGCCCCACGCGTCGGTGTGCTCGGCGTGCTGCTCGCTCAACTCGGTGACTCCTCGGTACGGGTGCCGCTCCCTGGCGGCAGCGGGTGGGTGGTCGGGCCCGGAGACGCTCACGACGCGTCCTTGCGGTCCGCGGCCATGCCCGCCGCGTCCAGCAGCGCCATGCCCACTATCAGGTCGGCCCCGCCGAATTCGTGGTCCTCGAGCGGGGTGCCGTCGTCGACGGCGAACAGCAGGCGGCGCTCGCCCTGGCGGTAGGCCGTGCCGACCGGTGGGCTCGCCGCGTGAACGGCGAGCAGGGCGACCAGGTAGGGCAGCTCGGGGTCGCGCAGCCGGGCCTCGGCAAGGAGTCCGGAGAGCCGGCGGGGGGCGTCGTGCTCCAGGTCGAGCAGTTCCATGGCGTATCCGAGCTGTTCCTCGCTGAACCGGCTGTCGTCCGGGGTGGCGATGAGGTCGGGTTCGGGCATTTCGGCGCCCAGGTGCTCCCGCTCCACCGGGGGCATGAGCAGCAGGTCGACGAGGTCGCCGACCCGGACCGACGTGGGTGTGCGCAGCCCGGTGCCGTGCGCGAAGTACGCGTCGGTGACCCGGGCGGCCTGCTCGACGGGGAGCGGCAGCAGCGGGACGACGAGTTGCCCGTACAGGTCGAGGCCGGCCCGCGCGGTGGGGGCGGCGAACGCCTGCCGGTCCTGCTCGGCCCGGAAGAGGGGCCCCGCCTCCAGCAGTCTGGACTGGAGCTGGGTGTGGCGGCGGATGCAGTCCTTGACGATGTCGACGAGCTCGGCGGCGCGGCGCTTGTTCTCGGGCTCCTCCGCCTCGTCCCTGGCCTTGCGGATGTTGGTGAGGATCGCGTTCTCGTGGCGGTAGCGGTCGGCGACGTGGTCCAGCGCCTCGGTGATCATGTCGGGTACGGCGTTGAGCCAGTCGACGGCGCGGACGTTGCGCCGGGTCGCCTCCAGCGTCCTGCGGAGCGTCTCGGCGTACTGCACGGTGCGGTAGCGGGCCTGCTCGGCGGCGAGCTGCGCGTCGGCGAGGCGGCCCCTGCTGATGAGGACCTCCAGCTTCACCTCGGCGGCGATCTGGGCGCTGGTGACATCCGTGTCCAGGGCGCCGACCAGGACGTTGACCGCCTCGTCGGTGGCACGGAGGTAGACGGTGCCGCCGTGGCCGGGGACTTCCTCGATGAGTTTGAAGTCGTAATCCCTGCGGACGTACACGCCGTCGGGCCCGAAGGTGCCGTACACGGCGCGGAAGCCGCGGTCCACACTGCCGACGTTGATCAGGTTCTCCAGGACCCAGCGCGCGACCCGTTCGTGCTCGGTGACGGGCCGGCGCGGTGCCTGGGCGGCGACGCGCGGGAGGAGCCTGGCCACTATCTGGTCGTGGTCGGCGCCCGTGTCGAAGTCCATGTTGAGGGTGACCAGGTCGATCGCCGCGAGGGCCACTTCGGCCATCGCGTAGACCGTGTACTCGCCGGCCAGATTGGCCTTGCGCACGTCGAGGTCGTGCAGCGGGGCGGTGCAGGCGAGCGCGCGCAGCCGACGCGAGAGCCCCTCATCGGCGGCGGGGCCCGGGGCGGGCCGCGGTCCCGCGCTGAGCTGGGGCGCAGCGGTCTGGGTGTCGGCAGGCGAAGTCACGCTGCACAGATTAGGTCCTCGCACCGACAACGGTCGAAACGGCGCAGAAGCGACCGGTCACGGGCGCCCGTAACCGCCCCCTCCGGGGGTGCGCAGCACCAGGACGTCCCCGGTGTCCAGCTCTGCGGTGTCGCAGCCTTCGAGCGGGGTCACGGTCGTGCCGTCGGCCCGTTCGACGTACTGCTCGCCGAGGGCTCCCGGCCCGCCGCCCGCCATGCCGTACGGCGGTACCCGGCGGTGTCCTGACAGCAGTGCGACGGTGACGGGTTCGAGGAAACGGATGCGGCGTTCCACCCCGCGGCCGCCGTGCCAGCGGCCGGGGCCTCCGCTGTCCTCGCGTACGCCGAAGCTCTCCAGCAGCACCGGATAGCGCCACTCGAGGATCTCGGGGTCGGTGAGCCGGGAGTTGGTCATATGGGTCTGCACGGCGTCGGCCCCGTCGAAGCCGTCGCCGGCGCCGGAACCGCTCGCGACGGTCTCGTAGTACTGGATCCGGTCGTTGCCGAAGGTGAGGTTGTTCATGGTGCCGGACCCCTCGGCCTGGACACCCAGGGCCGCGTAGAGGGCGCCGGTGACGGCCTGGGAGGTCTCGACGTTGCCGGCGACGGTCGCCGCCGGGTGGACGGGTGCCAGCATCGAACCCTTCGGGACGCGGATGTCCAGGGGCTTCAGGCAGCCGCTGTTGAGGGGGATGTCGTCCTCGACGAGGGTCCGGAACACGTAGAGGACGGCGGCCATGACCACGGATGTGGGGGCGTTGAAGTTGCCGGCCTGCTGCGGGGAGGTGCCCTCGAAGTCGAGGACGGCCCGGCGGGCGTCGCGGTCCACGGTCACGCTCACGTCGATGAAGGCGCCGTTGTCGGTCTCGTAACGGCAGGAGCCGTCGCGCAGCCCGGCCACGATGCGACGTACGGACTCCTCGGCGTTGTCCTGGACGTGGCCCATGTAGGCCTCGACGACGTCCTGCCCGAACTGGCGTGTCATGCGCCGCAGTTCCGTGATGCCTTTCTCGTTGGCCGCGATCTGGGCGCGCAGGTCGGCGAGGTTGGTGTCCGGGTCACGCGAGGGGTGGACCGCGGTGGTGAGCAGGTCTCGGGTCTCCGCCTCGCGGAGGGTTCCGTCGCGCACCAGCGGCCAGTTGTCGAACAGGACGCCTTCGTCGTCGATCGTCCTGCTGAAGGCGGGCATGGAGCCCGGGGTGATGCCGCCGATCTCCGCGTGGTGGCCGCGTGAAGCGACCAGGAAGCGCAGCCGGCTCCCCCGTCCGTCCTCGGGCTCGTCGAACACGGGCGTCACGACGGTCACATCCGGCAGGTGGGTGCCGCCGTGGTAGGGATCGTTGACGGCGTACACGTCGCCGGGCCGCAGGGAGCCCTCGTTGCGACGCAGCACCTCCTTGATCGACTCCCCCATGGACCCCAGGTGGACCGGGATGTGCGGGGCGTTGGCCACCAGATTGCCGTCCGCGTCGAACAGCGCGCACGAGAAGTCCAGCCGTTCCTTGATGTTGACGGAATGCGCCGTGTTCTCCAGTCGTACGCCCATCTGTTCGGCGATCGACATGAAGAGGTTGTTGAACACTTCGAGCATGACCGGGTCCACCCGGGTGCCGACGGCGGTCCGTCCGGGCCGCGGCACGACCCGGTGCAGCACGAGATGTCCGGCCGGTCCCGCCGTGGCCTGCCAGCCGGGGTCCACGACGGTGGTTGCGTCGTCCTCGGCGACGACGGCCGGGCCGGTCACGGTGTCCCCGGTGCGCAGTGTTCCACGGCGGTACAGACCGGCGTCCCGCCATCCCGCGCCGGTGAACATCCTGACGGTTCCGAGGGGCCGGAGAGCTCCTTCTCCCGTACGCACGCCGGTCCGGGGTGGGGTGTGCGGTCCGGCCGTGCCGGTCGCTTCCACCGAGACGGCCTCGACCACCAGGGGCTTGTCCATGGTGAATCCGTACCGCGCCCGGTGGGCTTCGGTGAACTCCCCGGTCATGGCGGCGACGGTGCCTCGGGCGACGGGCAGGGCGGCGTCCGTGCCGGCGTAACGCAGGAGGATCCGCGCCCGGGTGCCGATGGCGCTGTCAGGGACGCCGTCGGCTCGGAGTTCGGCGCGGGTGCGCTCCGCCAGCCCCTCGCAGATACCGCGAACCCGGCTGCCGGTCTCCTCGCCCAGTCCGGCTTCGACGGACTGTTCGCGCATCGCGGTGGCGTCGGCGAGGCCGATCCCGTACGCGGAGAGGACACCGGCGAGCGGCGGTACGAGGACGGTGTCGACGCCCAGGGCGTCGGCGACCGCGCAGGCGTGCTGTCCTCCCGCGCCGCCGAAGCCGGTGAGGGCGTAGCGGGTGATGTCGTGGCCGCGTTGGACGGAGATCTTCTTGACGGCGTTCGCCATGTTCAGCACGGCGATCTCCAGGAAGCCCGCGGCCACCTCCTCGGCCGTGCGCCCGCCTCCGGTGGCGGCGGACACCTCGTCGGCCAGCGCGCCGAAGCGTCTCGCCACGAGACCGGCGTCGAGCGGCCGGTCGCCCTCGGGGCCGAAGACGGCGGGGAAGTGCTCCGGGCGGATGCGGCCGAGCATCACGTTGGCGTCGGTGACGGTGAGCGGCCCGCCCCGGCGGTAGCAGGCGGGTCCGGGGTCGGCTCCGGCCGAGTCGGGGCCGACCCGGTAGCGCCGTCCGTCGAAGTGCAGGACGGACCCGCCGCCCGCGGCGACGGTGTGGATGCTCATCATGGGCGCGCTCATCCGCACCCCTGCCACCTGGGTACCGAGCTCGCGTTCGAACTCGCCCGCGTAGTGGGAGACATCGGTGGAGGTACCGCCCATGTCGAAGCCGATGACCCGGTCGTAGCCCGCCTGCGCTGACGTACGCACCATGCCGACGACGCCGCCGGCGGGGCCGGAGAGCACGGCGTCCTTGCCCCGGAAGTGCGCGGCCTCGCGCAGCCCGCCGTTGGACTGCATGAACATGAGGCGGATCCCGGGGAGTTCGGCCGCCACCTCGTCGACGTAGCGGCGCAGGATCGGCGAGAGGTAGGCGTCGACGACGGTGGTGTCGCCGCGCGGCACCAGCTTGATCAGCGGGCTGACCTCGTGCGAACAGCTGATCTGGGTGAAGCCCGCCGCCCTGGCTTCCTCCGCGACGGCTCTCTCGTGGTCCGGATGGCGGTAGCCGTGCATGAGTACGACGGCAGCGCTGCGGATCCCGTCCTCCGCGACCTCTCTCAGCCGCTCGGCCACGGCGGCGCGGTCGAGGGCTCTCACGATCCTTCCCCGGGCGTCGGTGCGCTCCGGGACCTCGACGACCCGGTCGTACACGGCCTCGGGGAGCAGGATGCGGCGGTCGAAGAGGTGCGGCCGGTTCTGGTAGGCGATCCGCAGGGCGTCCCGGAAGCCTTCGGTGATGACCAGGACGGTCGGCTCGCCCCGCCGCTCCAGGAGGGCGTTGGTGGCGACGGTCGTGCCCATCTTGACGCCCGCGACCCGGTCGGCGGGGACCGGGTCGTGGGGGCCGAGACCGAGCAGCAGCCGGATCCCGGCGACGGCGGCGTCGCGGTAGCGGCCGGGGTCGTGCGACAGCAGCTTGCGGGAGATCAGCCGGCCGCCGGGGTCCCGTCCCACCACGTCCGTGAAGGTTCCGCCGCGGTCGATCCAGAACTCCCAGCGTCCGGTCATCCCTCCATTCTGGCGCGGGGGACGAATCCCCGCAGAGGTGGCGTACGGGACAAGCCGGCCAGTGCCTCGGTCAGCGCCTGCCCGGCCCGCGCGTCGAGCCGTCCAGCCGTGCCGCGCGCCCGGTGGCCCAACCTCGGCAGACCTCCCGGGGCGGGCGTGACGAAGTTCGCCGGCCGCACGATCCGCAGCCCGTCACGGCTGTGCCCGTTCACGCGGCCACCGCCGTCCGGCCGCGGAGGACCTCGTCGTAGTGGCCGAGGAGCTGGTCGCCGACGGCTTCCCAGGTGCGGCCCTCGACCGCGGCCCGGGCGGTCCTGCCGAAGGCCTCGGCGCGCGGGGCGTCCGCGACGAGTGCGGCGACCGCCTGCCGCACCGCCGCCGCGTCGTGGGGTGGCACCAGCAGCCCGGTGCTCCCGTCGGCGACGAGGTCGAGCGGCCCTCCGGCCGCCGGGGCGACGACCGGGACCCCGGAGGCCATGGCCTCCTGCACGGTCTGGCAGAAGGTCTCGTAGGGCCCGGTGTGCACGAAGACGTCCAGGGAGGCGAAGAAGCGGGCGAGGTCGTCCCCCGTACGGCGCCCCAGGAAGACCGCACCGGGCAGCGCGGAGCGCAGCGACGCCTCGCTCGGCCCGTCGCCGACGACCACGACGCGCACCCCGGGCAGCGAGCAGGTGCCGGCGAGCAGTTCGACGTGCTTCTCGGGGGCGAGCCGTCCCGCGTACCCGATGATCTTCTCGCCGCCGGGGGCGAGGGCGCGGCGGAGGGCTTCGTCGCGCAGGTCCGGGCGGAACCGTACGGTGTCGACGCCCCGGGGCCACAGCCGTACCCGGGGCACGCCGTGGTCGGTGAGGTCGCGCCGCGCGGCGCAGGAGGGGGCGAGGGTGAGGTCCGCGGCGCTGTGCACGGCGCGCATCCGGCGCCAGGCGGCGCTCTCCCCGGTGCCCAGATAGGTGCGGGCGTAACCGGCCAGGTCGGTCTGGTAGACGGCCACGGCGGGGAGCCCCAGCCGGGTGGCGACCGCCATGCCCCGTACACCGAGGACGAACGGTCCCGCAAGGTGGACGAGTTCGGCGCGGTGCCCGGTCAGCGCGGCGGCGAGCCGCCTGCCGGGGAGCGCCACGCGGACCTGCGGGTAGCCGGGCAGAGGAAGCGAGGGGACGCGCACCACGGGGCAGGGATCGCCGGTGGACGCGGAGTCGGTGGAGGCCGTCGCTCCGGCCGGGGCGATGACGAGCGGCTGGTGACCGCGGGCGGCGAGGTGCCGGGCGGTCTGCAGGGTGCAGTGGGCCACACCGTTGACGTCGGGCGGGAAGGATTCGGTGACGATGACGACACGCATACGGGTGTTGTCACCGCGCCGGGAGTGCCCTCGCCGACTTGGATCTTTCCGTCCGGGGAACGTCCTATGAGCGTTTAGCCGCGCGCCCCCGGCGCGCGGCATCCGGCTCCGTGTGCCGGCTGAGCTCCGGCTCAGACGGCGGGCGCGTCCGGCCCGATCCTGCTGCGCACGGCGGTCTGGACCTCGGCCTCCTCGGCGGGGTCGGCGGCGAGCCGCCTCAGCCGTTCGGCGACCCGGATGTCCCCGGTCTCCGCGTGGTGGGCGGCCAGCTCCCGGGTGGTCTCCTCGCAGTCCCAGAGGCATTCGACGGCGAATCCGCTGGCGAAGGACGGGTCCGTGGCGGCCAGCGCGCGGGCGGCACGGCCACGCAGGTGCGAGGAGGACGTCTCCCGGTACACATGGCGCAGGACGGGTGCGGCGCAGGCGATGCCCAGGCGCCCCGCGCCGTCGACGAGGGTCCACAGGCGCGGGGCGTCGGGGCCCTCGCCCCTGACCGCCTCGCGCAGCGCGGCGAGGACGAGCGGGGCGTCCTGTACGACGCCTCGGCAGGCCAGGACCCCGGCCGCCGAGGCTCCGAGGGCGTCGGGCCGGTGGGCCCAGCGCCGGGCCCGGTGGACCGCCGCGTCTCCGCACATGCGCTCGAAGGCGGCCACGGCCGCATCGGCGACGGTGCGGGACGGGCCGACGACGGCCTCCTCGACGATGTCGAGCACGGCAGGGTCCTGGACCTCGGCCAGGTAGTGCAGGGCGGCGCAGCGTGCGCCGTCGGAGCCGCTGCGGGCGGCCTCGACGATCAGGGGACGGTCCTCGGTACCGGCGACGGCGGAGAGGCAGCGGGCCGCCGGGACGTGGAGCGCGCTGCCGCGTTCCAGCCCTTCCTGGGCCCAGTCGAACACCGCCTGGACACTCCAGCCGGGGCGCGGTCCGCCGGGCTTCATCTGCCGCTGCCATCGGTCGAAGGAGCCCTGCTCCGTCGCCGCCCTGACCCGGGCGCCGACCGCTTCACGCGGGTCGTCGGCCCAGAGCCGCCAGGGGCGGGGCTCGAAGGCGTCCCGCACGGTGGCAGCCAACTCGGCCGTGCCCTCCGCGGTGGCGGGGAACCGCGCGAGCACCGGCTCGGCCAGGGAACGCAGCCCGGCGTCGTCGTCACGCAGGGCGAGCTCGTCGAGCGCCCAGGCCCAGTTGGCTCCCGTCGCGGCGTACCGGCGCAGGAGTACGAGGGCGTCCTCGCGCCCGTAGGAGGCGAGGTGCCCCAGCACGGCGAGCGCGAGACCGGTGCGTGACTCATCGGTGTCGAGGTGGTCCTCGGGATCCCAGAGGTGCCGCTCGATCTCCTCGGTGCCCCCGTCGAGATCGAGGTAGAGGCGCGCGTAGTAGAGGGAGCGGTTCTCGACCTGCCAGTCGTGCCGCGGATCGCTCAGGACGCAGTGGCTGAGAGCTGCGAGGGCCTCCGTGCGCGGGGCGGCGAGCGCGTGGAGCGTGCCGTCGCCGCGGCCCCTCTGCAGCAGGCCGAGCAGTGTGCCGCTCGGCGCTATGAACGGATCGAACATGGGGAAAGCCTCACATCAAGCTGTCGACGCAACCGGGACTGTGCTGTTCCATGTGCCGGGGTGACATCCCCTAGGCCGCGCAGCAACATGATCGGCCGACCGCCGTCTTCTGCCTGGTGCTCATCTTCCTCTGCCTCTCGTCGGTGGCCCGAAACGGACCCGCGACGTCATGATGACCCAGCCATTTCGCCGACGCGACCACATTTACGGCGCACTGGCCGGCCTGCGGACCGGAACGCTCCTCAGCGCGCACCGAAGAGTTCCAGCAGGTCGTCCTTGCCGAACATGCGTGCGGTGTCCACGGCGGAGGGTGTTCCGGAGGCCGGATCGGCCCCTGCGGCGAGCAGCGCGTCGATCACGTCGCGCTCACCCTTGAAGACCGCTCCGGCCAACGGGGTCTGCCCCCGGTCGTTGGCCCGGTCCGGGTCGGCGCCACGGCCCGCGAGCGCGACGACGGCGGGGGCGTGCCCGTGGTAGGCGGCGAGCATGAGCAGGGTGTCACCCCGGTCGTTGGTGAGGTTCGCCGGGACACCCGCGTCGACATAGGCGGCGAGCGCGTCGCTCTCGCCCCGGCGGGCCAGGTCGAAGACCTTGGTCGCCAGCTCGACCACCTCGGGATCGGGGGTTTCGCTCATCGGACGGACCGCCTTCCATGGCCGCTTCGGGCCGCTACCGGCCTGGTGGGGGTACGGCGGGGGCCGTACGAGTGAATCGACAGAGTACTGCTCCAGGACATTCGTCAGCCTGCCCCGGAGCAGCGGAAGATCACGGCGCGGGCGTCACTTTCCGGTGGAGACAGGGCCCACGCGGCTCCCGGGAGCGCCTGGACAACCGCGCTTCGCCCTCCGGTCGGGTGAAACGCATGGATATTCACTCACTTGCACCTTTTATCGTATAGGTACATCTTGTGATCCTGGAAGTACTCATGGTGACTGTCCCCTCAACCAGGAGAACCGCTCATGATCCTCTCCATCTCGGGCGTGGTACTGCTCGGCATCATCGTCTTCCTGTTCTTCAAGAAGGACGGGCTCAAGGCCTCCCACGCCCTCATCTGCGCGCTGTTCGGCTTCTACCTGGCCGGCACGGCCATCGCCCCGAGCATCACCGCCGGCGGGGCGAGCCTCGCCAGCATGCTGGGCGGGATCAAGTTCTGACGCTCCGAAACCGCTCCCACCACTTCAGGAGACCGACGTGGCCCGGCGACCACTCCCCCGCATTCTGAGCAGCGGCAGCGCTTCGATCACCCGCAGTCGCGAGATCGCACGCACGGCCGCCGACAACGCCACCGACGTCCTCCACCCGCTGATCACGGTCGCCCGTGGTCTGCGGCTGCTGGCGGGAGCGGGACGGCAGAAGTGGGCCGCGACACCCAAGGACCGGCGCGGACATGTGCTGTTCCTCGTCGCGGCCTGCGTACTGCTGGTGATGCTCATCCCCTACGGGCTCCTGCTGGCCCTGATCTCGGTGATGGGCGCCGCCGCGTGGCGGGGGCGCGACCGCACCCCCGTGAAGACCGGCCCCGGCGAGGCGGAGACCGCGCGGCTCCAGGCCCTCTACGAGGCGCTGGTGCCACACTTCTCCGTGGCCGACGACCCCGGTCCGCTGTTCTCCCACGGCGGCGACTGGGAGAAGGCCTTCGGCACGTCGTACGAGTTCGACGGCAACGGACGTCTCACCCGGCTCCAGGTGAACTACCCGGCGTACTTCACCGACGGCGAGCCCACGTCCCGGGCCCGGGTCGAACAGGTGCTCCACGCCAAGTCGGGGCGGGGCCGCGAATACCACTTCGCCTGGGACGAGGAGAGCAACCACCTCCTCATGACCGTGCTCGCCGCGCTCCCCACCACCATCGCCGCCCAGCGCTTCGTCACCGCGCCCGGCGAGACCGTACTCGGGTTCACCGACACCGACGCGGTACGGCGCACCGTTCCGGTGCGGGACGGTGACGTGACGCGGGACGCCTCTCCGGTGATCTGGCGGACCGGCGCCCGTTCGACGGAGCCTCATCTGCTGATCGCCGGGCATCCCGGCAGCGGCACCACGACCCTGTTGCGCTCTCTCGCCCTGCAGGCCCTCCAGCACGGCGACATCCTCGTCGTGGAGGGCGGCGGCACGGGCGAGTACGGCTTCCTCACCGGCCGGAACGGCGTACTGGCGGTGGAGTGCGGCCTCGCCGGGGCCCTCGCGACACTCGAATGGGCGGCGCACGAGACCGAGCGGCGGCTCATCGCCGCCAACCGGGCACGCCAGGCCGGGCACCCCGAGCCCGAGGACATCAAGCGCCCTCTCTGGATCCTGCTGGACCGCCCGAGCGCCCTGGGGCACCTGGCGGCCGCCGACGGCAGGCAGGATCCTCAGGAACTCCTCCAGGTGCCGTTGCGGCACGGCCGCGCCGCCGGGGTGACGGTGGTCGTCGCGGACACGCTCGACAGCCTGGACGCGCTCACCGAGACCGTACGGACCCACACCAGGGCACGCGCCGTCCTCGGCCCCGCGGACCGCGAACAGGTGGAGGCGGTCCTGGGCACGCAGCCGCACACCACACCCACCTCGGACGTCCCTCCGGGGCGCGGATACACCCGGCTGGGCAGCGGGCCGGTCCTCCGGCTCCAGGTGCCCGCCACTCCGGACCCGCACGACGAGGCCACGAGCGAGGCCCACCGCCGGGCGGTGCTCGACCTGCTGCCCGGCGGGGCTCCTGCGGTGGAGCAGGCCACTCCTGAAGCCGCCGCCGAGCCCGTGTCCGTGCACACGGAGCGGCTGATCGGGACGCCGGCCGTCGCGGAGGGGTGAGCGCCTCGGAGCCTGAAGGCCCGGGCACCTCAGGCCACGAAGGTCCGGGGCGCCTCCGCTCCCACGCTCGCCCCGGAGCCGACCAGCCCGGCGGCCGCGGCGAGCCGGAGCGCCGCCTCGTCCGCCAGCGGGCCGCCCACGGTGAACGGCAGCCGCACATAGCCCTCGAAGGCCCCGTCGACCCCGAACCGGGGCCCCGACGGGACACGGACGCCGACCCGCTCGCCCGCCACGGCCAGGCGGGAGCCGGAGAGCCCGCCGGTGCGCACCCACAGGGTGAGGCCGCCGGCCGGCACCTCGAACTCCCACTCCGGGAGCTCCCGCCGCAGCGCCCGCACCAGGTCGTCCCTGTTCTCCCGCGCCTGCTCACGCCGGATCGCCACGGCCTGCTCCCAGCCGCCCGTCCGCAGCAGCCAGTTGATGGCGAGCTGTTCCAGCACCGGCGTCCCCATGTCGGCGTACGCGCGTGCCGCGACCAGGCTGCGGATGACGTCCGGTGCGGCCCGCACCCAGCCGATCCGCATGCCGGCCCAGAACGCCTTGCTCGCGGAGCCGACGGTCAGGACGGTGCTGCCGGCCGGGTCGAACGCGCAGACCCTGCGGGGCATCGCCACGTCCGTGTCCAGGTGCAGCTCGTGCATGGTCTCGTCGACCACCAGGACCGTGCCCGCCGACCGGGCGGCCTCGACCAGGGCGCGGCGCTGCTGCTCGTCGGCCAGGGCCCCGGTGGGGTTGTGGAAGTCGGCGACGACATAGGCCAGCCTCGGCGCGGCATCCCGCAGGACCTGCCGCCATCGGTTCATGTCCCAGCCGCCGAGGCCCTCCTCCATCGCCACGGGCACCAGCCTGGCGCCGGCCTCCCGCATGAGCTGGAGGATGTTGGCGTAACTCGGGGACTCCACGGCGATGCGCTCGCCGCGCCCGGCGAAGAGATGACAGATGGCGTCGATGGCGCCCATCGCCCCCGTGGTGACCATGATCTGTTCGGGCATCGTGGGGATGCCGTGCCCGGTGTAGCGGTCCGCGATCATCTGCCGGAGGGCGGGAAGGCCGGCCGGGTAGTCGCCGTGCGTGTGCGCGTACGGCGGCAGCTCCTCCAGGGCGCCCTGGACGGCCCGGGTCAGCCAGGGCTCCGGGGCGGGCAGCGAGGCGCACCCCAGGTCGATCATCGAGCCGAGCGACTCCGGGGGCAGTGGTTCGAGACCCCGGGCGGGCAGCGGATTGCCCGCCGGGACGGCGGTCCAGCTGCCGGCCCCGCGGCGCGACTCCAGGAATCCCTCCGCCCGCAGCGCCTCGTAGGCGGCGGCGACGGTGGTCCGGCTGAAGGACAACGCCAGCGCGAGCTCCCGTTCGGCGGGAAGCCGCGCGGCGACCGGGACCCGGCCCTCCAGGACGAGCAGACGCACTCCGTCGGCGAGGGCGCGGTAGGCGGGCGGCTTACGGGCGCCCGGCGCCAAGGGGCGCGCCTGCTGGCCCTGGAGCTGACGGGCGAGCTGCGCCGCACCGACGATCGAAGTCCACTGCGCCAAAATAATCAGTCCACCTTCCTAGGATTGGCCATAGTTGGCAGCCAATCCCCTGCCACAGAGTGACACGAAGCAGTCCACTACCACCACCACACAGGGGGCACAACTTGTCCGACACCACCACCCGGGGCAACGCCCGGCTCGTCCGGAGGCTGATCCATCTGTACGTGGGTCTGGCCCTGTACGGGGCGAGTTCGGCACTCCTGGTCCGTGCCGGACTCGGACTCGAACCATGGGGAGTGCTGCACCAGGGGCTCGCCGAGCGGACCGGCATCTCCATCGGGGTCGTCTCGATCGTCGTCGGAGCGGTCGTCCTCCTCCTGTGGCTCCCGATCAGGCAGCGCCCGGGGCTCGGCACCGTCTCCAACGTGTTCGCCGTCGGCATCGCGATGGACGGCACACTCGCCCTCGTACCGGATGTGCACGGCCTCGCGGCGCAGATCCCGGCGATGGCCGCGGGCATCGTGCTCAACGGCGTCGCCACGGGCCTGTACATCTCCGCCCGCTTCGGCCCGGGGCCGCGCGACGGCCTGATGACCGGTCTGAACCGGCTCACCGGCCGTTCCATCAGGCTGGTGCGCACGGCGATCGAAGTGGCCGTGGTCGTGACCGGCTTCCTGCTCGGCGGTTCGCTCGGCGTGGGCACGGTCCTGTACGCCCTGGCCATCGGTCCGCTCGCCCAGTTCTTCCTGCGCCTCTTCCACGTCCCCTCGCCGGACGCCGGCACCCCTGCCGTTGCCGGGCGGACACCGCCAGGAGCGATACTTCCGCGGTGACCGCAGCGACTTCGGGGCGCCACCCCTACCTGGACCATCCTTCGACGATTCCCTTCGCCCACCGTGGCGGGGCGGCGGACGGCTTGGAGAACACCGCAGCCGCTTTCCGGCGTGCGGCCGGCGCCGGCTACCGCTACTTCGAGACCGATGTGCACGCCACGGCGGACGGCCGCCTGGTCGCCTTCCACGACCCGACCCTGGACCGGGTGACGGACTCCCGGGGGCGGATAGCCGGGCTGCCCTGGAGCGAGGTGCGCCGGGCGAGGGTGGCGGGCAGCGAGCCGCTGCCGCTCTTCGAGGAGCTGCTGGAGGAGTTTCCCCACGCCCGCTGGAACGTGGACATCAAGGCGGAGCCCGCCCTCGTGCCGCTCATCGACCTGATCCGCAGGACCGACGCCTGGGACCGGGTGTGCGTGGGTTCGTTCTCGGAGGCGCGCGTGGCCAGGGCGCACCGCCTCGCGGGCCCCCGTCTGGCCACCTCCTACGGGGTGCGCGGCGTGCTCGGTCTGCGGCTGCGCTCGTACGGCATCCCCGCGGCTCTCCGGGCGGGCGCGGTCTGCGCGCAGGTCCCGGAGAGCCAGAACGGCGTCCGCGTCGTCGACCGGGGCTTCGTCCGCACGGCGCACGCGCGCGGGCTGCAGGTCCATGTCTGGACGGTCAACGAACCGGAACGGATGGCGGCGCTCCTGGACCTCGGGGTGGATGGCATCATGACCGATCACATCGAGACGCTGCGCACGGTGCTGAGCGAGCGGGGGGCCTGGGCCTGACGCCGGGGCCTGCCGCGTCCGCACACGAAGTACGAGGGGGCGCGGCGTGAGCACCGGTACCGCAGGAACGGCGGATCCGGCCGGACAGCCGGTCGAGGCCGCCGAACGCAGGCGAGAGCAACGCGGCTGGTACTTCTACGACTTCGCCTGCTCCGTGTATTCCACCAGCGTCGTGACGGTCTTCCTCGGCCCCTACCTGACGTCGATAGCCAAGGCCGCCGCCGACGCGGAGGGGTACGTGCATCCGCTGGGCATACCCGTGCGGGCCGGCTCACTCTTCGCGTACACCGTGTCGGTGTCCATCGTCGTGGCCGTGATCGTGATGCCGGTCGTGGGCGCGGCGGCGGACCGCACAGGACGCAAGAAGCCCCTGCTCGCGGCGGCCGCGTACACGGGTGCGACGGCGACGGCCTGCATGTTCTTCCTGGAGGGACATCGCTATCTGCTGGGTGCCTTCCTGCTGATCGTGGCGAACGCCTCGATCTCCGTGTCCATGGCCCTGTACAACGCGTACCTGCCGCAGATCGCCACCCCGGAGGAACGTGACGCGGTCTCCTCGCGCGGCTGGGCCTTCGGGTACACCTCGGGCGCGCTCGTCCTCGTCCTGAATCTGGTCCTCTACACGGGACACGACTCCTTCGGGCTGTCCGAGTCCGACGCGGTCCGGATCTGCATCGCCTCCGCCGGCGTGTGGTGGGGTGCCTTCGCCCTCGTACCGCTGCGGCGGCTGCGCGACCGCCGGGTGGCGCCCGGCGGCGACGGTGCGGTCGGCTCCGGCTGGCGGCAGTTGCGGGCGACGCTGCGCGACATGCGCCGCCACCCGCTCACCCTGTCCTTCCTGCTCGCGTATCTGGTCTACAACGACGGCATCCAGACGGTGATCTCCCAGGCCTCGCTGTACGGCTCCGAGGAGCTCGGCCTCGACCAGACGACCCTGATCATCGCGGTGCTGCTGGTGCAGGTGCTCGCGGTGGCGGGGGCACTGGGGATGGCTCGACTCGCCCGGCTGTACGGAGCGAAGCGCACGATTCTCGTCTCCCTGGCCGTCTGGACGCTGATCCTCGCCGCGGCGTACGCGCTCCCCGCCGACGCGCCCGTGTTCTTCTACACCCTGGCGGCCGCGATCGGCCTCGTGATGGGCGGCAGCCAGGCACTCTCGCGGTCACTGTTCTCGCATCTGGTGCCGCGCGGGAAGGAGGCGGAGTACTTCTCCGCCTACGAGATGAGCGACCGGGGACTCAGCTGGCTGGGGCCCCTGGTCTTCGGTCTCGGCTACCAGCTCACCGGCAGTTACCGGGACGCGATCCTGTCCCTGGTGCTCTTCTTCGCGCTCGGCGCCGCGCTCCTGGCGAGGGTTCCCGTCCGGGCCGGGGTGGCCGCCGCGGGCAATCCCGTGCCGGACCGGATTTAGACGTTGAAGTGAAAGGCCGGTAGTGTACGCCTTTGGTGTGCCCGGAGGACCGTTACTGCGAGCGGAAGAAGCCGAACCCTTGGGTGACAACTTCGACCAGATGTGACAAACCGGGCACCGGCGGGTAGTAAACCCAGAACAAGCAGCGGCACGACGGGCGACGCATGACCGGCAACGGGAATCTTTACCGCCGACCGGACGTTGACCGGATGACGACGACAGCGACACCTGTCCTGTGGGCGACAAGCCCGGGAGGCACGATTCATGAGTGAGCGAGCTCTCCGCGGTACGCGACTCGTGGTTACCAGCTACGAGACGGACCGCGGCATCGATCTGGCCCCGCGCCAGGCGGTGGAGTACGCATGCCCGAACGGACATCGATTTGAGATGCCGTTCTCGGTAGAGGCGGAAATTCCGGCGGAGTGGGAGTGCAAGGCGTGCGGCGCCACGGCACTCCTGGTGGACGGGGACGGCCCCGAGGAGAAGAAGGGCAAGCCTGCGCGTACGCACTGGGACATGCTCATGGAGCGGCGTACCCGCGAGGAGCTGGAGGAGGTGCTGGCCGAGAGGCTGGCGGTTCTGCGCTCCGGCGCCATGAACATCGCCGTGCACCCGCGGGACAGCAGGAAGTCTGCCTGACCGCGTATCACCGCACTGCACAAAGAGCCGAGGGCCGCGACACAGAACATGTGTCGCGGCCCTCGGCTCTTCCGTGCGCCTTCGGCTCTTCCGTGCGCGGTCACTCTTCGCGCGTGGTCACTCAGGGGATCAGCGGCGGGCGCTCGACGCCCGGGCCGTCGTCGGGTCGCGGGCGTGCGGGTGTGCCGTCCTCGCGTATGACCTCACCCTGGACCACCTTTCCGTCCGGACGGTGGATACGGGCCTGCTGGAAGGCGTCCTGGAGGCCTCCCGGCGCCGCCGCCCTCATCCGGCGGTCCAGGGAACGCTCCGCGTAGCGTCCGAGAACGGAGCGGACCGGGGGCACCAGGAGCAGGAGTCCCGCCGCGTCGGAGATCACGCCCGGGATCATCAGGAGCAGGCCGCCCAGCATGAGGAAGCCGTTGCCCTTGCTCCCGGACGAGGTCGAGGCCGGGCCTCCCGCGGGAGCGCCGGGCTGCCCCGGCATCTGCTGAAGGGTCTCGGTGAGGTTGCGGAAGGCCCGCCGGCCCGCCCGCTTGATCACCGCGGCGCCCAGCACGGCGCCGGCGACCAGGATCAGCAGCACGGTGAAGCCGTTCGCCGCGCCGGCCACCACGGTCAGCAGCCAGATCTCCAGCACCAGCCAGGCGGCGACGCCCAGCGGCAGGAGGGTACGGGCGCGCGAGCGCCGGGGACGGTTCGGAGGCGGTGTGCCGGTCGTCATGCCCCCAGTGTGCCTGTACGGGCGTGCGAGCGGCGTAAGGGGGTGATCATGAGGCTGCCGAGGAAGGTCAGGGCGTCTTGCGGCCCAGCGCCTTGTTGGCGCGGCCGGTGATGCCCCAGCCGGTGACTCTCCACAGGGCCTCGACGAGGATGTCGCGGCTCATCTTGGAGTCGCCGATCTCCCGTTCCATGAAGGTGATCGGCACCTCGACGACGTGACAGCCCGCCTCGACGGCCCGCCGGGCGAGGTCGACCTGGAAGCAGTAGCCCTGTGAGGCGACCTCGTCGAGGCCGAGATGATCCAGGGTCCCGGTGCGGAAGGCCCGGTATCCGCCGGTGACGTCCCGCACCGCGAGGCCCAGCAGCATCCGGGAGTAGAGACTGCCGCCGCGCGAGATCATCTCGCGGTGCCTGGGCCAGTTGACCACCCGGCCGCCGGGTACCCAGCGCGAACCGAGGACCAGGTCGGCACCCTTCAGAGCGGTGAGGAGGCGGGGCAGTTCCTCGGGCTGGTGCGAGCCGTCCGCGTCCATCTCGACCAGGACGCCGTAGCCGTGTTCGGAACCCCAGCGGAAACCGGCCAGATAGGCGGCGCCGAGCCCTTCCTTGCCCTTGCGGTGCAGGACGTGCACCTGGCTGTCGCCGACCGCCAGCTCGTCGGCGACCTTGCCGGTGCCGTCGGGGCTGTTGTCGTCGGCGACGAGGATGTCCGCTTCCGGAACGGCGGCGCGCACCCGGGCGACGATCAGCTTGACGTTCTCGGCCTCGTTGTAGGTCGGAATGATCACCAAGACCCTGCCGAGCGGGCCGAACTGCCTCTGACCGCCGTCGTTCACTACTGCCCCTTAAAGTCCGTACGCAGGTGCACACCATATCCAGCGCGGCGCGGCCGGACTCCGACGCGGTCGCGGGGTGGCGTGTGGCGTCCGGACAGAAGCATGGAACTGCGGACAGAAGGGCAGTGCTGCGGATCGGGGCCCGGCGTCCTTCGGGCCGACCTGGGGCCCGCTGGCTGCGGGTCGACCGAGAGCCGTTGTCTACTGAACCTCCGGGCCCCACCCGGGTCGCACCTGCCGTCCGGACCATACCTTCCCTCGCCCCCGAGGCGCGGGCGCTGAACCTGGCTGTCAGGGGTGGTGCGCCGGTGCGGCACGCCACCCCATGACCCAGCGGCGTTCGACGACTGCGTGGAGGTTTGACCGGTCGGACGTCCAGTGGTGGACCCGGCCGAACCTACCGGCCCGTGGGCGCTCTCTGTCAACAGTTCGCCGACCTGCCATTTCTCCCGAAAACGCCTGGTCAGTGCCGAGGACTCGCAGGTCGTGACAGAGCCCCCGCACCTTCGATCGGCGGTACGAAATGTCCCGACGTCACTCGTTCGGTCTTACGTAGACCGTTTGTCCGAAGACCACCGTGCGCAGACAGACCGGAAGCTCCGCCCCAGGGGTGAGATCGGGCAGGCCAGGGGTGCCGGAGCGGGGATCGGTGGACCATCGCGCCACCCGGTCGTCCGGGGCCTGGACCAGCAGTTCGCCGGTACGCCAGACGGCGTAGTCGGCCGGGGCCCCCGGGACGAGAACGCCCCCGTCGTCCCGCCCGACGGCCCGCCAGCCACCCCGCGTGTGGGCGGTGAAGCCGGCGCGTACGGAGACACGGTGCCCGGGCGTGCGGTGATGGGCCGCCGCCCGCACGGTTCCCCAGGGGTCGAGCGGGGTGACCGGACTGTCCGAGCCGAAGGCGAGGGGCACACCGGCACGCAGAAGCGCCGCGTACGGGTTGAGGGTCGCGGCGCGCTCCGCGCCCAGGCGCCTGGCGTACATGCCGTCCGAGCCGCCCCAGGCGGCGTCGAAGGCCGGCTGGACCGAGGCGGTGAGGCCCAGTTCGGCGAAGGCGGCGACGGTTTCCGGGGTAAGCATCTCGGCGTGCTCGACACGGTGCCTGGCGGCCCGGATCCGGGCGAGCCCGAGGGTCTCGGATGCGGCCCGGACGCCTGCCACCACGGCGGAGACCGCCGCGTCGCCGATGGCGTGAAAGCCGGCCTGGAGCCCCGCCTCGGTGCACGCCGTCACATGTGCGGCGATCTGCGAGGCGTCGAGCCGGCCGGCGCCGGTGTGCGGGGCGTCGGCGTACGGCTCGTGCAGGAGGGCGGTGTGCGAGCCCAGGGAACCGTCGACGAAGAGGTCACCGGCCGCGCCGACGGCACCGAGTTCCCTGACCCGGCGCGCACCCTTCGCGTCCTCGACGTGCTCCGCCCAGTAACCGAAGACCCGGGGACCGGGCTGCTCGGCGGCCAGCTTCAGCAGCCCGGTGAAATCCTCCTCGTCCGAGATCTCGGGGCCCGCGCACTCGTGCACGGTGCCGATTCCGAGCGAGGCGGCGTGCGCCAGCGCGGCACGCTGGGCCTGCGCCCGCTGCCGTGGCGTGACGGCGCCGTGGGCGGCCGCCCGCACCGCGTGGTGGGCGTCGCCGGTCAGGGGGGCGTCGGGGTGGTATCCGGGCAGTGCGGTGACGCCCGGGACGAGGTCCAGGAGCGCTGTGGTCACCACTGCCGAGTGGACGTCCACACGGGGCAGGTAGACGGCCCTGCCACCGGCCGCGTCGTCGAGCTCGGCACGCGACGGAGGCCTCTGCTCGGGCCAGCGGGCCGCGTCCCACCCGTGGCCGAGGATCACTCCGTCCCCGGCATGCCTGTCCGCGAACGCGCGTACGAGCCCGAGGGCTTCAGGGAGCGTGCACGCGCCCGACAGATCCAGCCCCGTGAGGGCGAGTCCGGTCGACGTGGTGTGGACGTGGGAGTCGGTGAAGGCCGGGGTGACCAGGGCCCCTTCCAGGTCGATCACCTCGTCGACACCACTCTCGAAGGCGTCGGCAGCCCCCTCGGAGCCCACCCAGGCGACATGGCCGCGTTCGACGACCATCGCGGTGGCGAACGGATCGGCGGGGCTGTGGACGTCTCCACCGCGCAGCAGCACGGTGCGGTGTTCGCTCTGGGGGGTGGCGTTCTCGGTCATGGGACCAGTCTCGCGCCTGTCGGGACCGGTTCCTCCCCCGCCCCCTCCGCATCGGCGGGCGGGACGCCTCAGATGCGCGGTGGACGCGCCTCGTAAGGCGTGGAGAGGACGACGGTCGTGCGGGTGGAGACGCCGGCCAGCGTACGGATCCGGGTGAGCAGGTGCTCGAGCTCCAGAGGGCTGGAGACCCGCACCTTGAGGATGTAGTTCTCGTCACCCGCGACGCTGTGGCACGCCTCCAGCTCCGGCACACCGGCGAGCCGTTCGGCGATGTCGTCGGGTGCGCTCGGGTCGAAGGGTTTCACCGAGATGAACGCGGTGAGGGGCAGGCCGACAGCTTCGGGGTCGACGACCGCGGCGTAGCCCCGGATCACCCCGCGCTGCTCCAGCCGGCGAACACGCTGATGAACGGCCGAGGTGGACAGGCCCGTGGCCTTGCCCAGGTCGGTGTAGCTCATCCGCCCGTCCTTGACGAGCAACTCCACGATCTGACGGTCCAGCTCCTCCATGCGGATCAACCTATGGCCCCGGGCCCTCCAGGCACAGCCGTGGGAGCCCCGGAAGGGCGCGTTCGAGGGGCGTGTGACGAACACCACAGGTTTACGGGTGGGTAGCCGGCAGCCTCGCGGTTAGGGCCGACTTCCCACGGGAAGTGCTTGCTGTGGCCGAGGCCGTGGCGCCTTGCCGGCCCACCCGAGGGGGGAAAGACCATGCAGAGCCTGAAGCTCACCGGACCTACCGAACATCAACCCGATCAGGACGCCGCATACGCGGCTCCCGACGAGGACGCCGTTCCCGACGCCTACGACACATTCGAGATGTACCGGGTGATCTGCCCGGACTGCGCCCAGCCGATCGCCCTGCTGGCGGACGAGGAGGTGCTCCCCGAGCACGCGCTGTGCCCTTCGCCGTGGAACCCGTTCGTCCTCACCGTCTGCCCCGGTACGCATCGCGACGCCTCCCGGGCACGCCCGGCCGATGAGTCGCTCGAGGCGCAGGAGCAGGAGACCGCACTGCTGTTGACGCTCCCTCAGGGGCTCGACTGGCGGATGCAGCCCTTCTCGCACGCCGGCGGTCCTGGTTCGCGTCCCCTGCGGTACGTGCCGCAGACGCGGCGTCACGCCGCCTGACGTTCCCGAGCCCCTGGAGACGCACCTCTGCGCGCACCACGACGGCCGGGCCGGCGTGGTGCGGACAGTTCACCGGACGGCCGGTGGCCACGCACCCGAGGAACGGGCGCGCGAATCGGCCGGCAGTGACCCGGGGCCCCGTGGCGGCGTTGGCTCTGTATGACCACGCCGCATCCAACGGCCGGCGCCGTCCGCCGCCGTCTCGCCGCACCGGCATCCGGAGAATCGGTTCCTCAGCCCGGGCCGCCGCCTCGCGAGCCCGCAGGGCAGTCCGCGCCGCACACCACCGGCCCTCCCGTCGACCAGGCCCTGCTGCGCCATCGGAAGAGCACGGGCCGGACCGCGCCGGGCCGCCCTGACCCGGAGTGGAACCGGATCATGACGACGCCCGTCCGGTCGGACCGGACCGTGCGGGTCAGCGGGTCTCGGGACCCGCGAGGTGGCGGGCGATGACCATGCGCTGGATCTGGTTGGTGCCTTCGACGATCTGGAGCACCTTGGCCTCGCGCATCAGCCGCTCCACCGGGAAGTCGAGGGTGTAGCCGTAGCCCCCGAGCACCTGGACCGCGTCGGTGGTCACCTGCATCGCCGCGTCGGTGCAGAAGAGCTTCGCCATGGCCGCCTGCCGCGAGAACGGCAGGCCCGCGTCGCGGAGCCGGGCGGCTTCCAGGTAGAGGGCACGTCCGGCCTCGATCCGGGTGGCCATGTCGGCGAGCATGAAGCGCAGGCCCTGGAAGTCCGCGATCGGCCGGCCGAACTGACGTCGGCCGGTGGCGTATCCGACCGCCTCGTCGAGGGCCTCCTGGGCGACGCCGATGGCGCAGGCGGCGATTCCCAGCCGTCCCGAGTCGAGTGCTGACAGGGCGATGGCGAAGCCCTGCCCTTCGTCACCGATGCGGCGGTCGCCGGAGATCCGTACGCCGTCGAAGTGCAGCTGGGCGGTGGGCGAGCCCTTCATGCCCATCTTCTTCTCGGGCAGGGCCGCGTCGAGGCCCTCGGCGTCGCCGGGAACGAGGAAGGCGGTGATGCCACGGGGGCCGTCCTCCCCGGTGCGGGCCAGCACCGTGTAGAAGTCGGCGATGCCGCCGTGCGTGATCCAGGCCTTGGTCCCGGTGAGAACCCAGTCCTCGCCGTCCCGTACGGCCTTCGTGCGGAGCGAGGCGGCGTCGGAGCCCGAGGACGGCTCGGAGAGGCAGTAGGCGCCCAGCAGGCCACCCGAGAGCATCGCCGGGAGATGGGCGGCCCGTTGCTCCTCGGTGCCGTATCCGGCGAGGGCGTGGCAGGCCAGCGAGTGGACGCTGACGCCGAGGCCGACGGTGAGCCGGGCGGCAGCCAGCTCTTCCAGGACCTGGAGATAGACCTCGTACGGCTGGTCGCCGCCACCGTGCGCCGAGTCGTACGGCAGTCCGAGCAGCCCGGCTTCGGAGAGGAGGGTGAAGACCGGGCGCGGGAAGAAGCCCGCCTCTTCCTCCTCGGCCGCCCGGGGAGCGACTTCCTTCGACACGATGTCGCGTACGAGCTCGACGAGCTGCCGGGACTCCTCGGTGGGCAGACGGCGTTCCACCGGCTGCGGGGCACGGTCGGACATGACGGCGCTCTCCTCCCTGTCGGGCGTGACGACGGTCGCGCGCGCGGGGTGTGCGCGGCGCCGCCGGGTGGTCCCGGGCGATGCCCGGAAATCTACGGCTCCCCCGCCGATCCTGCCTTCCCGGATCACGGGAGGCGCCGGTCGGCGGCTGTGGCGCGTTGAGTATGCCCGATCGGAGCGCACGCGTCACCGGGTACGGGAAGCCGTGATCAGGGAAATTGGTCCGAACCATTGACCCAACTGGTCTAGTCCTTCTACGGTCTCCCCCAATGCCTCATCGCGTCCATGCCAACTCCGAATGGACGGGGCAGGCCTCCCCCCGCACCCAAGCCCTCCCCCACGAGGAGCCACAATGACCGGACTTCACCGTCCTCGCGCCCGCCTCCGGGCGCTCGCCGCCACCGTCTGTACCGCCGCGCTCGGTGCCGCCCTGCTCGGCGTCGCAGGTACGTCGTCCGCGGGCGCCGCCCCCACTGCTCCCACTGCTCCCGAGGCCGCCGCACCGGCTGCCGTCGGAGCCGCCCCCACCGCGGCGGGCGACAAGGTGGTCGGATACTTCACCAACTGGGGTGTCTACCAGCGCGATTACCACGTCAAGAACATCGAGACCTCGGGCTCGGCCGACAAACTGACGCATATCAACTACGCCTTCGGCAACGTCCAGGGCGGCAAGTGCACCATCGGGGACAGCTACGCCGACTACGAGAAGGCCTACACGGCCGACCAGTCGGTGGACGGTGTCGCGGACACCTGGGACCAGGAACTGCGCGGTAACTTCAACCAGTTGCGCAAGCTGAAGAAGCTGCACCCCGACCTGAAGGTCATCTGGTCCTTCGGCGGGTGGAGCTGGTCCGGCGGCTTCGCCGAGGCCGCGCAGAACCCCGCCGCCTTCGCCGATTCCTGCTACGACCTGGTCGAGGACCCGCGTTGGGCCGACGTCTTCGACGGCATAGACATCGACTGGGAGTACCCGAACGCCTGCGGCCTGACCTGCGACACCAGTGGCCGCGACGCGTACGGCGGCCTCCTGTCGGCGCTGCGCTCGAAGTTCGGCACCGACAACCTGATCACCTCGGCGATCACCGCAGACGGATCCGACGGCGGCAAGATCGACGCGGTGGACTACGCGGGGGCCGCGCAGTACCTCGACTGGTACAACCCGATGACGTACGACTTCTTCGGCGCGTTCGCGGCGCAGGGGCCGACGGCTCCGCACTCACCTCTGACCTCCTACCCGGGCATCCCGACGGAGGGCTTCAACAGCGACGCGGCGATCTCCAAGCTCAAGGGACTGGGCATCCCCGCGGACAAGCTGCTGCTGGGCATCGGCTTCTACGGCCGCGGCTGGACCGGCGTCACCCAGTCGGAGCCGGGCGGCACGGCGACCGGAGCGGCCCCGGGGACGTACGAGGCGGGCATCGAGGACTACAAGGTCCTCAAGAACAGCTGTCCCGTGACGGGCACCGTGGCGGGCACGGCATACGCCCACTGCGGCACCGACTGGTGGAGCTACGACACCCCGTCCACCATCGCCACGAAGATGGACTACAAGAACCAGCAGGGCCTGGGCGGCACCTTCTTCTGGGAGCTCAGCGGCGACACCGCGGACGGTGAGCTCATCAAGGCCATCAACTAGCCCCGGCGGGGTACACGCACCGCAGGGCGGGTCAGGGGTGGGGTGCCGGGCGGGCGCCCCACCCCACCCGTCGTGAGCGGTGGTGGCGGGTCACATGAGCCCTGCCTGAGTGACGAACATGGCCAGGACGACGACGAGCGTCCAGCCCAGGACGTGCTCCAGGATTTTCGGCCCGTCCTCGGGACCGCCGGTGCGGGCAGGGGAGTGGGTCCGGTTCTCGGCTGTGGTCGCGGTCATGGCATCTCACTCGGTCGTTCGGCAGTGGGCGTCCCCCGTGACCCGACCACAGTGCCAGCGGAGGCGGCCGGCGCGGTAGAGATCCGGGTCACAGCGGCCGCCGGGCGGAGGACGGGCAGCCCACCCCCTCCCCCGCTGCCGCACGGGGCAGCCGAATCGAGACCGTGCGGCGGGCGGCGCGGGCTGTGGGGGACGCCACATCGCCGCGCCGCGGCCGGGCCGGGCGCCCGGGACTTCCCCCGTCGCTGTGGCTGGCCTCACGCCTCGGGGGATGCCCCCAGCCCCCGCCCGACCCGGGCGGCGGTCTCCCGGAGCCATATGTGGGCGGCGTCGTGCGTGTGCACCGGGTGCCACCACAGCGCCTCCCGCAGCGGCACCGCTTCGTACGGGGGCTCCAGGGTCCGCACGGCGGCGAGCGGCGAGAGGAGCCGGGCGAGCCGGGCCTGGACCAGGGCGATACGCCGCGTGCCGGCCACCATGAGGGGGAGCAGCTGGAAGCTGTCGACGGAGACCTCCACGCGCGGCTCGATGCCGAGCATGCCCAACTGCCGTACGGCGGGGGCGTCATAGGTGCGCTGATAGGTGACCCAGGGCAGCCGGGCGAGGTCCTGGTGGGTGAGCCGGTCACCGACGCCCGGATGGTCGTCCGCGACGATGAATACCCAGCGGTCGTCGTAGAGGTCGGTGGCGGGGAAACCGCTGATGACGCCGTGCGGCATGAGCAGGCCGTCGGTGGCGCTCAGCAGGGCGGCGGTGTCGTCGACCACCGTGGCGGGGCTCTGGGTGAAACGGAGCCGGATACCGGGCGCCTCCTCGTGCACGACGTGGGCCAGCTCGGTGCCGAACAGGGCGACGGCGTAGTCGGACGCGACCAGCTTGAACTCCCGGCTCTCCTTGGCCGGGTCGAAGTCGGCCTGGCTGGCGAAGAGACGCTCCAGTACGTCGCAGGCCGTCGAGGTGCGGTCGAGGAGGACCTGGCCGAGCGCGGTGAGCTCGTAGTGGCCGCCGACCCGCGCGAGCAGGTCGTCGTCGAAGTGCCGGCGCAGCCGGGCCAGGGCGGCGCTCATGGCCGGCTGACTGAGCCCGACACGCTGACCGGCCCTGGTCACATTGCGTTCCTCCAGGAGAGCTCGCAGAGCAACGACTAGGTTCAGGTCAAGGCTGGCCAGGTTCACGGGACTCCTCTTGCGGTGGGGCACCGACCAGGCAGGAATAAACGCGATGGATACCGATTATCCACAGAATCGATTTCCCTGATTGCAGGTGCCGGGTCCAGATTGGTCACACCGCAATCAGGAGGACATGTTCGTGAAACCTGAATCCGCGTCCGCGCTCTTCGCCGGACCGTTCGCCCTCGGCACCCTGTCGGCCCCGGACGGGCCGGCGTTCCCTGCCCTCGTCACTCCCGACGGCCGGGTGACCGATCTGCGAGTCGCCTTCGGCGAGGAGCGGTTGACGGTCCGTGACCTGCTGGACCGCTGGGAGACGGCTCTGCCGCGACTGCGGGCCCTGTCCGACGGGAACGGCTCCGACCGCAGCCCGCTGGCCGGCTTCCGGGTACACGCGCCCGTCGAGCCGCGGCAGGTCTTCCAGTCGGGGGCCAACTACCGGCAGCACGTCATCGACCTGCATGTCGCGCACCGGGCCCCGGGCGACGACCGCCCCGAGGAGGAGCGCCGTGCGGAGGCGGCGGAGATCATGGACCGGCGGGCGGCCGACGACCTGCCGTACGTGTTCATCGGCCTGCCCAGCGCGGTCACCGGTCCGTACGACGATGTCGTGCTCCCCTCCTGGGCCGGGAAGCCGGACTGGGAGCTGGAGCTGGCCGTGGTGATCGGCCGGCCCGCCCACCAGGTCTCCGTCGAGGACGCCCTGACGTACGTCGCCGGCTACACCATCGCCAATGACCTGACCGACCGGGCGACCGTGTTCCGCCGCGACATGCCGCAGATCGGCACCGACTGGCTCCGCAGCAAGAACGCCCCGGGGTTCACCCCGCTCGGCCCCTGGATCGTGCCGGCCGAGTCCGTCGGGGACACCCACGACCTGCGGCTCACGCTGAAGCTCAACGGCGAGATCATGCAGGACGAGTCCACCGAGGACATGATCTTCGACGTGGCGCGAGTGATCTCCTACGCGTCGCAGTCCGCCCGTCTCCTCCCCGGCGACCTGGTGCTCACCGGCTCACCCGCCGGGAACGGTATGCACTGGGGCCGTCTCCTGCGTGACGGGGACGTCATGGACAGCTCCGTCACCGGGCTCGGCGCACAGCGCACCCGCTGTGTCGCGGAGGCGCCATGAGCATCGACCGCACCGACCCCGAGGGCTCGATAGCAGATGCGGCGAAGAAGTGCTCCAACTGGGGCCGGTGGGGCCAGGACGACGTGCTCGGCACCCTGAACTTCCTCGACGAGTCCAAGCGGCGGGAGGGGGCGGCACTCGTCCGACGCGGCGTCAGTTTCTCGCTGTCCCAGCGCTTCGACATCGACGGCCCGCAGAAGGGCTGGCGGCGGCGAACCAATCCGGTGCACACCATGCTGGACACCGGCACCGACGCCGCCCTGGGGAACCAGGGTCTGCCGCACGGCATCGGCGGCGCCGACGACGTGATCGCCATGCCCCTGCAGTGCTCGACGCAGTGGGACGGGCTCGGGCACATATTCGACCACGGCAAGGCGTGGAACGGCCGCCCCGCCGAGCAGGTCGTCACGTCCGACGGTGACCTGGTCACCGGCATCGAGCACATGGCGCCGCACGTCGCGGGACGCGGTGTGCTCCTGGACGTGGGACGGGTGATCGGCGACCGTGAGGGCGGGCTGCCGGACGGATTCGCGATCACCGAGGAGCACCTGACGGCGACCGCCGCCGCCCACGGCGTGACCGTGGGACGCGGCGACCTCGTCGTGGTGCGCACCGGTCAGCTGACGCGGGTACGCCGCGACGGCTGGGGCGAGTACGCGGGCGGGCCCGCGCCCGGTCTCTCGTTCACCACCGCGGGCTGGCTGCAGGGCAGCGAGATCGCGGCGATCGCCACCGACACCTGGGGCTTCGAGGTGCGGCCCAATGAGTTCGAGCACGCCTTCCAGCCGCTGCACCAGGTCGCCATTCCGCACATCGGGCTGCTGATCGGCGAGATGTGGGACCTGGACGCGCTCGCCGAGGACTGCGCCGCTGACGGTGTGTACGACTTCCTGCTGGTCGCCGCACCCCTTCCCATCACCGGCGCGGTCGGCTCGCCCGTCAATCCGATCGCCGTCAAGTAATCAGCGGAACAAAGGAGTTCCCCCATGACTGAAACCCGCACGATCCTCGTCGTCGGCGGCGGTGCGGCCGGCAACGCCGTGACGGTCCTGTTGCGCCGCGCCGGTTTCGCGGTGGACCTGATCGAGGCCCGGGACGACTGGAACGCGACCGCGGGCTCCGGCATCACCCTCCAGGGCAACGCCTTGCGCGTGCTGCGCGAACTGGGTGTCTGGGACCAGGTGGAGGCGTCCGGCGCCGGCTTCGACGCTGTCGGCATCACCGCCCCCGACGGCACGGTCCTGCACGTCCAGGACGGCCTGCGCACCGGCGGTGACGACCTGCCCGCCACCGTCGGCATGCAGCGGCCCCGGCTCCAGCAGATCCTGATCGAGGCGGTCCGCGCGAGCGGGGCCCGGGTCCGTCTGGGCACCCGGGCCGCGAGCTTCGACCAGGACACCGACGGTGTCACGGTCCGGTTCACGGACAGCACCGAGGGCCGCTACGACCTGGTGATCGCCGCGGACGGCCTCGGCTCCACCACCCGGGCCACCATCGGTATCACCGCCGCGCCGGAGCCGACCGGCATGGCCATCTGGCGTGCGGCCGTCCCGCGCCCGGCCGGGGTGACCCGGACGGACCTCGCCTACGGCGGCCCGGCGTACATCGCCGGCTACTGCCCCACCAGCGACACCACGCTCTACGCGTACGTCGTCGAGGCCTGCCGGGACCGCGCCACGATCCCCCCGGAGTCGTACGCCGACGAGATGCGCCGACTGTCCTCCGCCTACGGCGGCAACTGGCCGGAGATCACCGAGCACATCACCGACCCGGCCCAGGTCAACTACACCTGGTTCGACCGCATGCTGGTCGAGGGATCGTGGCACCGGGGCCGGGTCGTGCTCGTCGGCGACGCCGCCCACTGCTGCCCGCCCACCCTCGCGCAGGGCGCCGCCCTGTCCCTGGAGGACGCCTGGGTGCTGGCGCACATGCTGACCGGCTCCGACACCTGGGACGACGCCCTGTTCCAGGCGTACTACGAGCGGCGGATCGCCCGCGTCCGCCCGGTCGTGGAGGCCTCCGTACAGATCGGGCAGTGGCAGCTCGACGGAGTACGCGACGCCGACGTTCCCGGCCTGATGGGCCGCACCATGACGATGCTGCGGGAGCTGCCGTGACCGCCCGCCCGTCGCCCGGCCACCGCCCCTCGTCGAGCGTTCCCGCGCGCCCCTCCCCCACCGTGGACGTGCACGCCCATGTCCTGCTCCCCGAGGTCGAGGCGCTCGTGGCCGGCCTGCCCGGCCTGGCCGAGGCCAAGGAGCTCGACGCCCGCCGGAACGGCCCCGCGGCCCTCGCCGTCAGCGGCCCCATGGTGCGCGAGCGGATCCCGCGGCTGACCGACCCCGCCGAACGCCTGGCCGCGATGGACGCCCAGGGCGTGGACATCCAGTTGGTCAGTCCCTCCCCCTCGCACTACCACTACTGGGCCGGCGAGGAGACGGCCGAGAAGGTGTACCGGACCGCCAACGAGGCGACGGCCGCACACTGCTCGGCCGCCCCCGGCCGGCTGCGCGGACTCGGGCTCGCACCTCTCCAGCACCCGGACCTGGCGGTGCACGCCCTCGATCACGCCCTGGAACAGGGCCTGCCCGGGGTGGAGATCTCCAGCCACGCCCCGGCGCGGGAACTGTCCGACCCGGCGTACGAGCCCTTCTGGTCCCGGGCCGACGAGACGGGCGCGATCGTCTTCCTGCATCCCTTCGGCTGCACGCTCGACGAGCGCCTGGACCGCTGGTACCTGTCCAACACGGTCGGCCAGCCCACCGAGAACGCCGTCGCACTCTCCCACCTCATCTTCTCGGGTGTCCTCGACCGCCACCCCGGCCTGAAGCTGATCGCCGCCCACGGCGGCGGCTACCTGCCCACCCACATCGGCCGCTCCGACCATGCCTGGTCCGCCCGCTCCGACGCGGGCGCCGGCTGCGCCCACCTGCCGAGCAGCTACCTCAAGCGGCTGTACTTCGACTCCCTCGTCCACGACCCGCACGTCCTGCGCGAGCTGATCCGGGTGGCCGGGGCCGACCGCGTGCTCCTCGGTTCCGACTACCCCTTCGACATGGGCGCCGAGGACCCGCTCGCCGCCCTGCGCGCCGCCGGACTGCCGCAGGCCGCCTTCGACGCCGTACGCGGTGACAACGCCGCCGCCCTGTTCGACCCCACCCACGCCTGAGGAGGAAACCACCATGAGCGCACGCCTGCTCACCCACCTGCGTCACGTCGACCTGGCGGTGCCGGACTACGACAAGCAGCTCGACTTCTACGCCGGCGTCTGGGGCCTCACCAAGGTCTCCGAGGACTCCGGGATCTCCTTCCTGGCCGCCGAGGGCTCCCCCGAGCAGTACGTCGTACGGCTGCGCGAGGCCGAGGAGAAGCGGCTCGACCTCGTCTCCTACGGCGCCGCGAACCCGGCCGACGTCGACACCCTCGCCGAGCGGCTCCTGGCCGGCGGCGTACAGCTGATCTCGCAGCCCGGCAGCGTGGACACCCCGGGCGGCGGGTACGGCTTCCGCTTCTTCGACGTCGACGGCCGCACCATCGAGGTCTCGGCCGACGTCGAGGTCCGCCGGCACAGGAGGATCGAGGAGAAGGAGGCCATCCCGGTCAAGCTCTCCCACGTCGTCCTCAACTCCCCCGACCTGAACCGCACCCGGGAGTGGTACGAGCGCCATCTCGGCTTCGCGCTCTCCGACACGCTCGCCTCGCCGCACATGGGCGAGGTCATGCACTTCATGCGGATCAGCAACCAGCACCACTCCATGGCCATCGCCCAGGGCCCGCACACCGCCCTGCACCACATCTCCTTCGAGATGCGCGGCATCGACGAGTACATGCGTGGCTCCGGCCGGGTGATGCGGGCCGGATTCCGCAAGATCTGGGGGCCGGGCCGGCACATGGCGGGCGACAACACCTTCACGTACTTCCTCGACCCGCACGGCAACACCGTCGAGTACACGACGGAGCTGGAGCTGCTCGACGAGGACACCTGGCACCCGCACGTCTACGACTTCTCGCAGCCCGAGGTCACCGACCAGTGGGGCACCGCCAACGCGATGAACGAACTCGTCGCCAAGGAGTCCTTCAACGACCCCGACCGGGGCGTGTTCGTCGCCCCGCCCGTCTGATCCCGGACCACTCGCCACCAGGCGGCCTCCACGGCCGTGTTCCCGCCATCGTCGGGCACGGCCGCGGCGCGCCCCCTGAACCGCCCTCCCTCCTGGAGCCGCACGATGCGTTTCGCCGCCTACCAGCATCAGCACCGCCACCGGGTGGCCGTCGTGGAAGAGGACGGCACGCTCTTCCCCCTGCCCGACGTCTCGTCCCTCACCACACTGCTCGCGGAGACCGACGGGCTGCCCGGACTGCTCGCCGCGGGCGCGGCGGCACTCGATGTACCGGCCGGCCCTCATGTCTCCCAGGTCCGGCTGCTGCCTCCGCTCCGGCCCGCCTCGGTACGCGACTTCGTCACCTTCGAGGAGCACGTCGAAGGTGTGCGCCGCTCGGTCGACGGCGTCGCCGGTGTGCCCGGCCAGTGGTACGCGGCGCCGACCTTCTACTTCACCAACCCGCACGCGATCTACGGTCCCCAGGACGGCGTCCCCGTCCCGCCCGGCTCCGCCGTGCTCGACTTCGAACTCGAGGTCGCCGCCGTCATCGGCCGGGAGGGCCGCGACCTCACCCCGCAGCAGGCCCGCGACCACATCGTCGGCTACACGGTCTTCAACGACTGGTCCGCCCGTGATCTGCAGTCCGCCGAGATGAAGGTCGGTCTCGGTCCCTGCAAGGGCAAGGACACCGCGACCACGCTCGGCCCGTACCTGGTGACCGCCGACGAGCTCGAGCCCTACCGCGACACCGACGGCTTCCTGCGGCTCGCTCTGACCGCCGGGATCAACGGCCGGACGGTCGGCGAGGACCTGCTCTCCAACATGAGCTGGACCTTCGAGGAGATGACCGCCTACGCCTCACGCGGCACCCGGGTCGTGCCCGGTGACGTACTCGGCTCCGGCACCTGCGGCAACGGCGGCTGTCTCGCCGAACTGTGGGGCCTGAGCGGCGAGCAGACCCCGCCGCCGCTGGAACCCGGGGACACCGTCACCCTCACGGTCGAGGGCATCGGCACGCTGACCAGCACCGTCGTCCCGGGCGTCGAGCCCGTGGCACTGCCGGCCGGCCGTCGCCGCACCAGGGAGCGGCCGTGACCGGCCTGCGCGTACCGAGGCTCCAGGACAAGGCCGTGGTCGTCACCGGTGCCGCCCGCGGCCAGGGGCCCGCGAGAGGCAGGAGCCGGACGAACGGCGCGTCGGTGCTGCCGAGGATGCAGAGGCAGGGGAAGTAGCCGACGAAGGCGAACGGCACGACCGCGGAGAACACGCCCATCATCCACGTCGGGCAGAAGCTCACCGGCAGCTGCGCGAAGCTGTCCGGACGCCGGATCAGCATGCTCGGCATCGCGTCCTGCCGTAGCCAGAGGGACAGGGCGGCGAGGGCGAGGTGCATGGCCGCGAAGACCAGCGCGGAACCGGCGAGAGCGCTGCAGCTCGTCCCATGGCGACCAGGGCGAGCAGCAGCACGTTTCGGTTGCCCGCCAGGGCCTGGCACACGCCCCTGCGGCTGCCTGGGATCACCAAGACACCGGCGACGGAGACGACGCCGGCCTCACCTCACCTGCGGGCTTACCTGTCCCCGGGCCGTGCAGGCCCGCGAGTTCGCGGAGTCTGAAGGCCTTTTCAACGCGAACCTGAGGATGTGGTGTCCCGGTTCTGGGGGATGGAGCCGCAGGTTCGTGGTGAACCTGCGCGGTCCGCCTGGTCCAGCGGCAGGGTTCGTACGGAGTTCCGCTACCTGCGGTGAGACCGTCAGGCCGTGTGCTGGTACGTCGGGTAGGTAATGTACCCGGCGTCGCCGCCCTGGTAGAAGGTGTTCTCGTCGGCGGGCGCGACGGGCAGGCCTGAGCGCAGGCGTTCGACCAGGTCGGGGTTGGCGAGGAAGCCGCGGCCGAAGGCGATCAGGTCGGCGCCCAGGCCCAGCCAGCGGTCGGCTTCCGCCATCCCGGTCTGCTTCGGGCCACCGGGCATGGTGGGGTTGACTATCAGGGTGCCCGGCCAGGTCTTGCGCAGTTGGAGGAGAATTTCCTCGTCGGTGGTGGCCTCCAGGTGCACGTAAGCGAGGTCGAGGCGGGTCAGCTCCGTCAGGAGAGCGGTGTTCAGCTCGGCCGCGTCGTCCTCGGTCACACCCCAGATACCGCCGCCGGGCGACAGGCGGATGCCGGTACGGGCTGCGCCCACGGACTCGACGGTGGCGGCGACCGCCTCGACGGCGAAACGGATCCGGTTGGCGATCGAGCCGCCGTACCGGTCGTCGCGCAGGTTGGCGTTGGACGACAGGAACTGGGAGATCAGGTAGCCGTTGGCGCCGTGCAGCTCGACCCCGTCGAAGCCCGCGTCGATGGCGCCGCGAGCAGCGTGTGCGTAGGACCGGACGTGCTCGGGAACCTCGTCGGTCTCCAGGGCCCGAGGCACGGGCATCGGCTGCGGGCCGTTCGGAGTGAATACGCTGCCCTCGCCGGACACGGCCGACGGGCCGATCGGTTGAAGGCCCGTGGTCTCGTGGTGCGAGACCCGGCCGCCATGCATGATCTGGGCGAAGATGCGCCCGCCGCTGGCGTGGACCGCGCCCGTCACCTGCCGCCAGGAATCCGTCTGCTCGTCGGTGTGCAGGCCGGGTGTGCCCGGGTTGGACTGTCCGACGCGGCTGGGCTGGACACCCTCCGTGACGATCAGTCCGGCGGTGGCGCGCTGCGCGTAGTAGGTAGCCATCGAGGGGGTGGCCAGACCGCCGGCGGCGGCCCGGACGCGGCTCATCGGGGCCATGACGGTCCGGCTGGGAAGCGTGAGCTCGCCGAGACGGTAACTGCTGAACAGGGACGGCATGTCGGTTCTCCTCGCGTACACATGTGTTCCGGCTGCCGAAGCACATGTGTACGCTAAAACCTGACACCGGTGTCAGAGGCAACCGGGAGAACACCGCGGATCCGTGTGGGGTGCACCACATGCCCCGCGGTGCTGTGGACCACCGCGGGAGGCAGTCATGCGGATCGGGGAACTCGCGGCACGCGCCGGAGTGAGTGTGCGGTCATTGCGCTACTACGAACAGCGGGGACTGCTCACCAGCACCCGCACGCCGAGCGGACAACGGCAGTACACGGAACACGACGTGGACCGCGTCCACTTCATCCAGGGGTTGTACGCGGCCGACCTCTCCAGCAGCACCATCGCCGAACTCATGCCGTGCCGCGACACCCCGAGCAAGCACAACTCCGACGCCACGCTGGAGCGGATGGCCCGCGAACGCGAGCGGATCACGGCGCAGATCGACGATCTCCTGCGGGCCCGGGACACCCTTGACAGGATGGTGACCGTGGCCCGGGCCCACCGCGAGTCCCTGCCGCACCCGGTCCCTGTCGCGGACGAATCGGCGGTGACCCAGAACGACACGCCGCCTTCGTGTGGGGCCGCCTCCGTGTGAGCCGACGCGGCGGCGGAGTCTTCGCCCTGGGCCTCCTCGCCTTCACCCTGCCCATCGATGAACTCTGATGTTGCATCAGGCCGCGAAGAGGTCCCGGAGCGAAGGCGAGCGCCCTTGCCACGACCTGGGGGACACGGTGGCGCTCAGAAGAATTCACGGGATGTCGCACATCGCAGCGCGGAGCGTGGAGTGCGGCAGCGCTCCGGTCCGCCGGTGGAGAAGCGGAACTCTTCGAGCTTTTGGGGCCGTAAACGCAATGGAGTCCGGGACCTTGGCGTGACGCGCGCTTCCGGGGCTTTCTCTGATGGACCGGGCAGCCGATTCGCCGGCCGCCCCGGGAGACTCCGTTCCGGCGCACCTTGGCGGAGGACGGATGCGATCGGACGAGGCCACAACCCTTGAACTGAACGGCCATCACGCCGAGCGCGGTTGCAGCACTCTGGCCGAACGGCACGGAAGGTAGGGGTTGTTCAGGGGTGCCATGGGGCTATCCGAACACCTCGTGACCGCTGAACAATCTGATAGGTCCGAGGTGTCAAGACGAGAGGTGACCCATGCGAGGAATCGACGACAGCGTCTCCGCCATCACGTTGAACTCCGTCCATCTCGAAGGTGGCCCGAGCACGCTTTCCGGGAATGTTGTCCTCGCCGAACTCAACGAAGTGATCTGCTCCGCCGAGAAGATCAAGATTCGGCACGGGAACGGATATGAACACTACGAGTTCATCGACGCGCCGGTCCGCTTCACCGCCTCCACCTCCGAGGAGGAATCCGGTCCGCTGAAGCTCCGCTGGGTCGCGCGGACGAAGATCGCCGAATAGGCGGTGCACCCTGGCCCCGGTCGCAGGAGGCACCACAGGGTCGCCGAGGCACCACAGAGGAGGTGCCCCACCGCGAAAGCGGTGGGGCACCTCCTCTGTCGTTCAGTCGCGCCGGTCCTGGGGCGCGTAGTGGCCGCCCCCCTGTGTCGGGACCAGCTGCTCCTGGAGGTCGTCGGCGTATCCCGGCGCCCCCTGCTGCGGCTGCTCGGACCTGACACGGCGCGGCCACCACGCGGCCCGCCCGAGCACGGCGGTCAGGGCGGGCGTGAAGAACATCGCCATCACGAACGCCCCGATGACGATGCCGAAGGCGACCGCGAACCCGATCTGGGAGAGCGAGGGATCGCTGGCCAGCAGCATGGAAGCGAAGGTGCCGGCGAGGATCACCCCGGCCGCGGCCACCGTCGGGCCCGCGTGCTGAATCGACTTGGCCGTCGCCTCGCGCGGGGTGAGCCCTTCCTTCGCCTCCTCCCGCAGCCGGGCGACCATCAAGATGTTGTAGTCGGTGCCGATGGCCACGACGAACAAGTACATGATGACGGGCAGGAAGAACGTCAGGCCCGGCTGCCCCTCGATCTGCTGGAAGAGGACCACGCTCGCGCCGAGGGTGGCGCCGAAGCCGAGCGCGACCGACACCATGAGATAGATCGGCGCGACGACGCTGCGCAGCAGCAGGCCGAGGATGAGCATGATGAGCGCGGCCGCGGTCGGGAACACCACGGAGAAGTCCCGGTTGACGGCCTTGTTGATGTCCACGAACACCGAGGTGATGCCGCCGACCTTGGTCTCGGTGCCCTCGGGGGCCGCCTCGTGCGCCGTGCTGCGCAGTGGACCGCGTACGACGTCCATGGCCTCGCGGCCGTTCGGATCCATCGTCAGGACCGCGTTGAACTCGGCGGTCATGCCGTCCTTGCTGACCTGGGTACGTGTGGCGCTGCCCACGCCGTCCACCTGCTTGAGCTTGCCGACGAAGGCCTCCATGCCGGCCTCGCTGAGCTTCTCCCCGTTCGTGGACCGCATCAGCACGCTGCTGGGGTTGGTGCTGCCCACGGGCAAGTCACTGCTCATCGTGTGCAGGGCGATCTGCGACTCCATCGTGGAGTTCTCGTCCACCTGGCTGGCGAACGTCGGCTTGTACCCGAACGAGCCGAGGGCCAGCACGATCATGAGCAGCCCTGAACCGATGGCGAACAGGCCGGGGCGGCGCGCCACGGCCTTGCCCACGGCCAGGAAGCGGGCCGCGCGCGGCTCCCGTTGCCACGACTTGGACGGCCAGAACACCTTGGTGCCCATCAGGGAGATGATCGCCGGGATCAGCGTGAGGGAGGCGAGCAGCGTCACACCGATGGCGATGGCCAGGGCCGGGCCCATGGAGACGAGGAAGCTGAGCGAGGACAGCATGAGCGCGAGGAAACAGACGACGACGGCTCCGGCGGCCGAGGCGATGGCCTCGCCGACCCGGCCGACGGCGGAGATCATCGCGGTCTTCGGATCCTCACCGAGCCGCAGCCGCTCCCGGTAGCGGAACATCAGGAACAGGATGTAGTCGGTACCGACGCCGAAGAGCACCACGATCAGCAGCGACGACACCGAACTGTCGGCCTTGAGGTTGAACTCCTCGGCGGAGATCGCGATGAGGCCGTTGGCGATCTGAGAGACCAGCGTGATGCCGATGATGGTGAGCACGGTGATCGTCGGACTGCGGAAGATGACCGTCATCAGGATGATGATCAGCCCGATGGTGCCGAGGAAGATGAGGGAGTCGGCCTCCTTGGAGGCTTCCTCGTTGTCGAGTTGGTTGGCGGCGTCGCCCGTGACACCCACCTTCAGCCCCGAGTCGGCGACCAGCGGTTTGAGGTCGTCCCGCATGTCCTCGACCGCGTGCTGCTGGCTCTTGTCACCGGCCTTCACGTCGGCCATCGACACCATCACCGTCTGCACCTTTTTGTGCGGCGACGGTGGCACGGTGATGACCTGCTCCACCTTGTCGTACTGCTTGGCCTTCAGCGCATTGCCGACCTTGGCGACCTCGGCCGAGTCGGCCTCGTCCAGGGGCTTGCCGTCCTCACGCGTGAACACCACGATCGCCGAGGGGCTGAAGCCCTGCGGGAACGCCTTCTGCTGGATCTTCTGCGCCTGGATCGACTCGTAGTGCTTGGGAAGAAACTCTGCCTGATCCGAAGTGGTGGTCAGCGACGGGGCGTAGCCGATCACGGCCGCACCGGCGATGAGCCAGCCGATGATCACCAGCCAGCGGTGGCCGACGACGAAGCGTCCTAGTGCTTTGAACACGGTTCCTTCCTCCACTCCGGATCACACCGGAGTATTTGGTCTTTCAGGGCTTTGGGGTCAGTGGTGGTCGGTCGGCGTACCGCAGAACGGTCTGACGAGGCCCGGCAGCGCCACCTCCACGAAACCGAGCCCTTCGGCGACGCCGACGTCGCGGATCCGGACCGCGCCCTTGCCGGCGGCGGTCGTGATGGTCAGCGTGCACAGCCCGGCCCGACGCTGCGTGTACGTCTGCCTGCCGGTCCAGCCCACGATCCGGGCCCTCCGCAGCACGACCGTACGGCGGACGAACGTGCCCTGCCTTACGACCAGGTGGTCCCCGCAGAGGGCGTGTCCGAGGCCGTGGTAGGCGTCCCGCGCGAGCAGAGCGCCGCAGCCCGCGGTGAGCAGGGCGGCCGCGGCGACGGTCCACCAGGGCAGCAGGCCGCTACCCGCGCCGGCCCCGGCCAGGGCGGCTGCCCCGGCCGGGGCGAACAGGCAACCGCGCACCAGCCGGCGGTGCAGTGCGGGCCGGGGGTGGCCGCGCAACACCGCTTGGGTGAGCGGCGAGGACGTCTCGTTCAGCACGGCCGCCGTTATCTGGTGCGCGAAGTCGAGCGGCGCGGCAGGCATCAGCTGCGCCGGGTGGGTGAAGCGGGCGTTGTGTCCGCCGAGCCCCGTGGCCAGGAGGTTGAGCCGGGTCGCGGCGAGCAGGCGCAGCGGCAGCGGCTGGGTGAGCTCCACACCGCAGATCCGCCGCTCGGCCACGGAGACCGAACGGGACGTCAGCAGCCCCCGGAAGAGGGAGAGGGAACCCTCCGGTTCGCGTTCGAGCCGGTACCCGTACCAGGCCTCGGCGAAGGCCAGCAGGGAGCCCATGACACCGATGGCGAGCAGCACGACCGCCACGGTCGCGACGGCCAGGGCGAGCGGCACGGAGGACAGCCAGTCCCACACGTGCCGCGCGGTGCCGCTGTCGGTGATGTCGAGCCCGAGGGTGTCGAGGAGCTTGGATCCTCCGGTGACCACGGCGAGGACCCCGGCCAGGGTGGTGACGGTCAGCGGCGCGTACCGGGCCCAGGACCAGCGTATCCGCGCGAGCGGGACGGGCAGCGGCGCGCTCGCGGCAGAACCGTGGGAGGAGGACGCGTCCGTCCGGTTCAGGAGCACCGCCCGGAACTGGAGGGCCTGCTCGCGCGAGATCCCGTCGAGGACCAGCTCCTCGCCCTCGCTGCGGCCGGTGTGCTGACCGGTGCCGACCTTCACGGCCGCGAGTCCGAAGAGCCGGTGCACGGGGTTCGCCGTGAGGTCGGCGCTGCGGACGTGGTGGCGCGGGATCGACTTGTCCTTGCGGAAGAACAGTCCGGAGTGCAGCTCGACCTTGTCATCGGTGATCCGGAAACGAGTGGTCCGGTAGCGCAGCCACTCGTGCCCCGCCTGGACACCGGCCACCACGATGTAGGAGCCGAGGACGATCAGACCGTGGGCGTTGAGCAAATCGCGCGCCACGAAGATCGCGCCGAGCAGCGGGATCGCCGGGCCGACCAGCCAGCTGACGCTGACCACGATCATGCGCGGGTGCAGGCGCTGCCAGTCCGGTGCCGGGTGCGACCGGGGCTCGGGAGGTGTGTCGAGCACCGGCGCGGTCCCGCTCACGTGCCGTCCTCGTGCAGGGCACGGACGCGCTCGGTGAGGTCATGGACCATCGTGGCGGCCTGGTGCTGATCGAGGCCGACGATGGTGACCGGGCCCGCCGCCGAAGCGGTCGTGACGGTCACCGCGGACAGACCGAACAGTTGCATCAGCGGGCCGCGCTTGGTGTCCAGGGTCTGGATACGGGTGAACGGCACGACGCGCCACTCACGGGTGAGCCAGCCCGACGTGGCGCACACGGCCTCGCTGCTCGCCTCCCAGCGGTGCACGCGGTAGCGGTACCAGGGGCTGAGCAGCGCGTAGGCCGCGCTGAGAGGTGCGAGGGCCGCGAAGACGATCCACAGCCAGGACGGCGCCTCCGGTATCCGCGCCACCAGGGCGAGCGTGACGAGGACCGGAACGACGACCAGGAGGTTCTGCGTCAGCCACCAGTGGACCGCCCTGCGGTCCGCGCGGTGGCCCGGTCGCGGCATGCCGGGCAGGCCGGATGTGGCGGTGCCGGGGACCGCCTCCGCACCCTGCCCTACCGGTCGTACCGGCTGCCGCGTCTGCTGTGGCACTGCTCCTCCGCCCGATCGACTGTTCTGATGGGAACAAGCCAAACAAGAGGGGCAGCAGAGCGGGCAGAGCGGTTCGTGTGGAGTGGAAGCGACCAAGGTTGCAACTTCAGCGGCGCGGTACCCACTTTCGTACGCAACTATGTCTCCTAAGGACCACGTCGGCTTCCAGGACTCGTCAGCGCCAGTAGGGTGACCGCGTGATAAGGCCGATTCGATGGTTGGACCGCAACGCCGTTCAGGACACCATCCTCGCCGCCACGCTCGTCGCACTCAACATCTTCGTCACCTTCTGGAGTGGCTTTCCCCGGGAAGAACATTCGCGGTTCGGGCCGTGGGCGGGGTTGGGGTTGCAGTTGGTGGTTGTGGTGGCGTTGGTGGTGCGGCGGGTGTGGCCGTTGGTGGTGTTGGGTGTGGCGACGGTGTCTGCGGTGTTGATGTCGTTGTCGGTGTGGATGGTGCCGGGGTTGTTGGTGACGTCGGTGGATGGGGCGGGGGTGTGGGTGCCGTCGGCGGCGCCTTTCGCGGCGTATTCGGCGGTGGTGCATTCGGGGCGGCCGCGGGGTGCGTGGGTGCTGACGGGTGTGTTGACGTTGGTGGCGACGCGGTTGTGGGAGTTGTCGTTCGCGGTTACGGCGTCGGGGGTGTTGTTGACTGCGGTGCCGGCGTTGTTGGGGCTGTATGTGGCGGCGCGGCGGGGTTTGATCGCGGCGTTGACGGAGCGGGCT
>NZ_JBIAIN010000033.1:0-62549 GCF_042871445.1 Streptomyces sp. NPDC005794
AAAGAGTCCACAGATCTTCAGGTGCCATCCGCTCGACAAGCGCAGCAGTCATCACCCCAGACTGCCGCAAGATCACACCAAGTGAAATGGCGTCTTAGCCCGTAGGATCGCGGCCCTTGCCGGCTTGACCAGGAAGGTGACGTCCCGGCCGGACCGAGCGAGGTGGGCTCCGAAGTATCCGCCCGTCGCCCCTGCTCCTACAACGAGAATGCGACTCACCGCGTGACTCCGTTCATCGACACCAGCGGAAGGGTGAGAATTATTTTGCGGCTGGTCACGGGCTGACTCTCCTGGGTACCGCAGATGAGTTTCTTCATACAGGGAAATGGATCGGCTCGCTGCCGAGCAGTCGGCCGCGGCATACTCAGTTGCGGTCCCTGAGGACGAGCACCAGGACAGCAGCGAGCGCAGAGAGTACTGCGGAGACGATCACGGCGAGGTCCGCTCCGTGCGCTGCAGATCCAGCCGATGTCACGATTGCGATGGTCATCGCCACACCGGCGCAAGACCCTATGTATCGGAAGGTTTGCTGCGCACCCGACCCCATGGCTGCCCTCGTCGGGGGCACCGACTCCACGGAGATCAGGGGCAGTGCGGCGTTGAGAAGCCCACTGCCGATGCCGGCCACGATCAGGCCGGGCAGGAGCCGAGTCCAGGAATGGGCTGCGATGGAGCCCAGCAGGGCCACCACACCAATGGCATGCAGGACGAATCCCAGTGCCAACTGGTGGCGGGACGTGACGCGGTCCGCGAGGCGCCGTACCTGAAGCGCGGTGAGGAAGGAAATGCCCGACCACAGCATGAGCAGCCACGCGGTGCCGATGGCGGACATGCCCATGCTCCTCTGGAGCAGGGAAGGCATGAAGCTGAAGAGTCCGATCACAGCCAGTCCGGTGAACAGGCCGCCGGCTGACGAAGCCAGAAAGCGAGGGTGCCGCAGCAGTCCGAGGTCGATCATCGGAGCTCGGCCACGGTGTTCAACCCTGACGAAGATCGCGGTCAGCAGCACAGCCACCGCGAGCAGAACACCGACCGGCGTCCGGAACCAACCGTCCCGGCCCAGGGTCAGCGCGGCCACCAGCGCGCCGAGAGCCAGGCTGAACACCAGGGCACCGACGATGTCCGGACGGCCGCTACGAGGTGCACGCGTTTCCGTCAGCGTACGAGCCCCGAAAGCTGCGAGCAGGAGTGCCACGACGCCGAACACCGCGTAGGCGACGCGCCACGTAGGCATGACTCCGGCGACCAACGGCCCTACCGCGATGCCGCCGCTCACGCATGCGCCCCATACGCCTGTCGCGTGCCGTCGGGCCTGCGGTGTCGGGAAGGCGTGCACGATCAGGCCGAGGCTGCTCGCAAGGATCGCCGCGCTTGCCGCGCCCTGCGCGATCCGGGCGATGGTGAACCACCATGTCGTCGTGAGGAAGGCTCCCGCAGCGGTCGTGAGGCCCAGGGCTACCGTGCCGGACACGAACAGCCTTCGGCGGCCGTAGTCGTCAGCGAGGCTGCCGGCCACGAGAAGCAGGGCCGCCAGGCCCAACGGAGTGCCGTTGAGCAGCCAGGCCTGGGCAGAAAGGGGGGTGTGCAGTGCGGCGGCGGTCTCGGGAAGCGTGACCATGGGCGCTGTGTAGATCATGAGTGCTACCGCGGTGACCGCACTGGTCAGGACGAGGGTGGCTCGGGCCCTGGGAGGGGGACTCGCCGTGTGCGAGGCGGAGGCGGTGTCGCCCACGGTTGCTGTGGTCTCTGTGGCCGAACCAGTTGAAGCCTTATCCAGGTGGGCCATGATTTGCCCTTCCATCCGTCGATACGGTGACTGAACCCTGAGTTCTCATAGTTCACTGACTGAACCCTGAGTCGCCCTGACCTTAGCACCATCAGTTCAGTCATTGAACTGAGTGGGTGAGGTGCGAGTACAGTGGTGTCATGTCACTGGGAAAGGCCTACGCGGCGCAGGACTGCTCGATCGCGCGCACCCTGGAGATTGTGGGCGAGCGATGGACTCTGCTGATCATCCGTGACGCACTCTACGGAGTACGCCGCTACAACGATCTCCTTGTTCACCTCGGCATTCCGCGCGCCGTCCTGGCCAACCGGCTCCAGACGCTCACTGCCTTCGGCATCCTGGAGAAACGCCGCTACCAGGAGTCGCCACCGCGTGACGAGTACGTGGTGACTGAGCGCGGCGCAGGCCTGTGGCCAACTCTGCGCTCGCTCAGTTTCTGGGGGCAGAGTCATGTCCTCGACCATCCGACACGAACCTTCCGGCACGCCGATTGCGGAACCGAGCTCGGCGTCTACGGCGAGTGCCCCACGTGCCGAACCGCCGTACCTGTCAGGGATGTCGAGATGGTCCCGGGTCCAGGCCTCAACCTCCAGCCATCCGATCCTGTCAGTCGAGCGCTGCTCAAGCCCAAGCGGCTCCTTCAGCCCATCGAGGCAGACCGCGGATGACCGGTCACCGGTCTCTGCCCACCCACCCTGCCTCAGTGGAGATGGAGGGGGACTCGCATCCAGGCCGGAGGAGTTCGCTCCGATCGCCGCCGCAGCGAACAGCGCCCGGATCGAGGCCGTCCTGGACGCGGGCTCCGTGGAGGAGCTCTTCGCCTCGGAGTCCGACTATGAGGCTACGAACCTCATGCACGCGCGCTCCAGCCTGAATTCGCGCTTCAGCCGCTACCAGACGGCTCGCTTCGCACTCCGGCTCTACGCATGGGCCTCGCTGGTCAGACCGGAGCGGGGCTTGAGTGGGTCACTCATCCGGTTGGCAGTCCGCACCTGGTGATCGCGACGACACACCTATTGCATGCGGATAGTGACTGCACTGGTGAGCTTGCGCTGCTGGTGGAGGATGCCTGGCAGAACAGCGGATTGGGCGGCAGCCTCATCCGCTACGCCCTCGCTCATGCCTCGGTGCTCGGCCTGCGTTCGGTGATGGTCAGGACTCAGCGTTCCAATGACCGGATGCTGGCGATTTGCAGAGCTTTGGGTGCCTACAATCCATCTCGAGGTAGACAGGGAACCGACGTCGAACTGGTTCTTCCCGCGACCTGACTGTGCGGCTACACCTAAGCCGGAACATTCGGGTGCCGGAGACAAACTGCCTTCAGGGACGGCGGTTCGTGAGACGTGCACGAAGGCTGTCCTCATCCACCCTCCAGAAGGTGTGCTGGACACCGTGCACCAGCACCACCGGAACCTGTTCCCAGTAGGCGCGATGAAGATCTTCGTCCCGAGTGATGTCTCTCTGTTCCCAGGAGACCCCAAGCTCCGAGCAGACCTTCTCGACAACGATTCGCGCGTCGTCGCACAGGTGACAGTCAGGCTTGCCGATCAGCGTGACGACTCGATCAGACTTCTTGCCAGCCGTACGAGCATCACTGCGGCGGATCGTCATCTTCGGTACCGGCCTCTCACTCAGTTGAACCCACTGGGACACTACGTCACCTTAACTTCATCGCATCGACTGACATCCTTCGAGCCGCTCTCTCCCTCCGCCTTGACCGGCGCATGCGCGCCGCACGTGTGCTGGCGCCGACCGGCCTCGCCCGTGGATCGCTCCGGACCGGCGGCGCCGCGCCCAGAAATATTTGACTTGAAGGTACAGAACATGTTGGATGGGACCATGGGTAGGCCGAAGCAGTTCGATCCGGAAGCAGCTGTCGAGCAGGCCATGCAGGTCTTCTGGCGCCATGGATACGCCGGCACCACGCCACAGTGCCTCGTGGACGCACTGGGTATCGGCAAAGGCAGTCTCTATAACGCCTTCGGTGGCAAGCGGCAGCTGTTCGACCTGGCACTGCGCCGCTACTTGGACGCACACGCCACGGCGATGGACGAGCTGCTCAATGAGGCCGGACCGGTGAAGGAGCGGCTGCGCAGAACGCTTCACTTCCTCGCCGAGACGGATCTCGCCGACCCTGACCGCCGGGGGTGTCTGGCCATGAACACGGCCATGGAGTTCGGACACAGCGACGTTTCCCTGACGACCTTGACTCAGGGGATGCTCGACCGGACCGACCGAGCCCTGCAAGCACTCCTCGAAGAGGGGCAGCGGGCGGGAGACATCAGTCGTGAGCGTGATTCCAAGGATCTCGCAGCACTGTTGTTGAACACGGTCACCGGTCTTCGCGTCCTGGCCCGCATCGAGTCCGGGCCCGAACGCATCAGGCGCGCGATCGACACCACTGTCGATCTTCTCTGAGCCCCGCTCCCCTCTGGGTAGCTGGGTGAACTCTGTCCATTTTCTGTACCTGCAAGTCAAGAAAAGGTCAACAGTATGAACTTGAACCTCGATTCCAAGACCGCGGTCGTCACCGGCGCCAGCCGGGGTATCGGCCTGGCCGTCGTCAAGGGCCTGGTAGCTGAGGGCGTGCGTGTCGTCGGTGTCGCCAGGAACATCACGCCCGAACTCAAGGACGCCGGCGCCATTCCGGTGGCTGCGGACCTGAGCACCGCGGAGGGTGTCAGCGCGGCGTTCGACACCGCGGCGACCGAGCTGGGCGGCATCGACCTGCTCGTCAACAATGTCGGGGGTGGCGACCTCAAGGTCCAGGGCTTCCTCGACACGGACGACGAGCAGTGGGCGCACCTGATCGACGTCAATCTGCTCACCACTGTCCGCGCGAGCCGGATCGCCCTGCCGAGCCTCATCGAGCGCAAGGGGGCGATAGTCAACATCTCGACGGCCGCCGCCCACATGCCCGGCCTCGGCCCGGTTGCCTACGCCTCCGCCAAGGCCGCAGTCACCGCCCTCAGCAAGGCGCTCGCCGAGGAGTTCGGCGCCCAGGGCGTACGCGTCAACACTGTCTCCCCCGGATTCGTCCGCAGTTCCATCTACGACAGCCCGAAGAACTTCGGCGGCAAGATCGCCTCCGCATTCGGGATGGACATCGCAACCTTCCTCGAGCAGGCACCGGGCGCTCTCGGCGTCACCACCGGCCGCTTCGTCGAACCGGAAGAAATCGCGGCGGTCGTGGTGTTCCTCCTCTCCGGCGCCGCGGCCAGCATCACGGGGGCGGACTACGTGGTCGACGGTGGCATGCTCAAGACTGTGTGACCTCTTCGTATCCACCGCCTGCCGCCAAGAGCCGAACGCCTTGGCGGCAGGCGCGTCTACCCGTTCGAGCTCCGGACTTCCTCCAGGCATGCTGACGCGGAAGGCGCAGGGTTGCGATTGACTTGCGGTCAGTCGTACGGTTGTGCCGAGCAGGGCTCGGCAACATGAGGAGCACCGATGGGAACCGCCACACGAAGGAAACGGGTCTCCAAGCCGCCGGAGGAACGCCGCAAGGACATCATGGACGCGGCAGCAGAGGTCTTCGCGCGCAAGGGCATCGCGGACTCGAAGATCGATGAGATCACCGTTCTCGCCGAAGTTTCCAAGGGCACGTTCTACCTGTACTTCAAAACGAAGGACGACGCTGCCGCAGCGCTGTGGGAACGCCACATGAACGACTTCGCGGATGTCGGCGAGAAGATCCTGAGCAACACAGACGCGCCTCTCGACTCACGTCTCGTGAACGTCCTGGAGTCGCTGTGCCGCTTCGCGCTCGACCATGCCGACCTGCACCGGGTCCTCTATGACGGGGCAGGCGCCCAAGCAGTCCACGCTGCGACCAACGAACGCCTGATCGGCATGATCGCAGCCGCGGCACGGGGTGGTGTGGAATCGGGCGAGATCGAGTGCGCCCATCCGGACATGATGTCCAGGGCGCTGTTCCACGGCTTCTGCGGAGCAGTGACCGATGCGATCACCGGATTCGCACCCATCTCCCGCGACGAGGTGATCATCGCATCGGGCCAGATGACGCGCGCCGTATTCGGGCTCAAGAGGCCGACGCCGGCCTGAGGTCGTTCCCGCAGGCGTCTTCCGTCCTCCGCCGGCGGGAGTCGGCCGGTGGGCGCCCCTTGGAACCGCATCGCCCAGGCGGTGTGGTTCCAAGGGCCCTCGGCAGGAGCGAACAGCCCGGTGGAGCATTTCCACACGCTTCCGTTGGGCACCGCCCGGTCGACGGTTCCGGTTCAGTTCACCGGAGTGTCACCCGACCGTGAACCACTCAGGGCCCAGTGAAGTCAGCGCCTTGAGTCAGGCTTATCGTTCGAGTTGTGCCGGGCCGTACGGATCACGTCGGGCCGTCCCGTCCGGGCTGCACGGCGGGCTTCCGCACCGGCGGTTCGACGTCGGCTCCGCACCCCGGAACATGTCGACTGAGGACTGAGTCACATCGATTGACTGCCGGTCAGTCAGTGGTTATGGTGGTCTCATCCTGCAACTGACAGGGTCCTCGCCACTCAACCCCGTGGCCCTTACCTCCGAGGTCGATATGACTGACTCGAAGTACCCCGCCCCCCCGTTCGACGCAGAGCTCAAGCCCGTCCTCGAAGTCGTCCTCCAGGCCTTCAACTCCTCGCTTCACCCTGAAGACATTCCGACGCTGCGTACCGGGAGCTTCACCCCGGGTGTCGAGGATCTCGTCAAGGGACGACCGATCGAGCACTTCGAGCGCACGATTCCCGGCCCGCAGGGAGCTGCAGACCTGGTCCTCTCCGTCTTCCGCCGGACTGACCACGTCACCCCCGGGCCTGCGTTCTTCTTCACCCACGTAGGCGGCCTGATGTTCGGCGACCGCTTCGTGGGCATCGAGCCGATCGTCAACTACGTCGAGCAGTTCGACGCGGTGGTCGTTTCGGTCGAGTACCGGCTCGCTCCCGAGAACCCGGCACCGGCTCAGATCGAGGACGCTTACGCGGCGTTGAAGTGGACCGCTGAGCACGCCGAGGAGCTCGGCTTCGACCCTGCCAAGCTCATCACCGCCGGCGGAAGCGCCGGTGGCGGTCTGGCCGCCGCCGTCACGCTGAAGGCCCGCGACGACAGCAACGGCCCCGCTCTTGCCGGCCAGCTGCTGATGTACCCGATGCTCGACGACCGCAACGAAACCGTCTCCAGCCATCAGATCGACGGCATCGGAGTCTGGGACCGTACCAGCAACTTCACCGGCTGGAACGCCGTGCTGGGCGACCGCCGCGGTACGGACGACGTCTCCATCTACGAGTCCCCGGGCCGGGCCACCGACCTGTCCGACCTGCCCCCCACCTACATCGAGGTGGGCAGCGCGGAGGTCTTCCGCGACGAGAGCGTCGCCTACGCCTCTTCCATCTGGGCGGCCGGCGGCTCTGCCGATCTGCACATCTGGGCCGGCGGCTTCCACCTGTACGAGCTCGTCGCCGCGGACACCGTCATCGGAACCGCCTCCCGCGAGGCACGCACGAGCTGGGTGCGGCGCACCCTGGGGCTGTAGGACCAGTCCTGACTGTCGTCGGCGGAAGGCGGTGAGGCATAGAGCGTCCTCATAACTCCTGTCCGTGTGGGCTCCCTTCACATCGCCGTAGCCAGGCATGCAACCACTACGGAACCGGAGCCGACAAGGTCATCGGCGGGTGTGCCGGCCCAATGACGGGTCGGCACACCTCCGTATGCCCCTCCCGTGCCGACGAGACGCTCCGGTCCTGACCGGCCATCGGCGACCGGGCCAGCAGTGCGCCGGACAGTCCGTCCTGCTCTGCCGGGAGCGCTGACTTCGCGGACGCTCTGCGGCTCCCTTCTTTCGTTCCAGTCCTGTGTTGAGGGCGGACGGAGGCCAAGTCCACGCACACGAGCGATCATTGGGTGGAGCGGGCGATGTTCCCACGCCCGATCGGTCAGCTGCTGACGATGCCGCCCGGACAGGCAAACCCACGATCACCCCTTGCGGGCTGGGCCTGATGCGCCGCATGCCCTTGGCATACAGGCGCCACAGCCCCTGTCTCACGGAGGAACCGTGCTCACCACAACATGCGACCTGGCCCACGGCGTCCTGTCGGCACGACCGGCCACGCCCCTCCGAGCACCGCTCGCCGCAGGCCTGCACTGGCTGGACACACCCACCAACCCCGCCCTGTTGTACGTGCCGGACCGTCTGCCTTACCGGCCTGCGCCCCTCCTGGTCGCTCTCCACGGCGCCAACGGCGTCCCTGGCGACATGCTCGCCCTGCTCAGGCCCGCAGCCGCACCGCACGGCGCGCTGGTTCTGGCCCCCGCCTCCGAGCAATGCACGTGGGACACCGTCACCGGCGGACGCTTCGGCAAGGACGCGGTCGGCCTGGAGCACGCCATGGCCACCGTCTTCGACCACTTCCACGTCGACGCCGACCGCATTGCCATCTCCGGGTTCTCCGACGGTGCCTCCTATGCCCTCGGCGTGGGACTGGCCAATGGCGACCTCTTCACCCGCATCCTGGCCTACTCCCCCGGTCAGGTCCCGCCCGTCCGCAGGCATGGCCGCCCCACCATCTTCGTTTCCCACGGCCGGCACGATGTCGTCCAACCCATCGCCCGCACCAGCCACCGCATCGTCCCCGCCCTCGAAGACGACGGCTACCACGTCGACTTCATCGAGCACACGCTCGGCCACCAGGTCCCCGACACGGTAGTGACCGCGTCGGCCGAACTGCTGGGCTGATGCGGGATGGACACGCAGTCATACGGTCCCTGCATCGCCTCGACGACTCCCTCGGACGGGGCTGTCGAAGGTGCCGGTGCTTCATCCGTCCTTGACTCCGACATCTGGTGCCGTGGGGACCACAGCAGCCACGGAGGCGTCCTCGCTGGTCCGCGATGTCATGCCGAGGGCTGCCAGCGCGCTCAGAAGTGCCGCGCCGGTAATGATCCACCAACCCCGTGCGAACGCGGCATGAGCATCGCCGGTGGGTGATGCGGACGCCAGGACGGCGACCAGTGCGGCCACTCCCAGGCTGGTGCCGATCTGGCGGCTCATGGTGACCACCGCTGAACCCGTCGCGCCCTGATCGGCCGGCAGATCGGTAGTAGCGGCGGCGAGAATGGTCGGCATGGCCAGCCCTACGCCGGCTCCTGACAGCAAACTGCTGGGCAGCATCTCGGCGGCGTAGTGGGGAGTGGTGCCCGTCCTCAGAGCGAGCAGAGCGGTGGCCGATGCGTAGAGAGCAGAGCCCACAGCGACGATGGTTCCCGTCGATACACGGTGGGCGACGCGCTGGCCGATTGCGGCGAAGACAGGGACCATGAGCGGGCCGGGGGCGACCGCCAGGCCTGTGCGAACCGCGCTGTACCCCCAGGTCTGCTGCATCCACAGAATGCTTGCCAGCAGATTCGCTCCGAACGCCAGAGAGAACAGCAGACCGACAGCGTTGGACCATGCGAACGTGCGGACACGCAGCAAAGCCGGTGCAATGACCGGTACGGGGTGACGTACGACGCGAGAGGCGAAGACCAGGGCGCCAGCAACGGTCGCTGCCAGCGCCAGCAGCGTTTCCTTGGATGCCCACCCCCAGTCAGGCCCTTTGACGATGGTGAGACTGAGGACGCCGACGGTCACGGCAAGTACCGCTGTACCAAGGATGTCGGGCAGCGCGCGCCCCGAAGCGCCGCGGGAGTCGGCGGGTACGTACCGGGCACCTGCGGCGAGTGCGAGTACGCCGACAGGCACGTTGACGAGGAAGACCCACTGCCAGGACGACTCGACGAGCAGCCCGCCGAGGGCTGGGCCGCCCGCGGCGGCGAGCGCTCCCGAGGCGGACCAGATACGTACAGCTCTGGCGCGTCCGGAGGTGGGTGTGGCGGCGAGGAGAAGTCCGAGGCTCGCCGGTGTGAGTGCTGCCGCTCCGGCTGCCTGAAGAGCACGGAAAGTGACCAGGTGCCAGAGGCCGGGGCTCGCGGCGCAGGCGGCGCTGGCAACGGTGAAGACAGCAACTCCGGCCAGGAACATCCGTTTGCTGCCCAACCGGTCGGCGAGGCTGCCCAGCGGCACGAGCAACGCGGCGTAGACGATCGCGTAGGCGTTCAGTACCCAGCTCAGATCTCCCAGTGACGAACCCGGGAAGTCCCGCCCGATGTCGTCGAAGGCGACGTTCACGATGAACACGTCGAGGCCGGCCATGCACGCTGAGGCACAGAGCACCAGCAGCGTGATCCCCGGCCTGGTCGCCACAGCCACCCCCATGTCCTGACTATGCTTTACCATAGTCAGGAGTGTATGCGGCGATCTCCGGCTATGTAAAATTGCCGCCGGAGGGGGTGAACAGATGGGAATTTCCCACATGAACCTGACAGGTGCCCTGGCCGACCGTTCGGCGTGGACGCTGAGTGACTGCTCGATAGACGGAACGATGCGGGTCATCGGAACGCGGTCCGCCGTGCTGCTCATGCGCGAGGCCCACTACGGCACGACACGATTCGACGACTTCGTGCGTCGCGTCGGCATCACCGAGGCCGTTGCCGCAGCCCGGCTCCGCGAACTGGTGCAGGCCGGCCTGCTGGAGCGGCGTCCCTACCGGGATCCGGGTCGGCGCACCAGGCACGAGTACGTACTCACCGAGTCCGGATCCGACCTGCAGCCGGTTCTTCTCGCCCTCATGCAGTGGGGTGATCACCATCTCCCGCGGGAAGACGGACCGCCTCTGACGCTGCACCACACCGACTGCGAGGAACCAGTCGCTGTCCAGCTGCGCTGCGCGGCTGGACACGACGTACAGCCCGACGAGATCACCGTACGCAAGGCGCGGACCTGAGAACTGTAGTGATCCAGCCGGCGCGCAACGCCCCTGGCAGCCGCCCGCACCCGGGATTCCGGAGAGCCATCTCACCGGACGGGCATCCGCGTGCTCCCCGGGTCCGGCACGGTACTGCGAAACCGCGCCCGGTAGGCGCTCGGTGATACACCCAAGGCGTGCTGAAACACTCGGCGAAGCGACTCCGACGAGCCGAAACCCGCCTGCTGTGCTACTTCTTCCATGGATCCCGAGCCGTCCTCCAGCAGTGTGCGTGCCGCTTCGAATCTGACTGACTCCACGTATTGGCCTGGTGTTACGCCGACCTCGGTGCGAAAGAGCCGACCCAGGTGCCTCCGGCTCAAACCCCCCGTGCTGGCCATGGATTCGATGGTGTGCAATCCAGCCGGGTCGGCTGCCACCTGGTCCAGTACCCGGCGGATGGTCGCATGCCGTGGTTCGCGCGTCACGAGCCGAGCGCTGAACTGGGCCTGGCCTCCGGGTCTGGCCATGAAGACAACCAGCTCTCTGGCAACTCGGCGGGCCACGTCGGCGCCCCAGTCCTGTTCGACCAGATGAAGTGCCAGGTCGATCCCGGCGGTCACACCTGCCGAAGTGACGACACGCCCGTCCTGGATGAAGATCGGGTCGTCCTCGACGCGGACATCTGTGTACGCGGCCGCAAGCTCAGGCGCCAGTTCCCAGTGGGTGGCGGCCCTGCGGCCTGCGAGGAACCCGGCCTCCGCGAGAACGAACGCCCCGGCGCACACGGACACGACGCGGTCCGCGTTCTCTGCCATGCGCCGCACGAGGTCGATCAGGACGGTGTCGGCGACAGCGGACCGCCAGGACCTGCGGCCCGGCACCAGCACGGTGTACGGCGCTGCAGGGAATCCGGCCTCCGTGCCGTCGACGCCGATGGTCACTCCCGACGAGGTCCGGACTCCCAGGCCGGTGGGTGAGACGATCCGCACGTCGTAGTCGGCGCCGTGGTGATTAGCTGTGGTGAAGACCTCGACCGGGCCCGTCACGTCCAGAAGCTGAACGCCCTCGAAGGCCACGACCGTGACCGTGTGCTTCCTGCCTGGCACGCCCACCGGTCTACTCCTTCCAGGGAGAGTCCAGGATCGTCTGGACGAAGTCGCCTCGCACGAAGCCAGGCACGAAGTGCTCCAGGACATCAGCCTTCACATTACCGAAGGTGGTCTCGGGCTTGGACCTGATGCCGTCGGTGAATGTCTGGAGGATCTGACGCTTGAAGTCGGGGCGCGGGTGCAGGGCGGTGATCTCGGCACGGTCGGCATCGGAGACAGCGTCGTAGCCGATGCCGAGCACGTCATATTCCACCCCCGCGGTGACCAGGGCGACCTCCGGCTCCATGTACTCGGGGATACCGGGTGTGGTGTGCAGCGCGATCGCTGTCCAGACTCGGCGGATGCTGTCTTCGGGGACACCATGCGAGTGAAGGAACTGCCTCGCCGCTTCGGCGCTGTCCACTTCGAAGCGGCGACCGCTCGTACGGAACTGCTCCGCGAGGCCGACATCGTGGAACAGGGCACCGACATAGAGCAGTTCGGGATCGAAGCTGAGATCCCGGTTGCGGCCCTGGAGGCTGCCGAAGAAGTAGACACGGCGAGAGTGGTGGTAGATCAGTTCACTCGTCGTGTCGCGAATGAACTCGGTGGTCTCCCGGGCGAGCTTGGTTCCGGGTACTTTCACACCAGATGTGATGATGGAGTCGATGGTCATCTCATTGCCTCGTTCCATTGTTCCTGGCCCGTTGAGCCTGTACTCCGGACAGGCTCCCTCTTCGGCTTCGCAGGCCGCCAGGGCTGGACGGCCCGGTACCCCACAGATCAGGACACGCGGATGGCGCCGGGGCCGGGCCGGTTGGCAAGCGCGTCGCTCCGGAGCGCGGCATTGCAGCAGGCCGGGGCGGTGATGGTCGGTCATCACCGCCCCGACCTGGACGTCGGCGCGCTATGGATCAGCCGGGGAGCTTCGTGGCGAGCAGATCGACGGGAGTGATGGTGGGCGGTGTGCTGAAGAGTGCGTCACCGCGGGCTTCGATCTGCTGCCGCACCTTGCCCTGGAGATGGGTCTCCCGGTCCTCCTCCGTCTCGAAGGCATCGAAGATGCGGAACGACGTCGGGCCCAGCCGGAAGGCGAACCAGGCCAGGGTCCCCGGCTCCGCGTCCACGAGTTCCTTGGCGTCGACGAGGAACTGGGCCACGTCTTCTTCCTTGCCCGGTCGTGCTTCGAACTCGACGAAGAATCCGTATGCAGGCATGCTTCTCTCTATTCTTTCAGGGGGATGGTTTCGTGCTGTGCCACTGTTCGAGGCCCAGCCTGCTGCGGCTGGAGCGAGTTGTCGCAGGCCGCACAGAACGTCATGGGGGTGTCCGTCTCAGCGGTCGAGGAAGTCGTGGACGATGTCGCCGAACTCCTCCGGGAACTGGAAGAGGAAAGCGTGACCAGCCCCGCTGTAGAAGACAGTGCGGGCGTCCGACAGCTTCTGCGCCATGGCGAAGGAGTTGCCGGAGTCGACCATCACGTCGTGTGAACCGTTCGCCACCAGGACCGGGAGCTTCAGCTCCTCGATGCGCGACCATGCGTCACCCTTGCCACCGGCCCAGAGCTGGATGGCCTGCAGCTGGCGGCCCCACTGCTCGGCGGACACGTCGGCCTTCGACTTCTCAAGCCGGGTTTCCAGCCGGGCGAGGGACTCCTTGCCCAGGCGTACCCCTTCGTCGGTGAGGCCGAAGAAGAGGTACAGGAACCCTTCCTCGGAGGTGACCGGCGCGGTCATGTACTCCACCACGCGCTGCTCCAGCTCCGGGGTGCCGGGCACACCGCCGGGGCCGCTGCCGGCCACGATCAGCTTGCGGACAAGGTCGGGACGGTCCAGGGTGACCAGCTGCGCCACGAACCCGCCGACCGACCATCCGAGCAGGTCGACCTGCTCCAGCCCGAGGCTGGTGAGGAAGTCGACGGCTGCGTCCGCCATGCCCTGCATCGTTGCAGGCACCTCACCGGTGCTCTCACTGATTCCGGCGTTGTCGAAAATGATGACGCGCCGCTTCTTCGCAAGGGTCTCCAGGAACAGCGGGTCCCAGTGGTCGAGGGTGCCGCGGAATCGCTGCAGCAGGACCAGGGGCGGGGTCGCGTCCTGCTGACCGAAATCACGGTAGGCGTAGCGGGCAAGGCTGCCTTCGGCATGGCGCGTGTCCGCGAGATCGGAGATGTAGCTCATGAGAGGACTCCAGTTGGTTGCTTTTTGCTATCCACTCACAGTTAAGCCGTGTCAGCCCCTCGAGTCAACTTCCTGAGCTGCTGAGTAGTCATTGACTACCCACTCATCTACGGCTACCCTGAGCGCGTGAGGAAATCCAGGACACCCGACCCCCGCGTATGCTCGATAGATGCCGCCATGCAGGTCCTGGGCGAGAAATGGGCGATGCTCGCCCTCCGCGAGATCACCTTCGGCGCACGCCGTTTCGATGAGATCGTTTTCAACACGGGCGCCGCGCGGAATATCCTCGCCAGCCGACTCAGGTCGCTGGAAGCCGCCGGGGTCATCACCAAGGCTCAGTACGAGACCAACCCGGTCCGCTACGAGTACGAGCTGTCCGAGGCCGGCGAGCAGCTGTTCACCATCCTGCACAGCATCCGGGACTGGGGCGACCGGTATGCACGAACGGACCCGGAGAACATCGCCGTCTTCCGGCACGACTGCGGAGAGGTCTTGCGACCTGAGATGCGCTGCGGGGCGTGCGGGGCAGTGCTGGCCTCCGACTCCGTCGTCACAGCGGATCGTGACGTCCACCGGTCGGATCTCGCTCCGGCAGAGTCGTGACTCACTCACCACAGGTCGACGCACTCTCCCCCGGCTCACATCCGAGTGGAAAGCCAGCCCTACCGTAATACGTGTATGATTCACGTCTATTGCATCCTGTAGAAAATCGGCTGCGGTTGGAGACTTACTCTCATGTCATGGCCTGCCACCGAGCGCTACGAGATCCAGGCTGCTCCAGACGGCCTGGCCTACGTCCAGGACCTGCTCAACACTCTTTCGGCGGGTAAGCCCCGGGAAACCGATCTCCTTCTGGACCGGGGCACCGCTCAGACCTGGCTGGACGAGACCTGGCGTCATCGGAGTCTGCACCTCAGTCGGCCACCGGTGGAACTCGGTGACGAGGACGTGGAACAGCTGCGTGCCTTCCGTGACAGCCTGCGCGAACGTCTGGCGGCTGACACCAAAGCGGCGGAGGAAGATCCGGAAGACATCGCGCGGCCGCAGGCCGATGCGGCTCTTCGGCTCGCGCCCGACGGGAGCGTGGTCGCTGAGCCGACGGGCAGTGGGTGGCACGCCGTCGTCTCTCTGGTCCTGATCGAGATGATGAACGCCCAGCGCACCGATCAGTGGCGGCGGCTGAAGGTATGTCGCAGTGAACGTTGCCGGGTGACGTTCTTCGACCGGTCGCGGAACAACAGTGCCGTCTGGCACGACGTACGACGCTGTGGCCATCCTGCCAACCTCCGCGCCTACCGGGCTCGTCAGCGGGCGCAATCACACGAGCAGACCACCGTCTGAGAACGGTTGCCGCACCGGACGGGGTCCTGCTCCATCGCCGGCGCCCCTCTGTCAATTGTTCGTGCTGGGCCCCGGACCGGGCAGTCGTCACCGGTCCGGGGCCCAGCGCCTGGCCCGGCCGGGCCAGGCGGTCGCGCGACGACGCCGCACCGCCGTCGCGCAGGCTGGGCAGCAGGGTCACCGGCCCCGGAAGTCCAGGGCCGGGCGCGGTATCCCCGCCTTCAGTGCGTTCACGGCCGACGCCAGACCTGCCTGGCCGTCCTCACTCTCGAAGAGGGGAATCGCAATGTCGAACATGGCCTCGTCTGCCGCGGCGATCCCTCCCACTCGCCATGACCGCAGCAGTGCCTTGTGTGCCGCATAGGCCCGGGTCGGTCCGCTGGAGATCTTCCGGGCGAACCGCTCGGCTTCCTCGTCGAGCGCGGCATGGGGCACGACCCGATTGACGACACCCGCCTCGGCCATCGCCGCAGCAGTGATCTGCTCCGATGTCAGAGCCCATTCTGATGCCCGCGCCTGCCCGGCCCGCTCTGCTACGCGGTAGATACCGCCCAGCAGAGTGACGAGTCCCAGCGTCTGCTCCGGGTGACCGAATCGGGCGCTATCGGCCGCAAAGATGACGTCGGCGCGCAAGGCAAGCTCGAATCCGCCACCAAAGCACAGCCCCTGGACGGCTGCGACGACCGGCAGAGAGAGGCGCTCGAACTGGTTGAAAACACCCATGTAGCGCTCGAAAAGGCTGCGCAGCTCCCGCGCGTTCATGTCGGGCCAGTCCATGATGTCCCCGCCGAAGCTGAAGTCCGGGCCGTCAGCCCGCAGCAGAACCGCACGGGCTTCACTGGTGGAGATGGCCTCGATCGCGGCGCCGAGCTCCTGGATGAGTTCTTGGTCCAGCCGGTTCTGCGGCGGGTTCCGCAGAACGATGGTCGCCAGACGGTCGTCAAACGTGTACTCGAGACGAGTCATGTGCACTTCCTACGGGAGGGCCCCACGGCGACAACCGCAGAGACGGAGGGGATCGAGTGACGCGTGCCGGCGTCTCACCCGAGGTGGAGCTTGAACCAGTCGCGAGCAGCAGCACTCGCAGCCGGGAATTCGTTCAGGTAGGGCGCGAAGTGGCCACCCTCGATCAGGCGCAGTGCCTTGGGCTCCAGGGCGCGCTCGTAGGCGGAGAGCATCAGGTCGGTGACGGTGATCGGATCGCGGTCAGCCACCACCAGCAGCAGGGGTGTGGGAGACACCCGAGTGATCCACGAGCCGGGCTCATACATGCGGGCGGCGTAATTGGATCTGATGGTGATCTTGTTCTCCCAGTTCTCCGGAGCCGTGTCGAGGTAGAAGTCGACGGCGTCGGGAGCCCGGTAGGAAGCCGGAACCGAAGGGTCGGAGCTGACGATCGCCTGCGTCCGCGGGGGCTCGCCTCGGTACTGTGCGCGTTCGTCCTCGGTAAAGACCTCGTTCAGCCTTGCCACCGCATCCGGGGGAACACGGCGCAGCCCCTGCTCGTACCCGCTGATCGTCGGGACCTGTGCCACTACGCAGCGCAGCCGCCGATCCGTGGCACCGAGTACAAGGGCATGGCCGCCGGAGTAGCTGGTGCCCCACAGTCCGATCCGGTTCATGTCGACCTCGGGGCGGCTCTCCAGGTAGGAGATGGCGCGCCGCCAGTCCTTGATCTGCTGCCAGGGGTCGATGTCGTGACGTGGGGTGCCGTCGCTTTCACCAAAACTGCGGTGATCGTGAAGAAGGACCATGAATCCGGCCTCGGCGAACACGTCGGCGAACTGCGCCAGTCGTTGTTCTTTCACACCGGCGAACCCGTGTGCCATCGTGATGGCCGGATGCGGACCTGTCCCATCAGGTGTGTAGAGCCACCCGCGCAGGGTCACTCCGGAGTCGGCTGCGAACTCCACGTCTTCACGTGTAGCCATGGTGTGCCCTCATTCCCTGCTGGTCGGTCAGTCGACGGTGTGAAAGTGGCTGGGGTCGACAGTGCCGTGGAGACGCTCGCGCATCTCCACGGAGAACCTCAGTGCCGCCCCGAGGGGGCGGTGGTGAATGGCTACGTGGTTGATACGGCCGTCGGCGCCTTTGGTGAGGACAGTGACGCCGAAAATCTGGAGGCCGCCGAAAGCGGTTGCCTCCCATTCCAGGTAGGTCCGTGTCCCCGCAGTGGCCTCCCGGACGAATTCGAGGGACTCGTAGATGCGGCTGGCCTGGGTCATCGTGGCCTTGACCTGGTCTCGCCCCTTGACCGGGATGGCCAGCACGCTTGCCTCCAGGACGATGTCCTCTGCGAACGCGGCGGCAAAGTCTTCCGGGGTCTTGCCGGCGAACGCGCCGCGCCAGCCGCTGTCCGCCTTTTCGGGGGGATCGGAGCTTTCGGGGGCTTCCTGAGGCAGCGTGGTCAGGAACGCCTCGATGTGGGCTGCCACAGTGGCCGGGGCCTCCACATGGGCCCAGTGTCCGGCCTCTTGCACCGCAAAGCTTTCCGGCCACTCGAACCGCGGCAGGACGTGGGCCGTGACCATCTCGTCGGTGACGAATCCGTCCTCGGCGCCGCGCCCCACCAGAACCGGCCCGCGGTACCAGCTCGCCTCACGCCCTCGCGGGTCCCCCTCGTTCCAGCATTTGACCAGGTCGCGGACGACTTCTGCGGGGATCCGTGTCCCGACCACGACGAGGCGGTCCAGCTCGGCCTCAGGCAGGGAAACAGACAGCTGCCTGCGGACTGCGCGCTGCAGTTCGGCCTGACCGCCCATGGAACGGAACTGCTGCACGTCTCCTGCGGGAAGGCCGGCACCGGCCAGAGGCACCGGGGACAAAAGGACCAGGCCCCGTGTGTTCTCGGCGTGGTCTGCGGCGACCAGTTCGGCAACGAGGGTGCCCATGCTCTGCGCGGCAAGGACGACAGGCTTGTCCAGCGCCTCCACGACGGCGGAGACGTCGTGCGCGAAGCGGTTCAGGTCAAACGGTCCGGTGGAGGCAGTGCGGTCACCGCTGCCGGCCAGATCGAGCTGGACGTACTCGAAGCCGGGAACGGCCATAGCGTCGATGACCGCGTCCCAGACGTACTGATCGTCCAGGAAGCCGTGCACGAAGACGAGCGCAGTGTCACCGGTCCCGCGTCGCTTGAACCTGATGTCGGAATCGGCGACGCGCTCAGTCCTGGCAAAGCCTCTTGTTGCGGTCATCACTTGACCCCTTCGCTCATCGTGGAGCCGGACGGCGACCAACTGTCGGTGTCGATGGGCGACCAGTCCGCGGCCCGCTCATCGAGTCGGTGCATGCGCTGACTCGCGTGTGCCGCAACCAGGTCGTCGTCGAGTGGTGTGGTGAAGACGGTATTGACGAGGGTGTACTCAGCTGCCAGCCGGCCGACGGCGGGAATGGCCGCAGTGTCGATACGGCCGCCCTCCAAGTACAGATCGTCCTGGACGTAGAAGCGCACGACTTCGCCCCACACCACGTGGTCCAGGCTGCCCTCGATGGGGATGATGCGGTTGAGTTTGCACTCGAAGGCGATCGGGGCGCCCTTCACCCGCCGAGGTCGCACTGCCTGCGAGGGCTCGGTCTCCAGGCCCAGCGCGGCAAATTCATCCACATCGGTCTCGAACTCGAAGGCCGAACGGTGCAAGTGGTCCGCGAGGGGAAGCGTCGCCAGATTGACGACGAACTCACCCGTGTCACGGATGTTGACGAAGGTGTCCTTGAGTGTGACTCCGTCCGACCTGGGCTGCATCGAAATCGAGATGAGGGGAGGTTTCCGTCCCACGGCCGTGAAGAAGGACACCGGCGCAAGGTTTCCCACCCCGTCCTCGGACTCCGTACTCACCCAGGCAATCGCGCGGGGGATAATCCCCCCAATAAGCAGCTTGTAGGACGACTTGGTATCCAAATCTGCGGCGTCGACAAACATCGGTGCACCTTTCAGGCTGATTTCTGCGCGACCCTGACCTGCCACTCGGCCCCGCGGGGGGCACACTCCGCCCCGGCGTCAGCTGTACATCCAGCAGGAGTGCGCGACTTCGCCGGGCCGACACAGGAGGGCTCACGAAGCCGGTCTCCTCACCCGCAGGGTGAAATAACTGTATGGGCTATGACTATTTCACGCAAGGTGCGGGCATGCTGCCTCGCCGGAAACCCGCCGGACCCGACGAGCACCGACGAGCACCGACGAGCACCGACGAGCACCGACGAGCACCGACGAGCACCGACGAGCACCTGTACCAAATTGGCGTGGCGCGCCACGCCAACACCTCAGTTCCACAGCCGACACAGCTGAGCGTCCGACACCGAGGCGCACCAGGCGCCCCATTCCGGCCTGTCGCCCCTTGGCCAGCGGATCGCCGTTCGGGCGGACGCCGCTCATGGCTCAGACCTTGACCAAACGGATGCGACCGTGACCGGGGGTACTTCAGCGGTCTTCCGGGAAGACTCCCCCGAACATCGGCAGCCCGCTCACCGACTGCTCGCGCGTGACCTCGTCCTGCAGCACGTCCCAGTGCTCCTTGAGGATTCCGTCCTGCACACGGAAGATGTCCACGCCTATCAGGGCCGTCGGCCGCTCGTTGCCTGTGTAGCGACTGTGGACCATCACGCAATCGCCGTCGGCAGTGGCTGCACCGGCCTCGTGCTTGAACTTCGGCAGACTTCTGACCAGGTCGAACAAGCCTTCACGGCCGGGTTCGATCAGGGCGCTGTGCTGGATGTAGCGCGGATCCCAGAAGGCTGCGGCAGCCTCGAAGTCGCGCTGGTTGAACAGCACATCGAGAGCTTTAAGGACGATCGCCTTGTTCTTGTGGGGGTCGTGGTCGGGCACCATGTCTCCTTCGCAATCGGGTCCCACCGGCCGGCCCGGATGCCCACCGGTGGGTGAAAGTGGTGACAGCCACCCGACCGCTCGATTCCAGCAGGCCGGTGGGGTGGGAGCAGAGGTCGCACCGCGCAACTCAGCGTGCCGACCTTGGCTCTATCGACCACACGCGAAGCCACTTCTCGACGGCTTCGGGATGCGCCGGCCGGGCCTGGACCTCCATCTCGACGAGTACGGGAGGCGTCTCTGACCCGGGTCTGCCTGTCGGCAACGGAGCCGAACCACCGCGCCACCCGACCCCGAGCCAGCGTCTTCTTCTTCGACCCACGCCGATGCCGACGGCAGTCGGTGCCGCAGAGCGCCGTCCACCTCCACCTCATCGACATCGCGGCCCGCCGCCAGGCGTTCGCGCCTCCTGAGCTGCCCGAGAAACGCTGCTCTTCGTCATCGACAGAGCCACGAACTCGGCACCCGCCAGGCCCACCACGGTCGCGGCCGCCCCTCCGGTACGTGCACGGCCTTGGAGGTGCCGCAAGGGCGGGCGACTGTGCAAGGTCTCCGTACACCGAGGCACCGCAAGCCGAGTTCACGCCGCCGAAGCAGCTACTCAGGGCTCCTCGCGGACCAGCTGCTCACTGCGAACAGACCCCACAGGCTGGCGCCTTGATGCATCTTCACCCTGGTACCGGACCCTACTCCACCTGGCTGCGCCTTTGCGTAGCCAGGTGGATCTGTATAAGATTCTGGCTATGGCATGCCATAGTCAGCTAGTGGGCGGCCGGTCCTGAACCGGTCTCCGGGACGCCTCCCGTACAGGCCAGCGGGGCCTTTAGGCATGGAACCACCCATGTTCCGGTTTCCGTACCGTCGCCTGAGTCCACCAGCTCGCCGACCGCGGGCCATAGTCCTCCGTGGACTTCCTCGTCACCAGCAGCACGATCACCGGTCTCTGCACGGCCGCCCCCGGTCGCGGCAGTCATGACACTCAGAAAGGACACCGCAAATGTCCACACAGGAAGACCGCCTCTTCCTCATCACCGGCGCAACGGGCACCACGGGCAAGGAGACGGTGCGCCTCCTGCTGGAGCGGGGGCACCGCGTACGCGCCCTTGTGCATCGGGAGGACGACCGTTCCCGCGCACTGGCTGCCGCCGGCGCCGAAATCGCCGTAGGGGATCTTCTCGACTTCGATGATGTGAGCACGGCAGTGCGCGGAGTCAGCGGCGCATACTTCTGCTACCCCATCGGCCCCGGCCTGGTGGACGCGACGGTCATCTTCGCTCAGGCCGCCAGTGAGGCCGGTGTCCGGTCGGTGGTCAACATGTCACAGATCTCGGCACGGCGGGAAGCAGTCAGCAACGCCGCACGACAGCACTGGCTCTGCGAGCGCGTCCTGGACCGCACATCACTGCTTACCACTCACCTGCGACCGACGTTCTTCGCCGAGTGGCTCATCTGGTGGTGGGGCCTTGAGGACGGCAAGGGCGTCCTCCGCCTCCCGCTGGGAGAAGGCCGCCACGCTCCCGTCGCCGGAATCGACCAGGCCCACGTCATCGCCGCCGTGCTCGAGAACCCGGAGCCGCACGACCGCCAGGCCTACCCTCTGTACGGACCGGTCGAATTGGACCACCACGGCATCGCGGATGCCATTTCCACAGCGCTGGGCATCCCGGTCAGCTACGAGCCTGTCAGTGTGGCCGAGTTCGCCGAGGGCCTGGCGTCTCTGGGCAAGTCCGCCCACCTCATCCAGCATCTGAGCAATGTGGCCATCGACTACCGGAACGGCATCTTCCAGGGAACGAACAACCTCATCGAGGTCGTCGGCGACCGCACCCCCCTGTCCGTCGAAGCCTTCGTCGATGAGCAGCGGGATGCCTTTGCCCAGAGCGGCTCGCACTTCGTGCCCGCTGTGAAGTCGAAGAACTGACGCATGACCACTCCTGAGGCCCGAGGGAACCTTCTGCGGTACCTCCGGGCCCAGTTGAGGCCGGAGGACATAGGTATGTCCTCCGGCCTCAACCGGCGTCGTGTCGAGGGGCTGCGGCGTGAAGAGGTCGCCAGGGCTGCCGGCATCAGCCTCAGCTACTACACGCGTCTGGAGCAGGGGCGGGTCCACAACGTCTCACCGGACATTCTCGATTCACTCGCCCAGGTCATGAGAATGACCGCTGCGCAGGCTCAGGAGTTGCATCATGCCATTGACCACGCCGAAACCCAGCGGACTGGTCCTGCCCGGAGCCGTCGAACCGATCGCCAGGCGGTCGCTCCAGTTCTCACACAGACACTGGACGCCCTGGCCGGCACCCCTGCTCTGATCATTGACCGCAGCATGGCCGTGCTCCGGTGGAATAGCCTGGCAGGCTTGCTGCTGGGCGACTTCGCTCTTCTCGAGAAGTCCGAGCGCAATATCGCCAGGCTTGTCTTCCTGGACACTGGCTGGGGGCGCTCCCTGTTGGCCGACCGAAGCAAATATGCCCGAGTCTGCGTGGACAATCTGCGAAGGGCAGTACATGACAATCCCGATGACTCCGCCCTTGTCGGCCTGATCGGCGAACTATCCGTCAAGAGCATCGCCTTCCGGCACCACTGGGCTCAGCAACCGAGGAAGGAGAGAGGTTCGCCCGCAATAGTCATTCACCATCCGGCCGTCGGCCCTGTGCAGGTCGCGGTGGACGCACTGTGTATGGCGGACGCTCCACATCAGGCTCTGCTGGTGCACCGCCCTCTCAACACCGCCTCCGCAGGGAAGCTTCACCTGCTCGTGGACGCGCCGGAGGACGACCTGGGCGCGACGTCTCACGCCCCTACCGCCGTCTGAGGGAACATGCAGGCGCTGCGGCAGGTCGTGAGTCCGTCCCTGAAATGTCAGCACGATCCTGCCGAAGACCTCGCCGCCGTCCGCCTTCTGATGTGCCAGGACCGAGCCCGAGGGCTTCGATCACGAGATCACCTTGCTCCATCCGCGCACCGTATGACGGGCACCGGCCCTCAACTCGGGCACCGCAGCAGGTGTGATAACCATGAACCGGACGACGTTGCAGGGGCCGACCGGGAAGGGTGGGCCGTGGGCAAAGTACCCCCAGCAGCCGAGACCGGCCTGGTCGACTCGGGGGTCGTGGGGCCCTGCCGTCAGCAAACCCCGGCTCCAGCCAACCGATCTCCGGTGCCGGCACCGGCCGGCATGCGATGGCTGGGATCACCGAACCTTTCTTGGTGATCCTTCCTGCCGCCGACACCCGCTTACTCCTTACCGAGAAGCTTCCTTACGGTCTGCACGATTTCCTCGTTGGTGTACGCGTGACGGCCGATGCCCCATCCACCGGGAACCGCCTCGGTCAGCGTCACCCATGTACGCTCCGAAAGCGAGTCGTCCCCTGCCGCCTTGGCTATGAGTGCGGAGATGTCCCTGACGATTCCCAGCTGCTGGTCACGGTCCAAGGCGCCGGCATTGGTGATGATATTGACCCGCACGTGGTCACTGCTGCCACCGGCGGTGGAGAACGCCTCCGGATCCAGCTCGTGGATGAAGGCCGCGGTGTTGTCGGTGAAGAAGGGAATGACCGGAACCTTCTCCCAGCGCATGATTGTTTCAGCCAGCTCCTTGGCCAGAGCCTTCTTATCGCTGAAGATCCCCACGGGGGCGTACACGTCGAGCATCGGCATGATATAGGTCCACATCTGTGAGTGAGTGGTCTCAGGACGTATTGATCGGCAAGCAGCAACTGACACACGTCGTCACTTGCTCTCCGGGTCGCATTACTCGCACGCCGGCACACCGACGGCATGAGTCACGATGTTGCCAAGTCAGGGGACTCGTCGGCAGTTCAAGACTGACTGACACCGGACTGACATGATCTTCCCACAACATCTCGGCGAGAAGTGTCCGACGACAGCGGCAGCGCGGAGGTCGTTGCGTTGCCCGATACGGTACTTACGGGTCATCAGGAGATGATCGGTCGGGGGCACGAGACTCCAGAATCCGGTCACCGGTCCGGTCATGCCATCACCTCTTCATGAACAGCCGGTATCTCGTGACCTCTTCGAAGCCCATGCGTTCATAGACCGGGGCCCCCAGGCTGCTGGCCTGAAGTGTTCCGGTCCGCAGTCCCTGTTCCCGTCCCGCGTTCAGTGCAGCGGTTGTCAGCGCCGTGCCTATTCCGCGGCTTCGGTACTCCGCAAGGGTGCCGACGACGTAGACGCCGGCGATACCCTGGTGGATGAACAAGGCTGCAGTGGCCACGAGTTGGTCATGCAGGTAGCCGGAGAAGCGGACCAGGGTGCCGGATATCCCGGACCTGGTCGACTCAAGACACACTATGTCCTCGCGGGGCGCCCGTATCCCGAAGGCGGACACGTAGCAGCTTACCCACTCCGCCAGTTCGGCCGCGCTCTCCACCTTCCGGATCTCAAGCCCGACGGGAAGCGGGGAATTTCGGACACGGTCGAGCTCAATCGCCATGACGGGCATGGCTCCGACGTCTGCGTAGCCGTGCTCAACGAGGCCTGCGGTGGTCAAGCCGTTACTGTCCGGCCCGACCCACCACAGCCACGGCAAGCCGGAGAACGTCCGCTCGATCTCCTCCAGTTCATCGGCTACGTGCTCACCGCCGAAGGAGACGATCCCGTTCAGCTGAGCGTCCACGACACCGCTCCGGAACAGGGAGTATCCGTCTCTCCGTTGCTCCTGGACGCCGTAGCCAAGCCAGTACTCACGTGCATTCGCCAGGTACTCGGACACCATCCACTGATACGCCGGTCCGTCCATGATCCTTCCGTAATATGTCTGGTCCGACGCTATGCCGCGATCAGCGTGCGTGCGGCACGGCCGAAGGATGCCGCAGCCACACGGCCGTCACTGAGATAGCCCGCCACCATGGCGCCATCCCGCAAAGCCATCATGATGTCGGCCCCGAGCACAGGATCAGGATGGCCGCCCAGGCGCAGTGCCTGGACGATCACCTCGTGGAACCAGGAACGGTGCGTCAGAACTGCCTGATGAACGCTGCTCTGTGCGTCGGGATACTCGGCCGCGGCGTTGATGAAGGGGCAGCCGCGAAAGCCCGGCGCACAGATTTCCTGGCCGATTCCGTCAATCAGCAGGCCCAATGCCTCCTGAGGGCTGCCGGCGTGCGTCATGCCGTACTCGACTCGAGCGCGGATACGCTGGTCCTCCGCTTGGAGGTATGAGCTGACGAGGTCCTCCTTGCTCGGGAAGTGGCGGTAGAAGGTGGCTCGGGTCACCCGCGCTTCTTCAACCACCCGGTCCACACCGACCGCGCGGATGCCTTCGCCGTAGAACAACCGGGCGGCGGTGGACATGAGGCGGTCACGCGCAGCGGACCGCTGGGTGGTTCGCCGGAGGTCACGCTCGGCTGGCACAGTCATTTCGTACGGCCCTTCTCGAGGCGAGACTGCCCCGGCCAGGTGGAGGACGGCACACCGCGGCGCCCTCCACCCAGCCGTGGAACACGCGGCCGGGTGGAGGGCCGGGGCGGTCGGTGCCGCCAGTTACTTAGCGGTGGAACGCGCGGCCTGCTCGATGACGTGGGAGACCGCGGTGGGGTTGGTCAGCAGAACGGCGTGCGGGGCGTCGACCTCGCTCGTGTGTGCCTGGGCACGGTTCGCCATGAACCGCTCGGCAGCCGGCGGGATCAGGTGATCGCCGATCGCCACGAGGTACCACGAGGGGATGGTCTTCCACGCCGGAGTGCCGGTGGGCTCGCCGAGTGCCTGAGGGGTGATCGGGCGCTGGGTCGCGGCGAGTACGGACGCTTCGCGGGCGCTGACACGGTTGCTGAGGAAGACATCGCGGAACTTGTCTGACTTGATGTAAAGGTCGACGTTCGTCGTGCCGTTGTCGTCGAAGGGCACCGGGTTGAGCGCCGTCGGGATCTGGGCGTTCGGGTCGTCGCTGATGTGGCTGCCCGGGAACTTCGCGGTGAGCGCCGAGGCGTTCTCGCCCTTGTCCGGTGCGAAGGCCGCAACGTAGACGAGCGCGGAGACATGGGAATTGCCAGTCGCCGCCTGCGTGATCACGGAGCCGCCGTACGAGTGCCCCACGAGCACGATCGGACCGTCGATGGTCTTCAGGTAGTCGGAGAGGTAGTTGGCGTCACTGGACAGTCCGCGCAGCGGGACTGCCGGGGCAGCCACCTTGTAGCCGTCGGACTGAAGTCGCTTCGTCACACCCTTCCAGCTGGACGCGTCGGACCAGGCGCCGTGGACGAGGACCACGGTGGGCTTGGCAGCCTGGGAGGGGGCGGCCACGTCGGTGGCCTGGGCAGACTGGGTGAGAGCGGTGGCGGCAGCCAGCCCTGCCACCGCTGTCGCGGCAGCGATGGTGATGGAACGACGCTTCATGATTCCGCTTCTTTCTGGTAGCGCAGGTTGCGCGGGGCCACCGGCGGCGCCGGAGGCCCGATGGGGAACGCCTATCGCAGGACGTTGGTGTGGTCGACGGCCCAGGTCAGGGCATAGTCAGCGACTTCGCGCCAGCCCTCCTGCCCGATCGTGAGGTGGGACCGCCCGGCAAATTCCTGGTAATCGGTGATCGCCGCGGACTTGCCGTACAGGCGGGCGTTGGCACGGTTGACCTTGGGCGGCACGATGTGGTCGGCCCCTCCGGCAATGAACAGGAGCGGAGCGCGCTCGTCATTGCTGAAGTCAACGCGCGTGGGAGCCTGGGAGTTGAAGTTGGCGAACGCACCCTCGAACAGGACTCGTGCCGGCCCTGGGACGTGGTAACGCTCGTAGGCCTGCAGCGATTCCTCGGCACTGAGGGTGTTGGCGAACGCGTAATGGAACTGTTTCGCCGACAATCCCAGCGCCTTCCCCTTGTTGCCGGGGTTGCGAAGGACCGGCCAGGTCGACCTCAGGGTGGAGACGGGCAGGGGCAGTACGCCCTTGACAGCCGCCGAGTCGATGGCGACACCGGCAGAGCCGAGGCCGCGGTCGAGGAGCAGCTGGACGATGGTCCCGCCGAACGAGTGTCCGATCAGGATGGGAGGCCGGTCCATTCCCCGGATGATGGCGTCGTAGCTGTCCACCACTTGCTGGATGCCAATGCCGGCCATGCCCGAGGCGTCCGTCCTGAGGTCCTCGACTTCTCCCTCCACTCCCGGCCAGGCCGGGGCAGACACCTGAAGGCCCTGGGAGGTGTAGTACTCGACCCAGTGCTCCCAGCTGCGCGGAGTCACCCACAGGCCATGGATAAGGACGACTGGTGGGGCTTCCTGGTCATTGCTGAACGTCATATCGACTCCAAGAGGGAGAACGTTCCGTCTGTTCAGACACTAAGTGGCCCTCACTACTGAGTCAAGCCGCACAAGTCTGAAGTCAGTGCGACTTAGGTAACAAGCGTACTGTTTTTGGTTATAGCGGCAGGTGGGGCGCGATGGCGGATGCTCCACCCCCGCGCGCCGGGCCGGGGCGCCTGGCACCGATCAACCGTAGGAACGCAGGCCGTGAAATGCGCCGAGGGCCTGCAGGTAACCCGACGAGGTGGTCGGCCGCGCACTTGGCCGGACGTGGTCCTGACGGACGAGGCGTACTCGATCCCGCGTGATCCGCGACCACCTGCGCAAGCGCGGTTCCCGGGCGGTGATCCCAGGTCCTGCGGACCAGCAGGGCCACCGGGTGCGACAGGGCAGCCGGGGTGGCAGGTCAATTGCGTGCCGACTGCGTGACCTACAGCAGCGCAACACCGTCGAGCGGCGCACCGACCACCTCAAGCAGTGGCTCGGCCTGGCCACTCGCTACGGGAGGACCACGACCATCTGCTGGCCGGACTCCACGTCGCCGGCATCGTCGTCTGGTCCGGCCTGTGATCCGCCAGCTCAAGTGATGTTGAGCCCAACCGGAGACACTGCTCAGCCGGACGGCTGCGCTGGCGGGGGCACCGGTCCGGGTGGGTCGGCAGCCGGGGCAGGGGCAGATCGGCGTCGGAATCAAAGCCGGCGTTGAGGCGGCCGAGCATTTCCTGCAGCGTCAGGCCCGGCTGCACCCGCACGAGCACGATGTCGTAGGTCACGGGGTGAATCTGCGCAGCCTTTGGCTCCTCGGCAAGACTGCGCCACCAGAACTGGCTCGCTCGGGGTGATCGGAAACGAGACCGCCGAGCAGGTGATCGTCGTCGATGCTGCAATTGGTCAGTCCACAGTGATCCAGATAATTTCGGGCCTCCGGTGCGGTACAGCCCGACAACCGACGCGGTGACCCACCCTCCGCCGACAGGCCGGTACGGATGACCCCACCGAGCAGCACGTCAATCGCCGGTGGCCGCCGCCGGGCAACTCACCAGGCAGCCCGACCGGCCCATGCCGCAGCTGGTCCGGCCGACGAAGGCACACGCCGACCAGCCCACCGACTGTTCAAGATTCAGATCTGTCAGACCTGGAACGGGCGGTCGATGGCGTGACTGCCGGGGGCTGTTCTCGGGGGCACGTGCCGACGGACGGGGCAGCGACGGTGCCGGGAAGACGGACACGGCGAAGGCGGTTTCCCTGCGGCTGTCCTGGGCTGCCTGGTCTTGGGACCATCCTGCGTTCCTTCCCCCTACCGGCTGTGCACCGAGTCGGCTTCAGCTGCGGTCTGTCCATGAGACCCCGACTTGACGGGGGTGGAGCTCCCGTCCGTCCTGGCTGGTCAGTTTCAGACGTGCGATCGGCTCGCCGGTTGTTCTGTCCACCAACGGCGGCGGGTTCTCGTCAGGCTCGAAAAGGTGGTCCTGGCCCCACTGACGCAGCGCGGCCAGCACCAGGCGGAGCGACTCCCCCTTCTCGGTCAGCACGTATTCCTGGTATGAAGTGCCGTCAGAGGCTGGCTGTGTCCGCAGAATGCCGTTGTCCACGAGGGCGTTCAGCCTGGCGGTGAGTACGTTCTTCGCCAGTCCGAGGCTCCGGTGGAATTCGCCGAAGCGGCATACCCCGTCCAGTGCGTCCCTGACAATCAGCAAGGACCACCAGTCGCCTACCTGATCCAGTGAACGGGCCACGGGACAATCGGCGTCCGAGAACGTCTTCCTGCGCACGTCGGGCACTCCCTCGTACCGGCACAGCCGACAGTGACACCTTCTGACGCCTACGTGTCATGAGGATGCCGCGGCTGTAGCAATTTCTACCTGCTGCTCCAAGACGGAGCGGCTGAGGATACATCTGAGACCGTCATGCTCGGTGAGCTCCTGCCGGCCGCGCCCTGTTCCGGAGGACATGGGCGGCCGTGGCAACGGCCAACACGGCGAAGGCCAGACTTGCTGCCGCGAGCACTGCCCAGATGACCGGGCGCCAGGCGGGTATGTCGGCGCCGTGCGCCCATCGTATGGCGAAATTGGCCGTAGCCGCGATGGGGAAGGAGAAGGTCCAGAAGCCGGTGTGGAAGTACTGCTGCCGCAGATCTGGCAGCAGGCAGATGATGATGAGCAGAGTGAAGGCCACAAGGCCGGCGAACCCGTATCCGACAGCGTCCACGGGGCCGGGGTGCGATGCTGTCCATGCCAGGCCCCCGATGGCCGGCGGGATTCCGAGCACCGTGAGCGTGGGACGGGCCCGCTGCGGCAGACCGGGGCTGGCCACCAAACTGCCGAGAACAACCGTACCGAAGGCGAGCCAGTACAGCAGTCCGACGGCGAATGCTCCGTCGGCAACCTCGGGAAGCTGCAGGGTGGAGGCCGTGATGCTGGCGATGAAGGGGCCCGATGACACAGGCAGCAGATAGCCCGGGTGAAGTGGGGAAGAGCTGAGCGTTCCGGTGAGCCAGTGGGCCAGCAGTCGCGCGGCGACCACTGCGGCCATCACAGCGAACGCCGCAAACGCCCAGCGCGCCGGATCAAGTCCGAATCGGGAAAAATGTCCGGCGAAGAGCATTCCGACGATAGGGACATAGGCTAGGGCGAATCCTTGGCCAGGGTGACTGAGGTCGTGCCGCAGATTCGCCCAGCGCGCTCCGCCGTGGCGAACGTACTCGGCCAGCAGAACCAACCACACCAGACCGCTGACAGCGAACAGCCCGTCACTGATACCGACGGGAGCGGAGACCGTCGCCGTGGCCGACTGCCAGGCTCCGCCGAGACCTGCGGCACCGAGCGAGACGGAGAGCAAGCCGATGCGCTCGGCACGTCTTTCCCTACGCAGGTCGTCCGAAGCGGCGGGGAATGCGGGGTTGCCGGTCGGTTCGTCCCGCCCCTTGTCTTCAGCGGCCACGTGGGGCATGCCAGATGGTGCGAGCATCCCGCCCGGTGTGTCTCGTTCCTTCTCTGCGGCGGCCAAGGTCGGCGGCGCGTCAGTCAAGCGTGTGTCCACGGGCGCTGCGCCACTGGCCACCGAGTTCATTGGGTACCTCATAACGTGCAGGCCTCGCACGGTCCCCGTGCCGGCCGACAACTTCGTCCAGCCGACCTCTTGGGGGCATCCCGCAGTCGGCCAACGGCCGTCCGCGCCGTGCGTGACGATGGGGGTAGTCGCCTGGCCTGCCCCGTCGGCCCGCCGCTGCGCCGATCGCAGCCGGTAGGTCACAGGAGTCGAGTCGAGCACCCGTGGGGCCGACGCCATCGTCGGGCAGGGCAGGTCGACAGCCAAGCAGTTTCGATATTAAACCAGTTGTGCCTGGTGAGCAACGCGCCATGGAATACAAGCAGAAGTCGGATATGCGATGCCACGATGAACGGCTGGAGTGGGACAGTCGCAGGATCGGAACCCGCAGACAGGGCAGGCAGAGAGAGATGAGTCGACGGGACGGGCGTCACGGGCTCAGGCCGCTGAGCACCGGGAGCAGATCGTCGCCGCTGCTTCCCGGCTGTTCCGGGAGCAAGGCTTCGAGGTCAGCCTGACAGAGCTCACCGGCACGGTGGGATTGACCACCGGCGGTTTCTGCCGACAGTTCGATTCGAAGGACACCCTCGCAGATGAGGCTACCGGCCACGCCTTCGAGGACCTGCGCGCCCTGCTCGACGGGTTCGAGGCGCCACATACCGGGGATCACGACGCGGCCCGGACCGCCTTGATCGACTACTACCTGTCTCCCGGGCACCGGGACGACACGGCACACGACTGCCCCGCATCCGGGCTGAGCGCGGACATCTCACGCAGACCTGCCCACTCGGAGGCCAGGCAGCACGTCGTGGAGGGGGTGCGAGAACTGTCCCGTTGGCTCGATCCCCCACTGGGATCCGCCTGTAGTGCCCGCCGAAGTCACCCCCGAGCGGCGAGCCTGACAGGGAAGCCGATCAAGCGACCGACGAGGCCCTCGCAGCGCTCTCCACCATGGTCGGAGCGCTCGTGCTCGCGCGAGCGACGAACGGTTCGCCCCTCTCGGAGCGAATACTGACATCAGCCCGAGCGTCGGCACCTCCCTCAGTCGACTGAGTCATCACACTGAGTGACACATGACCCAGCGCCCGAAGAATAGATGATGCAGGTAATCTATTTTCGTTCGCGTGCTGCTCACGCCTCGACAGCACGTCACCACTCACGCATGTGAAGGAGAAGCGCTATGAGGGCTGTAGTCGTTCGGCGTCCTGGCGAAAAGAACCCGGTGGAGGTCGTCGACCTGCCCGACCCCGGTCACCCCCGACCGGGCGAGGTACGGGTCCGGATACATGCAAGCGCTCTGAACTACCACGACAACATCGTCATGGCTGATCCCGATACGGCCGCGGACCATGTCCCGCTGGCCGATGGTGCGGGTGTGGTCGAGGCCGTCGGCGACGGAGTGACCCACCTCTCCCCCGGCGACTCGGTCGTCGGCCGCTTCTTCCCTACCTGGCAGGCCGGCAATCCAGTCGTCGACCACTTCGGGACCACACCCGGTATCGGGCTGCCCGGCTACGCGCGCGAGATCGTGGTGGCCCAGGCCGCGCAGTTCGACCGTGCCCCGCGAGGCTACAGCCACGCCGAATCCGCGACCCTGACCGTCGCCGGTCTGACGGCGTGGTCCGCGCTGATGGGCGACGGCGGGATCAGGCCCGGGGACACCGTCGTACTGCTGGGCACCGGCGGCGTGTCCATGTACGCCCTCCAGTTCGCCAAGCTCGCCGGCGCCACTGCGATCGTCACATCCTCGTCCGACGAGAAGCTCGAGCGCGCCCGTGCACTCGGGGCGGACTACGTACTCAACTACCGCACCGTGCCCGAGTGGGGAGACCACATCCACCAGTGGACCGGGGGCGGCGCAGACCTCGTCCTGGAAGTCGGCGGCCCTTCAACCCTCCCCCAGTCGATCCGAGCAGTCCGCATCGGCGGGAAGATCTCCATGATCGGAGTCCTGACCGGAATCTCCGGTGAGGTACCCACCGGAGAGATTGACATGAAGCAGCTCAGGCTGCGTGGTGTCCTCGTCGGACATCACCAGCAGCAGCGCGAGATGATCCGCGCCATCGAGGGGTCCGGGATCCGGCCCGTGATCGACCGCTCCTTCCCCCTCGATGAGCTTGGAGACGCTCTGCGCTACTTCACCTCCGGCTCGCACTTCGGCAAAGTGGTCATCGACATCTGATCGCCCATGGAAGACGCCGGTGGCGGTGGCACCCGACCCAAGTCGCAGAGCGGGAAGTCCGACCTGAGTCAGGCCCCGCGGCCAGGCCCGGCAGCGTGCACGGGTGACGCACCGAAGCTCTCGTACGGACTGTGGCTCACATCTCCCGGTCTCTATTTGCACCGATCGGTCTCAATGCCTAGGCTGCAGAGTGGGAGGTGCCCCAATGGCGCGAACGAAGAGCTTCGAACCCGCTGTCGCGCTCGAGAAGGCAATGCTCGAGTTCTGGCAGCACGGCTACGAACGGACCTCCACCGATACCCTGACCGCCGCGATGGGCGTCGGAAAACGCAGCCTGTACGACACATTCGGCAGCAAGCACGACCTGTATCTACGCACTCTGACCACCTACATCGAGCATGCGGAGGCCTCACACAGCGAGGCCGTCGAGGCAGTGCCCGGCGGCGGTCTCGCCGGAATCCGCGCCCTGCTGCGCTCACGCGTGGAGATCCACAACTGCCCGTCCGGCTGCTACGCAGTGAACGCCGCTACGGAGCGGCCGGACGACCAAGAGGTACTGCAGGCCGTCTCGGCCTACTTCACCCGCTCACGCGACGTCATCGCCTGGCTTCTGCGCCAGGAGGAGCGATGGGCGGGTGTCGGGGCGGAGCAGCGCGACAGCGCTGCCGATACCATCCACAACGCCTGGCTCGGCCTACGCGTTCAAGCGCGCCTGGGCTGCCCCGACCTCGAGCTCGACACAGGGACGGATGACCTGCTGACGCGCTTCCGCTAAGACGTTCCGTCGCCCCCGTCGCCCCCGTCGCGACGGAACAAGGGTGCTTCACATCCATCACCGCAGGACAAACCAGGGTGTCTTGCGCCCAAATTCCGCACCGATCGGTCTCAAGAGCTCTCGCTCTCCGTCTCCACACAGAAAGACGTATCCCCATGTCCTCACCGCCCTCCCACGCTCGCAACACGTCCAGGCATCCGCTGATCGCGGTCGTGGCCATCGCGCTCGGCGCCTTCTCCGTAGTCGTGTCAGAGTTCGTGCCAGTTGGCGCACTCCCGCAAATCAGCACCAGTTTCGGTGTCAGCGAGGGTGCAGCCGGCCTGCTCGTGACCCTTCCCGCCCTCTCCGGGGCCGTCGCCGCCCCCGTGGCCACAGTCCTCATGCGGCGTCTGGACCGGCGGCTTGCCATCATCGCTCTGACCTCTCTCATCGCCGTGACCGCTGTTCTGTCCGCCGCGGCGCCGAATTTCGCCACGCTGCTGGTATCCCGGCTGATCCTCGGTATCAGCATCGGCGGCGTCTGGGCCACCTCCGTCTCAGCGGCGGCCCGGCTCGTTCCCGCTCGCATCGTCCACACAGCGTCATCCGTGGTCTTCGGCGCCATCGCCGTCGGGTCTGTCGTCAGCGTGCCCAGCGCCAGCCTGATCGCCGATCACACCAACTGGCAGATGACGTTCGTCGCCGCCGCGGCCGTGGCGGTACTGTCCGTCGTCGTCCAGGTGCTCGTCCTTCCAAAGATCCCCGCGGCGGACCGAGTCACCATGGCCCACTTCACCCCGCTGCTGCGTTCCCTGCCCGCCGTCGTAATCCTCGCGGTGGTATTCCTCGTGGTCTACGCCCAGTTCAGCGCCTACACCTTCGTCGTGCCCTACCTGCACGACGTCACATCCCTCAGCACCGGCGCTGCCAGCGGCCTGCTGCTCGGCTACGGTCTGCTGACCATCGTCGGCAACTTCGGGGGCGGCGCCTTGCTCGGGCGCAGCATCCGCGGCACGGTTGTCGCCACCCTCGTCGCTGGTGTCGGCGGGCTGCTGGCGCTGAGCGCGGGCGGAACCGTCACGGCCGCGGTCTGCGTCGGACTCGCTCTGTGGGGTCTCTCCTGGGGGAACGCTCCCGTGGCCCTGCAGCACTGGCTCTACACGTTCGGCCAGGACAAGTTCTCCCCCGAGGCCGTCAATGCCTCATTCACCGCCGTCGTGCAGGTGGCTGTGGCAAGCGGTTCCCTGTTCAGTGGTGTGGCGGTCAATGCCTCCGGTGTCCGCAGTTCCGCAGTCATGGGAACCGTTGCCAGTGGCATCGCCTGCGCCGTTGCCCTCGTCTTCATGGCGGTCACTGCGCGCCGCAACACCACTGTGGCGAAGGAGCCCACGGTCGTTCTCGTCCAGGAGGACGCCCGGGTATCCGCTGTCGACTGATCATGGCTGTGGGCTTACGCCGGCGGTTAGGTATCAGCCTGCATGAGGATCCTGCATCGGACGAGTGGCCGATGCAGGATCCTTCGTCGCGCACCTGGGGAGAGCACACGACCTCAAGCGCTATCTGTCGTGTGGCGGACTACCCAAGAGCGAAACGGGCCGAGCCCCACAGAGCCCCACGGTTGATCCGGTCCGGGTAGATCTCCAACATGGCCTTGTAGAGCTCAAGTGGGGAGGTCGCCTTCTCCTCGAGTCGCGCGAAGTTGTGGATATATGCGCGCGTCTCACTGATGGCGGTTACCGTGTCGGCGAGCTTCGGGTCCTTGTGCCCGGCGACCACCAGGCGCGGGTTGAGGTTCTCGATCACGTCGAGGGCCGCGAGCCACTGCTCACGGCCCTCCTCGGGAGACTCCGACAGGTAGAGATGCACGTTGTTGTACACGGCGTCGCCGGCCAGGACCAGGTCGAGGGACGGTACGTGCAGACACGTCGTGTCGTCGGTGTCGGTGTGCCCCAGAGGGATGGCTTCCAGCCGGTGCCCCTCGAGTTCCATGAAGGCGCCCTGCATCGGTTCCGGCAGGACCAGATCGATCGGAATCTGGCCGGGGAATCGCGTGTTCCAGAAGGATTCCACGAATTCGGGACTGGCCTGCGCGTTCATACGTTCGACCACATGCGGAAACGCCAGCGCATGAGCATCGGGGAACGCCTTGAGGATCCGGGAGAGGCCGAACCAGTGGTCGCCGTGCGCGTGGGTGACATACACAGCGGCGAGCCGCTTGTCCCGGGCCGCGACCCACTCGACGAGGGCATCGGCCTGACTGATCGTCATCAGCGGGTCGACGAGGACGGCGTCACGGTCCCCGTAGATCAGCGTCGAGGAGATCGGCGACCACATGCGTCGATCCAGGTCTGGGGGCAGGTCGGTCACAGTGGTCGGGATCCCCGGTGCGACGAAGACCTCGTACGTCAGCTGACCCTGCGGCATGAACAGCTCCTTACTTCTCACGAAGATGCTGGTCGGGGCTCTGCGCGGCAAGCACCGACGGATGACCAGCAAAACATCCGCGTTACAAGTAAACCCTGTTTGCCTATAACATTTCTACTGGGAGCAGCGCATGTCTGCGCACGAGGGTGATCAGATTCCCGCGCGGGGGCACTCGAGTCAGGCACTGCGCACGGTCGGGCTGCCGGGTCCGAAGCTCACGCCGTTCAGGCAAGATGCCCCAGCCGAGCACGGAGTGCAGCCTGTCGGCAGAGGCCATAACCACATTGCCCGGCCCTCCGGCGCCAGCAGGGGTGCTGCCCCTGCATCCGCGCACGGCCAGCGAGCCGCTGCCCCGGCTCAGCAGTGCGGTCCAGCCGATGCCCATGACTTCACAGTTGTCGAGCGTGCCCCGTCCAGCGCCCTTCACGGGCAGACCTGCGTTCCCTCGGGCGGACTGCGGATGGCGTTCTGTCGGGTCGCTGCCGGAGAGGACGCACTTGAGATATGGAACACCACTGACTCAGGTTCTCATCGCGGGTACACGGGCGCGCCCCTCAGCGTCATCAGTATCGTGTTCTGTGGACGTCGGCGCACTTGCAGTTCGTATTTCAAACTGAGATACTCAGGCGACCATCCCAAGGGAAACGCTTCGTCGTGCGGCGCCCCCCGATGACGGAAGGTGCCGTCACGAGGGGTGCAGAGCCGAGAGGTCCTACCGTGGGGTCAGCTGGCCGGAGACATCTCTCGGCCAAGAGGTGTGGAGCTGTAGAAAACAGACCTGCCCTGCTTGCTCCTGCTGACCCGCCCCTGCGCAACAAGCGCTTCGAGGGTCGCTCGGACAACGGTAAGTTTTACGGGCCGCTCGGGATGGCTCTCAGCGATGTCGGTGGATACCTCCCCCGCCGATCGGGGTTCGGGCTGACCGGAAAGGTGACTGCACACAAGATCGACCAGCGTAGGCTTGAGGGCCCTGCCCGGCTCGGACATTCTCGGAGTACCCGACTGGTCGGGCCGCTGTGGCACAGTCGAACCTTCCGAGCCCGCGGTCGAGCCGTGAGGTGCAGGCACGTTGCCATCGATCTGGCCTCTGAGAGCCGTCTGCACTCCCAACAGCACCACGCGATTCCGCTGCAGGGCCTCCTGCCTCTGCCTCAGCGACTCGATTTCCTGGTCGATCCGCTCCTGCTCCTCAGTGTTTCTGGCAAGATCCTCTTCCACGCGAGCCACGTACCGTGCTGCCAGGTCTTCGGCTTCAACATTGATGTCAGGCACGTTCACTTGTCCTTCCGTCCGTCCCGTCACCGTGCTGGCTTGCCCCTCTGCACTTACGTCAGCGGGCTGACCGCCACAGGACACGGCAATATGGTCCTAGCTACAGCCTAGAATGGTACGCAACCAAGTTGCCTCCTCACGCATGCGGCCCGATGCACGTCAACCGGCACAGCAGGCCGCGCCATCAGCAGCCCTCGGACCGGCATCACCGCCACTCAACGGCCGCCGCATCGTCCACCACTGCTGTCGAGAGTGGCATCTCCCCCTCTTCGCGCACACCCGGCCGCGCACCGGAGACACAGTGGCGCAGGACGCTACGGGATATCAACTGCCCACCCGCAGGCAGCCTTCACCGGTTCGCAGCCGGTCCCTCACCCTAGTCGCGGCCAGGAGGAAAGCAGCAAGGATGTCCGCACAGGAGAGTGTGATCGCGGCAGCACGGAACCGTCGGCTGCCGGAAAGGTATGACTACTGCGATCGCCGCAGCAGCACCCATAGGCCCTGAGTGGCAGAGCGGAGCCGCGTCTATCCGAGGTCGTCAGCCGACTATCAGCCTTAGAGTCGTTACTCACAGTGTTTACAACATCCGGATGATCTGGCCTATATGCCGCGAACGGCAATCGAGATCATGCCGACATTGAACTGTCGCTGAGTCTGGCCAAACACTCGGAGCCGAGCGGCTGTGGGTTGGCAATACGGACTGAGGATGATCCGGGTGGGCGCGGAAGTCGACTACCAGCCTCGGACAGAGGCTGCATGCCGCCGAATACCCCAGGGACGCACGATATGCCGCCCAACGGCAGTCCCCGGCCGGCACGGGGGGAGCCGACCGGGGACGCTGCGAGGCGCGCCCGGAGAGGACGACGCCTTGATACTTAACCACATGTTAGTTTGATTTCCAAACCTCAAGCCCGGGCGCCATCCCTCTCTCGCGCTCCACCAACCCCGGGGATGGTTCGGCAGTAGGTTCTCGGGGGCAGTGCGAACCGGCCGCAGTGCAGTCAGATGGGAAGCTCGAACCACACTGTCCTTCCGCGGCCACTCGGCGAGTTGCCCCATTCCGACGCGAGGGCCGAGACGATCATCATTCCCCGGCCCCCCTCCGCCTGGTCCTCGCCCACCTTCCCTACGTTTCTGGCCGGATGCGGATCGCTGTCCCTGACCTCTACACGCAAGGAGTCGGATAGCCTCTAATCCGAAGATCCACATCGCTGCCGGCGTGCACGAGCGCATTGGTGACGATCTCCGACAGCATCAGCTGCGCCTCGTCGTCCAGCGGCTCGATGTTCCATGCGGCGGGCCACTCACCCAGGAAGTGGCGAGCTCGCTGCACTCCTTGCAGGTCGCGTCTGGGGATTTCCAGAGGGCGTACGAAGTTGCGTGCCCGCGCGGAAGGCTCCTCGTAGCGGAGAAGCATCAGAGCAGCGTCGTCCGAGGCGCGCGGAAGTACTGCCGCCCGCTTCACCACTTCGTCCCCGAGTGCCTCCAGCTGCCCGCGGGCAGCCTCGTAGGCGCTGTCGATGAGACTGGGGGTGATCTCATGTCCACCACCGCTACCCAAGAAGCCGTCGGTGAAGAAGGCCACGAGTGCCCCCGGCTGCAGATGGACATCCACATCGGTGCACTCGTACTCGGTCTCGATCCCCAGCGGCAGACCCACATCCGGCTGGAGATCGAGATAGTTGCTGGACGCATCCCTGATCAAGGGCGTGGGGTGACCCGCAGTGGCCACCCGCATCCGCCCCGTCTCCAAGTCCAGCCACCTCGGGCACAGGGTAAAGCCACCTCGCCGAGTCTCTGGCGAACAAGGCCATCGACGAGGGGATGAAGGTCTCCTGGTTCACTCTCGAATCGCTCACCGCCCACCTGGGGCGCGCGACCGTGGACAACACCGTCTCCAAGGTCGCGAAGATCACCCGGTGCGACCTCATCATCATCGACGACATCGGCATGCTGCCCTCCGGACAGGCCGCCGCCGAAGCGTTCTACCGAGTCATCGACGCCGCCTACGAACGCCGGTCCGTGATCGTCACCTCGAACCTGCATCCTTCAGGCTTCGATTCGATCATGCCCAAGACGCTGGCCACCGCCGCCGTCGACCGACTCCTGCACCATGCCCACATCGTCCTCACCGAAGGCTCCAGCCTGCGGCTGACCCAGGCCACCACCGGTCAGGGTGGCGTCCCTCTGAACCAGCCGAGCTGATCCTGACCTGCTCAGGCGGCTGGCTCTGGCAGATGACCGAGGTGCTCGATGACCCGCTTGCGCAGGAGAAGGTACTCGTCCCAGCGACGCAGGGGGCCCGGCGGGCGCTCGACGACACGGGCCTCGGTGACGGTCTCGCCCCGCTGGAACTGCTCGCGCGTCAAGTCGAGTTCGACACCGCTGGGCAGCCGGTTCCACCAGTGGAAGCCGTGCTGATCCCGACCAAGATGCACTTCGCCGACCACAAGATCTCCGCCGAAAATGTCATGGACGATCAAGGCGGTGATGTCACAGTGGCCCCAGGCAGGATTGTCGGCCGTCCAGGCAATGCCACTCAAATCGCTCGGCGAGCAAGTGTCGGCAGCCCAACTGGCTCGCAAGGCTTTGTCGAGGTCGAGCAGGTTCCAAGGAATCATGCCGGCAGCATCGCAGCCACCACTGACATCGCTGGCGCACCGGGCCCTATCCCCAACCCGCACGCACCCCCATCCGAGGGACGAATAGTCGTACCGGGCAGGGAGATCGACTGTCCGCCTACAAGGACCTGAAAAGTCCGCTCACCCGGACGGCCCGCTGTCCGTGGACAGCGCTCCGCCCCTTGCTGGGGATTGAGCTACAACCGCCCGCTCATGTCCCATCCTGACACCGTCATCTCTCCCATGAGATCAGTGTCCTCGATCGTGTTCCCGCATGTAGAACAATGGCTTTCCGGCTCTAGAGCATGGTCATGGTGGGCAAGGCGCAAGGGAGGAGTCGTGACCGCCCATTTGTTGCCCCAGGCAAGCAGTGCCCGGAGCACGTGACTAAGATCTTTTCCTGCCTCGGTGAGGTAGTAGCCTTCATGACGGCTTTCCTCACTCACGGATCGACGTTCGAGAACCCCCGCCTCGACCAGGCTGCGGAGACGAACCGACAGGCGATCCCGTGGCGCCCCCGTGTTGCGGGCTATCTGGCTGAACTGGTGATTGCCGAAGAACACCTCGCGCACCACAAGCATCGACCAGCGGTCGCCGACCAAGTCCATCGTTGCAGCAATCGCGCATGGCCTGCCGTTGAGGGTTGCGGGATCTCGCCGAGGAACCATGCAGCCCATAGTGCCACAGCCTGCAGTTTGAAGGCCGAACTGAGAATTCGGTCCCTCAGCCACCGTCGGAGCCTACCTCTTCGCCGGGTGTTGCTCCAGAGACCATGCGGCCGATTACGGCTCCCAGGCAGACCCGTCGGAGGACGAACCGGTCCTCGGCACATCCGTTTCGCAGACGCCCGGTGAGACGCCGGCGACCGTCACGTCACTGCACGAGTGGCACCTGGCACACCTTCCCCCGGACACCCGGCCGCTGCCGTCGGTGCCCCTACGACCAACTGCTACGACGTCGCCGCACCAGCGGCGGCGGCCATCATGAGGGAGAGGCCCAGTGACCCTGCCCCGCCAGCGAGGCTTGACCGAGCGGGCCGCCGACGCGGCAATCGACACCGCCTGCCGCCTGCTGCGACTTCCGTCGATCCGCAACGAGTTCAACGAGATCGCCGACCGGGCGATCAAGGACCAGATGACCTACCGCGGCTTCCTCGCCGAGCTGCTGATGACCGAGTGCGACGACCGGGCCAGGCGCCGTTCGGAACGGCGGATCAAGGCCGCGGGCTTTCCACGGGAGAAGTCCCTGCGGGCCTTCGACTTCGACGCCAACCCGAACATCGACGCCGCCACCGTCCACACCCTCGCAAGCTGCGAGTGGATCAAGAAGAGTCAGCCCCTCTCAGATCAGCCCGCCCATTCGCCCCTCACATACGCCGCCGTCGGCATCGGCGTGGTCAAAGACAAAGACGCTGGCTCGGGGTCGGGTGGCGCGGTGGTCTGGCTCCGCTGCCGACAGGCAGACCCCGGTCAGAGACGCCTCCCGTACTCGTCGAGATTGAGGGGGCTATTAATCAGCCGACGGTGACCTCGGTTACATCAATGGTGACCAAGACAGGTTCTGGCAGGGGTCGGCCACTCTCCGGGACGGGCACCACGTACCGACGTGTCGGGAAGACCAAACCGGAGACAGCGGTGTGCGCGTCGCTGTAATGGGCTGCAGGCGGAGCGCCAAGAACCTCCGCCGCGTAGTCGTGGCGGCGAAGCAGGCCGGAGGTGTTGTAGTAGAAGACCTGCTCCCTGCCGTGCGTGACGAGGTCCGCAGGGAACACCGCTCGCAGTCGGCGCCACTGCTCGCCAGCCTCGTCCCAGGGCTCCAGCTCCTCCACCTGCACGCCAGGGCGGGTAAGCAGATAGGGGGCTGTGAAGTAGTTCCACATGGCGTAGCCTCCGAAATACAGGGAGTGAAGGCGGTCCCATGGCGTCTCGGGGCCATGTCCGGCGAAGGCTTCTCGCGGAGCGGTGCGCTCCTCCAGCACCTTCCCGTCCGGTGCCTCGATCATCACCCGGTCGGGGGTGAACACGCCGCGCAGACCGGGGGCAGTGAAGTCGTCGTAGACCAGATGCGGTTCCTGCACATCAAGAGTGAAGTCCGCGTTGGTGTAGATCCCTTCCTGGCCGCGCCAACCCCATAGCCGGCCGCCCACCGATCCCTTCACATGGATGGTCCGGGCCTTGCGCCATTGAGGAAGACCTCCGTGAGCGTCAAGGACGAGATTGAGCAGATCAGTCATGTCACGGTTTCCTGTTCCTGTTCACGCGATTGGTGGCTGTTCACTCTTCTTCGGGGTCGCACGCCCCTACGCGCTGTCCGGGGACAGTGCGTAGGGGCGTGCGATCTGCAGCTGTGCGGCCTCGGTCCGTATCGGGTACGGACCTCTTGTAGTACCTGGGGAACTCGACGAGGGCCTGCCCGGGCTTCGACGACCAGCGGGTGGACCTGCCGAGGGGTCGTTTCTGACACAGGGCTGCGCGGTGGAATCCGCGTAACCCCGGGCGTGTCAGCCCTCCTTGGTGAGGAAGGAGTCGACGTCGGCGGCGAACTCGGCGTGGTGCTGGTAGAGGAAGCCGTGCGCCGCATCCGGGTAGATCTTGACCTGAGCGTGCGGGATAAGGCCGGCGAGCAGGTGGGAGTAGTGCGGCAGGATCATGGGGTCGCTGTCACCGTTCGCCACGAAGACCGGTGCCGTGATGGTGCCAACGCGCTGCAGGAGGGCGTGGTTGGGGATTCCCCACGCGGTGATTGCGTCGTACTGCGAGAGGCGGGTTTCCCAGGTAGTGGGGTGGTCGGGATCCGTGGTCCGGGCGAAGGCGCGCTGGGCGAACTCCAGACCTGCCTGCTGACTGGCCGGTGAGGGCGCGAAGAAGATGCCGAGGAACTTTTCCGGCTGGGTCTCACGGGCGCCGACGGCGTCGATCACCTCGGGGGCCCAGCCATGCATACCGGCGGCTCCCTGCGGTGCGGAGGACGCCAGGACCAGGCGGCGCACGAGGGCGGGCCGGATCAGGGCCACTTCCTGGGCCACGAAGCTTCCGAGGGAGAAGCCGAGGATGTCGGCCCGGTCGATGCCCAGGGCGTCCAGGAAGGCGATCGCGTCGTGGGCCATGAGTTCCACGGTGGCCGGGGTGGTCCCGCTTGACGCGCCCACTCCGGTGTTGTCGAACGTCACGACCCGCCGGTTCGCCGCCAGCGCCTCGACCAGGGCGGGGTCCCAGTTGTCAAGGTTGCCCCGGAAGTGCTGGAACAGTACGAGCGGCACACCTCCGTCGCCAAGTTCGCGGTAGGCGAAGCGGACGCCGTTGGCAGCGTCGACGGTCCGGGTGGGGGCTTCGATGTACGCCGTCATGGTGGTACGCCTTCTCGTTCGTCGGGCTGGATCATGCCGGTTTCCGAAGGGTCTGACGCGGTGACGTTTTCAGGACCGACGCATCAACGAAGGGAAACCGATCGGTTTCCAAACCGTACACCGATCGGTTTCCACCGTCCAAGCGACGTCGTAACCTGGTGCCATGGCGAAACCGACACCCTCCGCACCCACCTCCACGCGCGAGCGTCTGTTGGATGCCGCGGCCGAGCTCTTCTACCGGGAAGGCATCGGCGTCGGCACCGAGGCGCTGTGCCGCGCTGCCGGTGTGTCCAAGCGCTCGATGTACCAGCTCTTCAGCAGCAAGGAGGAACTGATGGCGGCAAGTCTTGAGCACAGCGCACCCGTCTATCAGGCGTCCCTGCTGCCCGCGGAGGACGACGACCGCTCCCCCCGGGCCCGGATCCTGTACGTGTTCGAGCAATTGGAGAAATTCGCGGCCGGGCAGGACTTCCAAGGGTGCCCCCTCCTGTCCATCGCAACGGAACTCAAGTCACCTCGGCATCCGGCGAGCGTGGTGGCCAGACAGTTCAAGAACACGCTGACCGCGTTCCTCGAGAAGGAAGCCAGAACTGGCGGGGCAAAGGACCCGGTCCTGCTGGCACGGCAGTTGACCATTGCGTTCGACGGGGCGAGCGCCCGGGCCGTCATGCAGGGTGAGGGGATCGACGGTCTCGCCGTGGCGACGGCAAGCGCCCTCCTCGATGGTGTTTCCGGCCTGCCATGTTCACTTCCGGATACCACATAGCGCGTTCTGCGGAGCCCGCTGCCGGGACGAGTGGTCGTATCCATGAGGCATTCCCCATGGCTCCTCCCGCTCGTGAACGAGGAGGGCTTCTCGCTCTGCCGGTTGGGCTTCGCGGCGGACCAGCCCGTAGAACATTGAGCGCCCCGACGACGTCGGCGTGCGCGGTGTGACCGCACGAGACGCAGTGGAACTTCTCCTGTGCAAGCCGGTCCTCCTTCGCGGTGTGCCCGCACTCGGGACACCGCCGGGAAGTGTTGCGGGGATCCGCGGCAATCACTACCCGCCCGGCGCCATCAGCCCTGGCGTGCAGGATCGTCAGGAACACACCATCCGGCATCGTTGATCGATCGGTTGAGTCCGGTCTTCGAGGCGGCACCGTTGGGAAGGAAGCTGCCCGGAGCCTCCGGGCCGGCTTCGGCCCGAGGGCCTTGACCATGTTGCGGATCGTGAGGTCTTCATGCGCGATGAAGTCGAGTTCCCGCACGAGGGCAAGAGCCGTCTTGTGCGCGTGGTCCAGGCGCTGACGGCGAACCTTGGGTGGCGTTTCTGGGCGTTCGGAGGGGGAATCACCGCGCGGATGCCGCGCCTGCGTAGGTACTCGCGGATGGCGCGTGAGGAGTACGCCTTATCGGCCAGGACCACAACGGCGCGAGAACCGGTGCGGGTACCCCGGCATCCGCGGGATCAGCGCGGCACCTTCGATCCGAAAACTGCTGGCGGGTTACTTGTCACCTGAATCGCCTCTCGTCAACGGCGCCCCATGGTGTCGGCCCGCTCTCCGGTACCGATCGAGGGCACGCTCGCCACGCAGGCCCGCACGTCGCGAGTTCCCTGCCCCGTGAGCTTGTTCAGACGCAGATCGGCCTGTTCAGATACTGATCACGATCTTTCCGCGGGTGCGTCCGCGCTCGGCGTGCGCGTGGGCATCGGCGATCCGTTCCAGGGGGTAGGTCTGGTCGATACGGGGTGTGTAGCGGCCTTGCCCGCCCAGTTCCGCCGCCGCAGACAGGAGGGCGGAGTCGTTCACCGCGTTGACCACATGCGTGCCCAGGCGCTGCCCGCCCGCGTGGTCGGCGACCGTCGCGACGCGCTTCGGGTCGCCCGCGATCGCGACGAGGTCGTCCAGGGAGCCCGAGGCCGCGGTGTCGAGCACGAGGTCGACGCCGTGCGGAGCGAGGGTGGTGAGGCGCTGTGCGAGGCCAGGGCCGTAGGTGGTGGGAACGGCGCCGAGAGAGGTGAGGAACTCGTGGTTGCGTTCGCTGGCTGTCCCGATCACGGTGGCAGTACCTTGTGCCACGGCGATCTCGACCGCCGCGCTGCCCACGCCTCCGGCGGCACCCTCGATGAGGAGGGTGCGCCCCGCGAGGGAGCCGAGCGCGTTCAGTCCGCCCATCGCGGTCACTGACGCGAGACCGGCACCAGCGGCCTGCTCGTCGTTCCACGTGGCGGGGGTGTGCGCCCAGGCCGAGAGGACGAGCAGTTCTGCGGTCGCCCCGGTGACACCGCCCAGTCCGAAGACCCGGTCGCCGATGCTCACCCCCTGCACCCCGTCGCCGATCTCGTCGACCACACCGGCGCCGTCGCGCCCGGGAATGTCGGGCAGATCCAGGGGGAAGATCTGGTGCAGGGAGCCGGAGCGCAGCTTCCAGTCGATGGGATTGACGCTGGCCGCCGCGACGCGGACACGAATCTCACCGGGTCCGGGGTGGGGGTCGGGGGCCTGCTCGATCACCAGGCTCTCCGCTCCGCCATATACGTGAAACCGGGCTGCGCGCATAATGGCTGCCTTACTTTGACGGGCCGGAATGACGTGTTCATCCGACGTCCGTCACGCTACAACCTGACGTTGACGTGAGGTGCAAGTCGACACGTCGCAACTGCCGCCCGGCCACGAGGAGGGCAGACGCGGATCGGTGAGGTTACCGAGCGGACGGGTGAGCCTGAGGGACCTGCGCTGCTACGGAGAACAGCAAGCGGCACCGGCAACACCTGGCGCACGGGCAGAGGGCACGCCGCCCGCCAAGATCGACACTCATGTGACCTCGGGCGAGCTCGGCGATCACGGCACGACGCGAGGCCTGCGCGTGCATGCGTGAACCGCGTGAACGCCCTCGGGTCCGCCGCCGGGTCATGATCAATCTCAGCGCCGGTAATGGTTCGATCGGCCCCCGGAGCCGGTATTGCTAGCCTGAAACTGACATCAACATGAGGTACGAGCGGGAAGAGAGTGACCTGCGCCATGCGCATCGGACAGCTCGCCAGGCGGTCAGGGGTCAGCGTGCGGGCCCTGCGCTACTACGAGGAACAGCGTCTCCTGGAATCGGCCCGGACACCCGGTGGGCAGCGTGACTATCCCGACGAAGCCCTGGAGCGGGTCCAGCTCATCCAGGACCTCTTCGCGGCCGGCCTCTCCAGCCGTACCGTCGTCGAACTCCTGCCGTGCGTGAGCACCGGCGTCGCGACCCCCGCCATGCTCGACCAGCTCGTCACCGAACGCGACCGCATCGCCGCACGTATCCGGGACCTGACCCGGGCCAAGACCAAACTCGGCCGCGTGATCGAGAATGTGACCGCGGCGAACGTGGTGCAGGACTGATCAGCCGGCCTGTCGCTCTCGCCGGCGATCCCTTCCGTCCGGAGCGAAATCGGACATGGTCGACGGGAGCGGTCCGTGCAGCCACGGCGGCCGGCCCCGTGTCAATACCTCCCCGCGTCATCGCCGACGACCTGCTGCACATCGTGCCTCTGCGCAGCACGACGCCGAGCCCGCCGAGGACGTCCAGCCCGATCGCCCCATCCCCGCCGGCCGTCGCGAAGGGCAGAACCCCGGCCTGGCCGGCATCTACCGGGCACTCGGCGACGACGCCGAGGAGTGGGCGATGCGGAACGTGAGCACTCTCGGGAGCACAGCGCACGCGATCCACGTCACCGCGGATACCTGGCGGATCGGTTCCAGGTCGCTGTGGCCAAGGAGTTCGGTGACCGCAACCCGTACCGGGCCGGCGCGGGGCTGACGGGGACATCGGCTTTCAGAAGGTCATGCCTCACTTGATCGAACGCACTCCACTGGGGCGGGTGCTTGCCAGGGTGGAGACGCCGCACGCCGCACCGTACGAGACTTCAGGGAAGCCCCACCCGGGCAGTCGAGGAGCCAGGAACGTCACCGCCGCCGAATGTCCGAAGGCCCCGCCGTGGAGGTCACGGAGCGGGGGCGCCATGGTCCCGTTGGCCGGCCCCCAGCACCACCAGCAGAGCGATTCCGCTGAGGACCACATTGCGGGTGGCCGCGTCCAGGCCGTTCCAGTCGTCCGACTGCCACATCGCGAACCACTCGCCGCCGATCGCGAGGAACCCCATACCGAACAGGAGCAGCACCATCACCAGGCCGACGGTGGAGATCTGCCGGGCCCGCGGACTCCGGCGGGCCCAGAGCCAGGTGCCGGCGAGCAGGACGAGGGCGGCCACGGTCTCCCAGGCGATGATCGCGACGTACGCCGCGTCCTGCAGGGTGCGCGAGGTGACCGCCCGCCACATCAGGTCCTTGTCCTGGAACGTGGTGTCCATCGCCAGCACATGACGCACGAAGTCCCTGTTCGTTCCGGCGTCCGTGATGTTACCGAAGGCGACGAGAGCGATGAGGAGTGCGACCGTCGCGGTGAGCAATGCGGCGGCGATCTCGTGTGATCCGAAAAAGCGTGTACGTGGTGGTGCCGTTCCCTCGGGCGGGACGGGCGGCGCATCCGGTGAATGGTTCATGATCAGACTATGGTCCGGACGGGGGCCGGTGGGAAGAGTCCAGGACAACGATGCCCAACCCACCCGCTCGTGGAGGCAGGAGTTCCGCAAGCCTTCGCGGGCATCCGGGAGCCGCTCGCCGGTGTGGCCACGGAAGAAGCGGCCGAAGTTCGCGGGATCGGTGAACCCGAGATGGACGGCCACAGCCCGGGCGTCCCAACCGCCACCTCCCAGCAGGCGCCGGGCTTCGAGCAGCCGCCGCTCGTCGATGACCTCACGCACCCCCTTGCCGGTGGCGTCCCGGGACGCGCGGCTGAGGGTACGAACCGAACAGCCGAGCAGGCCGGCATAGTCCGCAGCCCGGTGCAGTTCCCGGAAGTGCAGCTCCAGGGCGTCCACGAACCGTGCGTACGTGACCCTGCGGCCCGTGCCGCCCTCCAACGCGCCGGTGGAGGTGACATCCGGGGAATTGGCGAGGCGCAGCAGCAGCGATTCGAGCAGGCTGCGCCGCAGGGCGTGGTGGACGTCGAGCCGGCGGCGCCCCAGTGCACGGTGCTCGTCCAGGAGCTGGAGCGCCGTCCGCCTCAGCCAGGCCGCGTCATCGGGGTGCGAGCTGAGAACGGCAGGGGCCTCGTGCGCGGTGAGCGGGGCCAGCAGGCAGGCGGCGTCGGACGTCAGCACGTCCGGCTCGAACAGGATGAACAAGCCGCGGGCGGCGCCCGGTGGATGCCAGCACTGCGCGTGCCCGGGACGCACCCACAGCCACTGGCCGCAGGCAACGGTCCGCGTGACGTGGTCGACATCGTGGAGCAGCTCACCCTCGGTGACGAGGATCAGGTAGTGGAAAGTGGCGCGGCCCGGACGGCGCGGATTCCACGGCCAGTCGTCGTGCTCGGCAAAGAAGTCCTCGACGGTGCTCACCTCAAGGCCGTACGGAGTACCGACCGGCTGAAGGCCGCCGTCGCCAGGGTGCTGGGGCAGAGTCGGGAAGGATTCCTGCGAAGCTGCTGTTCAGGACGTTGCGGACGCCTCAGGAAGGCGGCCGAGGGTCACCCTCCGCCCAGGCTGCCTGCTCTTGGAGGTAATGCGCTGTCCTGTTGGAGTGGTGCTTCCGTAGGATCACGTCATGACTGCCGATGCCCCGCTCACCCGAGAGTCATTCCGGCGCCTCCATCCGATCAGCACGCCCCGTCCGGTGTCTCAGTTGCCGGGCCGTGTCTGGACCGACGAGGACTGGGAGCAGATCCGGCGCGGATATCACGCCTGGGACATGGATGAGAAGTGGAACGTCTTCGCTGAAGACGATGTCCTTTTCATGCACCGGAGTTGGACCGGCCGCGGCATCTATGAGGCGTCCTTTGCCCCCGCGACCGGTGGTGGGAGGAGGATCACCTCTGCTGTCGTGGAGGCCGATGGGGAGCGCTATCGGAGCAGGGGCGACGAGTACGACTGTCTGATGATGGAGCTGATCATCAGCGCGATCGTCCTTGGCGAGCCCGCCGCCGAACTCCGGGCCGGCCTTGTGGAGTTGACTGCCAGGGCTTCGGGAAAGAGTGATCCTCCCTCGGGTGTGGTGGAGCACAGTGCTCTGGGATTGCGCTCTGGATCGTAAGTTCTGCAGTCCGGAGAGTGCTGTCACAGCCCTGGGCCGTATGACTGGATCACGCGTTGCAGCGCAGGATCTCACCGTGTGCGGCGGCCAGTCGCTGTTCGAGCTCTTGGACACGCTCGTCGGCTGAGGGCGCCTGAGGGGGGAGGCCGGTCCTCGGTCCGTTGCTGGCCGCGGTCGGTGGCGAAGTGGTCGCAGCCGTGGCAGGCGTTTCCCTTGTCTCAGGACCGGGTGGGCGGCAGCAGGCAGTAGCCGTTGGGCAGGATGCGGTCGGTGCGGCGGTCGAGCTGCACGAGGTCGAGCATGTCGCGGCGGTCCATGCCGATCTCTCTCCCGTCGCGCCCGATCTCCCGGATGATCTCCACGACGTCGCGGTCGACGAGGACGGTGTTCGGTGCCGCGTCGATCTCCGTCTCCTGGTAGCGGTGCCGGGCAACCATCCCCTCGGGAACGGCGGCGGCGTCCAGGCCTGGGATGTCGGAGAGTGGTTCGAAGTCCGTCATCAGCACTTCGCTGGCCCGGCGTCCGGTCATGGCCTGGATGAGCCAGGCCCGCATGACTGCGGGATGTCCGAGTCCGGTCAGCTCGGCCTGGCGGGCGTCGCCGACGGCGGTGCGAGTCTGTTCGGCCGGCAGGCCGAGGAGCTCGATGTGGGTGAGCATGCTGCTGCCCTCACGGGCGGCGAGCCGTCATCGGGGGGAACAGCAGGCCCGACACGCGGTTTCGCCGTTCGGGCCTTCCGTGCTCCTGGATTCCGATCTCCGGGGTTGCGGGATTGAAGGTTCTACGAGCCGTGTCCTACCCGTTCGCCAAGAACTCGTCGAACGTACGCGGCGCATGCCCGGTCAGCTCCCGCACCACCGTCGTCACCTCAGACATCGCACCGGCTGCCATCTCTGCGTAGAGCAGAAGAAGGTCATCTACGAACCATCCGGGCAATCCCTGTGCCTGGAGACCCTCAGCCGCCTCCTGAGGTGTCAGATCACGGAAGGGAATGGTGAGCTTGGCGGCGATCTCCTCATGCGTCAGCGCCTCCGGCCCGGTGAGCGCATAGGTTTCGCCGTCTCGGAGCGGGTCTGTCAGCAGCACTGCGGCACAGGCGGCGACGTCGTAGGCGTCGATGTACGACACACGTCCCGCACCGTACGGACCTTCCAGGACACCACTGTGGGTGAAGCCGCCCTCGCCGGTGAGGAAATTCTGCATGTAGCCCGTGGGCTGCAGTGACGCCCACCGCAGCCCGGACGCCTTGAGGTACTGCTCGATCTCCCAGTGCGCGCGTACGGACAGCTTCGCGTCCCGGCCGGGTTGCCATGCCGATATCTTTACCACCCACGAGACCCCGACAGCCCGTGCCGCGTCGATGACGCCGGTCTGCTGCCGGATCATCGGCTGCTGCCCGTCCACGGGAAGCGCGCCGCCACTGTTGAGCAGAAGACGGTCAACGCCCTTCAGAGCGGACTCCATCGACACCGGATCGTCGAAGTCCCCGACCACGAACTCGCAGTCCAGCTCCTTGCCCTTGCGCGCGTCCCGCACCAGCGCCCGAAAGGGCACGTCCGCCTCCGCAAGCGCCCGTACCAGGTACCGGCCAATGGTGCCGGTCGCACCCGTCACAAGAATCATCCTGTCCCCACCGTCCGAGAAAGCGTCAAGGGTCCTCACCAACACTACCGGAGGGTCCATCCGCTTACCGAGTTCAGGGACGCACCACCGAGCATGTTCATACCCGCGCTCAGAGACGTTCATAGGCACCTCAACGGCAGGCCCACGATGCGCGCCGTGCACCGGGTGCGCCGGCGCGCACCACCGCCGTGTAGGCGCACCACACCAGCCGATGCCGCGCGAAGGACGTCGCCCGGGCACAGCGCGCATCTGGCCTTTGCGGCGTTTTCTCTCTGATCGTCGCACTACGGTTGGCTCATGACTGATGATGGTGTGGTCGTGGATGAGGCGATCCGTGCAGCGTGGGACTCGTACCGGGTCCTGGAGAAGCGCACTTCCTCCGAGGAGCGCCAGCAGGCGCAGCAGCGGGTCAAGGCTGCGATGGACGCCCACGGGCGTCAGGAGGTGTCCCGGGGCACGGTCTTCATGGTGGGCGTGCTGACCGGGTATCTGATCGCCGAGCAGAACGATGGCGAGGATCGTCTTGATCCGCTCAGTGATCTGATCCCCGCTGTGATCCGCAGGCTCCCCACGTTCGAGATGGCCGACCCGGCTGAGGTGCCGATGGTCACCGGTGTCCTCATGGCCGCGGCGATGGGCATGGACACTGTGGCATGGCGCGACCAGTTCGGACAGATCTCGCCGAAGGAAGCCCTGGTCCACAGCTTCGTGTTGTGGCTGCTCGCCGACCTCTTCGACTCCATGACAGAACGGCCCGGCTCCATCGATCAGCTCATCCGGGCGGCCTTCGACTCCATGGCCGCCGAGCACAGCTGACGTGCTCTTTGGTTCCCGGTTCATCACCGTGACGCTCGCCGACAAGACCCCGAACAGCTACGCCGCAGACATGGCGGTGGCCGTCGCGATGGGCACATCCAGGCCGATCCCGGCCACCCCCTACCAGGAGGAGCTGCGCGAGCTGATCGAGGCCCGCACCGCGCTCAACCGAATCGGCTCGAACCGCAACCAGATCGCTCGCGTCGTGGAGGTGTGCGGGGCTTTCGCCGGCCCCCGGACCCCCGCTTCGGTTGGCAATCCCGGCCACGAACCCGCATCGTCGTGGTCATCCACGGCACGCGCCCGAGGAGACCGCCCCCTGTCCGCGTCGGCCGGGCCCACAGCTCCTGATCTTGGCCGGAACGCATGCTGTCCTACCAAGTACGACTTCGTCACCGAGGTTTCCAGCTCCCAGAACTCCTCGTTTCCGATGTCGAGGTCACAGCGAAGCATGCGAAGAGGTGCCCGGCTGACAGATGGCAGATCCGCCATTACGTCACGTACTGCACTCTCAGATCGCCTGGTACCAGTCTCCGGGGATGCGCCAGCAGGTCCGCCCCATCGCTGATGGCCTCCACCATGATGGCGTCGGTGAAGTCATCCGCCTCGAACACTCCATCGGTCAGTTGGCCTGCGAGGCTTGCTCGATGTGCACCCAGGCGCCGTTGCGGCCGCCGATGCCCAAGGAGGCTGCACCCTGGATCCCGCGATCTCGTACGTCGCGTGCGATCTGGACCGGACCGGTGATCCGGACATCAGTGGACCTGAATCCCGGTGACACGAGCCCGGGGGTGGCTGCCTGTGCACACATCGGCCCGTTGCCCCTGGCAGCGGTGCTTGAGCGGGCCCACCTGCACGATCCGAACGGGGGACACCGGCTATACGGCTGGCGCCCTCTTGGAGGGCGCCAGCCGTAGGCGATCTCACGCGGCAACGTGATGGCGCCTGGAGTTCCTGATCGTTTTGGTGGAGCCCGCAACTCTCAGGAGGGGTGTGTCTACGCTGGAAGAGATTGCCTCCTGGCCTTGAATGATTGATGAACCACGTTGCGGGGCGATTGGGATAATCCCTGCATCTAAACGCCATCTGGCTGGCAGTGGCTTTGTGTCCGGGTACGAACCGGCTGGTAGAGGCTGTGTTTGTCGTCAGCGTCGGCCCAGCGTCAGCGAGCACAAGCGTGGACACTCGCGCATCAATCGCGTTGGAGGGTATCCCCCGGATTGCCGGCCGGGTGGCACGATGCAGATCCGATCGGGGTCGGCAAACCCCTTTCGGATCGCAGAACTTGGAGCCCGCAATCGGTCTCGCGCGCAGGACGCGTGAGAGTCTCTCGATCTCAGGAGGCACAACCCATGTCACGTCCCTCTTTCCCGGCTCGCTGCGTGGTGCATGGCGACCCCTGCCGTAGTCGGCCCTCCACTCCCGATGCGGTGGTCATCGTGGTGATCACCGTGCTGGCGTGTGGGCTGTCCGCGAGCGGTCTGGAGTTGTCGTCGGTCCTGGCGGTACTGAGCGGCGCTGGAGCGGTGGCGGCAGGCACGCTGATGGCCCTGCGGGTAAGGGGCCGGAGGGTGGGTCACAGGCTGGTCCAAGTCGTGCACGCTGTCACTGCGCCCTGAGAATCCGCTGCTGCAGTGGGACGCAAGGAGAGGCCGATCGCGTCGTCCAACAGGGCGTTGGTCGCGTTGGCGCAATGGCTGCGCGACCAACGCACGGCCCGCGGATATTCGTATGCGGAGCTGGCCGTCCGTGCGGGTTGCCATGCCACCACCCTCCAACGGGCGGCTTCAGGGCGGTCAGTCCCCAGTGAGCAGAGCGTGCGCGCCTATGCGCGGGCCTGCGGTGCGCCGGAGAGCAAGGCGATGGAGCTGTGGCAACAGGCCCGAAGGCGCAGTTTCCGTAGCTCCGCCGGGGGTTCGCCGAACCCTCTGGGTATCGATGGCATCGACACGCTGCAAGCCGGCCTGCGAAAGCTGTACGAGTTGGCGGGCCGGCCGTCGGTGCGTGAGATGGAGACTCGAGCCGGTACGGGCTGTCTTCCGCACAGCACAGCGCACCGCATCCTGCGGAGCAGGACCGTACCTCGCGACATCCACCAGCTGACGGGCTTTCTGACAGCGTGCCTGGTCGCGCCGGCTGAGCATCCGCTGTGGATCGACGCCTGGCAGCGTGCGCTCGGTCAGGTAGAACTCCTCCCGCCACCACCAGTCACCCGTGCGGCTCCCAGAAGCGTGATTCTGGTGGAGATGGCGGCACGGCTCGAAGGTCGCAGGAGTGTCGAGCGCGTCGCGCCGGCACCGCCGCACGCGGTGCCGGCCCCAGGGCTCCATTTCGCCCTGCTGGGGCCGGTGCGCGCGTGGCACGAAGGCCAGCCGCTGGTGACCGGCTCTCCGCAGCAACGGGCCTTGTTGGCAGCCCTGTTACTTCGGGAAGGCCGGACCGCCACAGCGAGCGAGCTGATCGACGCGCTCTGGGGCGACGCCCCGCCCTCGCAGGCCTTGGCCTCCGTGCGTACCTACGCCTCCAGACTGCGCAAGCTGCTGGGACCCCAGGTATTGGTAACCGAATCCGGTGGCTACGCCATCCGTCTGCCTGCCCAAGCCCTGGACGTCACCAAGGCCAGGGACCTCTGTAAGCAAGCGGAAACTGCACGTGCCGCAGGAGACCTGTTCCAGGGGCGAAGCCTGCTTCGGCAGGCACTCGCGCTCTGGGAGGGCGAAGCACTCGCTGCGATCCCCGGCCCCTACGCGGAGAACCAGCGCACCAGCCTGGAGGAGTGGCGACTACAGATACTTGAATCCTGCCTAGACATGGACCTCACGCACGGTCAGCACGCTCAGGCGGTCTCCGAGCTCACCGCGCTGACTGCGGCGCACCCGCTGCGCGAGCGGCTCCGCGAGCTGCTGATGCTGGCCCTGTACGGCAGCGGCCGGCAGTCCGAGGCCCTCGCGGTATACGCGGACACACGCCGACTACTGGCCGATGAGCTGGGCGTCGACCCGCACCCCGAGCTCGCCCAGCTTCAGCAACGCATCCTGCAAGCGGATCCGACTCTCTATGGACCTTCGACGTCCGGCGCCTTCGACCCCGGTCACGCACACGTCCGGCCAGCACAACTACCGGCGGATCTGCCTGACTTCACAGGACGTGCCACCGTTGCGTCCAAGCTGGTCCGCCTACTCACTGCAACGGGCGAGAGGCCGGCGGTGGCTGCCATCTCCGGCACCGGCGGCGTGGGAAAGACCAGCCTGGCAGTGCACGTCGCACAGGCAACCCGTCATGCCTTCCCGGACGGCCAGCTGTATATCCCCCTTGACCACGTGCCGCCGACGGCTGCGCTCGGTCTGGCGCTGCGCGCTCTCGGAGTCGCTGAGCACAACATTCCCGAAAGCCTCAGCGGGCGCTCTGCCCTGTTCCGCTCCGTCCTGAACGACCGGCATATGCTGTTGTTCCTGGACGAAGCACAGGACGCAGCACAGGTCAGATGGTTTCTACCCGCTTCTGAGAACTGCGGCGTCCTGGTCACGTCACACAGAAGGATGATCGACCTGGCTGGGGCTCGTCTCGTGGAACTCGACGTGATGTCCCCGGACGAAGCGCTCAGTCTTTTCGCACAGATCGTCGGCGCGAGGAGGATAGCCACTGAACGCGAGCACGCCCGGTATGTAGTTGCCGCTTGCGGATTCCTGCCGCTGGCGATCCGCATTGCCGCTTCCCGACTGGCCTCCCGCCGTACCTGGTCCGTCGCGACGCTGGCTGGACGCCTGGCGGACGAGACCAACCGGCTGGCTGAGCTGCAGGCCGGCGACCTGGCAGTGCACACTGTCATCGCGCGGAGTTACGCCCGTCTTGATGCTGAACAAGCGCATGCATTCAAGCTGCTGAGTTCATCAACCAACCCGTTCATGTCCCTGTCCGAATCAGCGGGTCTCCTCCACCGCGGCCTTGCTCAGGCAGAGGACGTGCTGGAGAGCCTGATCGACGCCGGTCTGGTCATGCCCGTAGGCCCGACCCACTACCAGGTGCACGTTCTGGCACGGCTCTTCGCGATGTCCCTTGACGCTTCATGACCTTGCACCATTGACCTTGCACCACCATCGTCCGGACCGCTGCTGCGGAGCACTCGTCGGCAGCCTCCGGGCCGACGGCAACCCCGGACAGACGGACCGTCCTACGCTCGGGAAGCGCAGGGCAGTCCTGCTGTGGAAGGGGCGAGCAGCGCACCCGTCCCCACCCCCACGGCAGGGCCAGAACCCGAGATCTTCATCAGCCTTCTGGATGCACCACGACCGGCTCACCACCGCACACGCCATCTGCTGGCTGGCGGACGATCTGGTAGTGCGCTCGCGAGGGTGGTTGTTGCCGATCCCTGCCTCGTCCAGGGTCACCGCTCCCTGCGCTCATGCCGTCCGGCTCCTCGACACACGCGGGAGCACTACCAAATCTTCACCTGCCGGGTGACGGTACGTGCCGTGAACAGGCGTTGCGGGTTCGCCCTCATAGCCATACTGAGGCTGCCACGTCAAGTCCGGTACCTTCGGGGGCCGTTCATGCCGAGCCGCGCGGTAGCTTACGGACTTCACATGCGTCACTGACCCATGAGGAACTCACGGGGGGAATCATGACATCCGATGCGGACGAGTCGCCCAGGACGATCACGGAGCCACCAGGAGATCTGGAGAAAGGCCCGTCTGGCGGGCCGGAACACGTGCCCCGCCTCTATGTACGGCTGATGGCGGCGATCGGCACGATCGGGATCGTCGCCGCCGCAGCCGCTGCGGCCGTCGGTTTCACCACCGACCCGGTGCTCCGGTTGCCGGAGACCATGCCGAGCATGCCAACGCCTGGCCAGACCTCTCTGCCGACCGGATTCATCACAGCACTCCCTACCGATCTCCCGACCGACTACACCAAACCGACGCAGCTACCGAGCGGCTTCCTCCCCTCCGGCTTCACGACCGACCTGCCCACCGACTTCCCCTCGACGTTTCCCACCGAGTTCCCCACGGATGTGCCAGGGCTGCCCTCGGACTTTCCCAGCCTGCCCGAGCTCCCGCAGGACGGAGGGGCCTCATGACGGTGGCAGCCGATGCCGTACCGACCGTGCCCGGCGGGCCACCGGCGCGCACGCCCCGGAACGGTATGACGGGCGCGATCATCGTGGCCCTCGCGCTGTCTGCGGTGTACGCGGTCGGCCAGATCCTCTTCTGGGCCGCGCCCGAACTCCCCTCGCCCACGAACTGGCTCAAGTTCTTCCTGCTGCCCGAGCCGGCACCCTTCCAGATGACGCGGGTCCTACTTCTGGTCGGCTGGGGGGTCGCGGCCCTGCTCGGTCTCGGTCTACTGCTCGCGGGGCGCGGCGGCACCCCGGGGTCCGGCCCCGGAGCCCGCCTTCCCGAACAAACCGCGCGTGTTTGCCAGTTGGCCATTCTCGGCGCCCTGCTGCTGCCCTTCACCGTGATGCCGCTGGCCACTATGGGGGCAAATCCACTGCAGCTGTTGCTCTGCCTGCCCTCCACACTGGCGGCGCTGCTCCTCATCCATCGGGCGCAGCTCTACCGGCGGATGCCCGGATGGCTGCTGCTGACCGGCTTCGGGTGGGGAGCTCTTGTCGGCGGTGGGTTCGGGATCGTCATGATCACCTGGTTTCAGCGGTCTCTGCCCGGCTACTTCCTGTCCCGCTACTGGGAGCGCCCCCGGGACAGCGTCCGCGAGCTCTACGTCCTGTTCCCCCTCGATGCGGCCCTGGTGACGGAACTCGGCAAAGCGGCCGGAGTCGCTGCGCTCTTCCTGCTCTTCCGGCGCCACATCGACGGCGTGATCTCCGGAGTCGTCCTCGGCGCGGCCGTCGGGCTCGGGTTCAACCTCACCGAGACGGTCCACTATCTGGGCTTCGTCAACCCGGAGCACCATTTCACTCAGTTCTGGGACCGGCAGGTAGTCGGGCTGATGGCGGCCCACGTGGCCTTTACCGCGCTTGCGGGTGCCGGGATCGGCGCAGCCCGCTGGCTGCCGGCGCGCCGTGACCGGTGGGTGGTCGTGGGTGGTGGGTTCCTGGGCGCAGTGGGCGGGCACTTCGAGACGGACGTGATGCTGATCCATCTCGACAATCGCAGGGCGGACTGGTACGCCAACGAGACCCTCGGTCTGCTCATCGGAATCCCGGTGATGACGTTGATCACCTCAGGGGTGTTCGTAGCGCTGTACGTGCTGATTGTGCGCCGTGGCCTCAAGGCCCAGGCGGCGGGACTGGGTGATGCGCTGCGTGCCGAGGCAGTTGCCGGGCATGGTGCGGTCACCGAGCCGGAGATCGACCTGCTGCTCTCCCCGCGCCGTCGTCTCCTGCTGGAAGTGCGGGTATGGCGCCGCGACGGCACGGCGGGGCTGCGCCACCTTCAGCGGTTCCAGCAGGCGCAGCTCGACCTCGCAGTACAGCGCTGGCACCGCGGACGTCCCGGCGCTGATTCCTTCATCCCGCCGGAGGAGCGACTCCGCAGTCGCGTACTGGAGTTGAAGGGCACCTCCACGCCCCCCGAGACATCCCCGCTGCCCACCCGGGAGGAACTGTCGTGATCGGCCACCGCATCGTAAGGCTGTCAGCCCTGACCGCCGCTACCGCGGCCCTGGTCATCGGTGCCCCCTCGCCCGCCTCGGCGGAGTGTGCGGCCCCCACCTACCACGGCGGTCTGCCACTACGGGTCGGAGAGTGCCCCGAGGCAGTCGCAGGCGGCGCGGCGGCCGGCGTGTGGGCGCTCCTCGTTCTCGTCGCAGGGCTGTGGCTCGCCTCCGCGCTGTCCCGGTCGCGAGCTTCGACGGACGCCGATCTGCGAACTGTCGACAGGGTGTTCACCAACCAGGGCCAGACCGAGGACGGACTGTGATCCGCCCCGCCGTTCATACCTGGCTGCGCGGCCTCACGGCCCTGTTGGCGGCGTTCGCGGTGGCCTTCGCCTCTCATTCGCTGGCCGTCGCGGCGGAGATGGAGAAAGCGAAACCCCCCGCTGTACCTGGTACGGAACTGGAGCATTTGTACGAGAGCCCTATCGGGCGGATGGCGTACGTAGCAAGGGACGCAAGGTACCTCTCCAGCCCGAGCAAGACGGGGAGAGTCCTGGCCATCGGGTTCGTGGACATCACGGGTTTGGACGGTGTGCGGACCGGCGGATACGAGGTCGTCGACGCCGCAGAACTTGCGGAGAGCAACCCGGATCTCTACAAGCAACTCCGTCTCGACGAACGATCGAAGATCAAGCGCTTTATGATCATCAAAGCGACGAACGATAAGTCAGTATTCTCCAACAACGAGTCCGTTCTGCAGCGCCTCCACGCCGAGGAACTCATTCTGGTCCAGATGACCAAGTTGGGTGTACAGGACCCCGTTCGTCTCTCCACGATCTACAGCGACTACTCTCCCTGCAAGTCAAAGTGCTCCCCTAAGATTCCACCGACCACCGACCGGTTCTTCGCAGCGGTCTACCGGTCGAAGGGTTACAAGCAGAAGTTGGAGGCCCGCCTCGGCGAGGCGGGCCGAGCAGCAAAGGCTGACCCATCGTTCCAGAAAGAGAAGGCGGCCGAGAAAGCGAGGCTGGCAGAACTCAAGAAGGAGAACACCAAGCGCAAGTACGAGACAGCCAAGAAGACAGACAAGGTCTTCAGAACTGGTCAAGGCAAGCCCTGCAGCCAGCAGAACCTCAGTATCCGACTGGCACTCGTCTCACGGATCGATGCCGCGGGACCGGATTGCGACGAGAGCGTCGCCCCGCCCGACAACGGCCTCATCAAGGCACTGACGGACCCCCCTTCCGGGACGACCGGCGGCATCGACTTCTCCAGCATGCAACTGCGCTACCTGTCGGACCCCGGCGACGGCAGCGGATTGCAGTACTCGTTCAGTGCCCAGAGCGACCCCATGCACGGCGATCTGCGCACCTCCACCGGTCTGAAGGCCGCCGGGCAGACCTCCGACGCATTCTTCGTCTGGCTCTCCCTCAACCCGCGGGACTTCTGGGTCAACCTCAACCCCGACGAGCCAGACCGCATCGTCGACGACCAGCTGGGGCGCACGGATGCCGGACGCGTCCTGCTGGAGGCCGATCTACGGATGAAGAAGACGGTCGGTGAGCTGATCCATCCGCACAGTGCGCTGGGCCGTAAGTTCTGGGGCGGAGTCAAGGGTGACTGCTTGTCCTTCCGCAACTGGATCCTGCCGGCGCCTGCACCGGTCCGCCAAGAGGGCGACAAGCTCTACATCCTCGAAGCGCCTCTCGACGTGAAGATGGAAACCCAGTACCTGGCGAGCCATGGGCAGTCGTCCGCCCGCTCGTGCCCTCAGCAGGACCAGGCCACAGAGGACCACAATGAAGAACTCTTCCGTAGCCTGATCCTCCCCAAGCTCAAACAGGCCATCAACAGTGCCCCTGAGTACGCCGCCCTGCGCCGTGTCTATCTCGCCCGGGTCGCCGCCCAGTGGTACCGCGAGCTGAGTCTGGCCAAGGAGACGACGTACGGCAAACTCATCAACAGCGGCGACATCGACACCTGGACGACCACCGACGGTTGGAAGCCCACCGATACCTTCGACCAGTACGTCGACTCGTACACCAAGGGCGATTTCAAGGTCACCGACAAGACCACCCGCGGTAACACCACCTATGTGCAGACCTACGTCTACGGCGGTGTCGACCTCACCAATATTCCCCTTGAAAAGATCTCTGACGAGCGGTTCACCGCGGACTTCGCAAAGCTCCCGCAGAACGTCGACCGCTCGTTGAACGCACCGTCAACCACCGACGGGGGCGACAACGTCTGGCTCGGCTCGCCAACCCCCCGCCAAGCAGCAGCTGGCCTCGGCCCAACTGCGGAGCCTGGATCCGTAGGCACCTGGGCCCTGCGACTGCTACCGGTGTGCCTCCTCCCCATAGCCGTACTGCTTTGGCGGCGCCGACGCCGCCTGAACACCTCCGCTCAGGCGAGCCCCCTGCGCCGCGCGGCAGTCGGAGACGGCAGGGGACAACGGGGTTCCTCCCGCCGAACTCCGTAGTTCAGCCGGATCACGTTTCGGAGGGACACTCCAGGATGGAGCTGCCGGTGCTGCCTGGTGAGGGCAGCACCGGCAGCTTGCGGGGCGAGCCAGCTAGGGATCGTTGATCGTCAGTGCCTCAAGCGGCTCACCAACCGGAACGGACCATAGAAACCGGATGACGTCCTTCAACGCTGCTGCGGAAAGCTGGTTCGCTGCCCTCAAGCCGGAGATCGGAACCACCGCCCGGGAGACCCGCGAGGCCGCCCGGGCCGATATCTGTCGCTCTATCGAGATCGAGTACAGCCGCAGCCCACTCCGCAGGCAGCCCGAGTACGGGGACGCCACCCCGCTCGAAACGAGATCCTTGCTCAGGAACGGCCTCACCCCCCGCAGCGTAGACACCCGCTGTCCAGGCCCCGGGGGGAACTTCAAGGTGAGAGTCAGCAGCGGTTCAGGCGCGCCCCGTCGAGCGATCATGACGGGCGCGCGGCAGGTCGCCGCCGCGGTTTCGGGGTGACCGCCTACCGCGAAGAGGCGCGGTTTCAGTCCTTGGTGACTACGGTTCGGTCCCTGGAGGTGGTGGTTCAGTTCCCGGAGCCGACGATGGCGGTGACGCGGATCTCCACGCGCATGGCGGCGAGGCCGAGGACCGTGACGCCGGTCTCGGTCCAGATCGGCGCGCGGCCGTCGAGGCGACGGCGGAACTGCTCGGCCATGACCGTGTTGTGGTCCTCGCCGATGACGTCATCTCCCGGTGCGACCTTGTGGTAGGAGTTGACGTGAATGACGTCCTTCCATGTCGCACCGACCGTGGCGAGCGTGCGCTCCACGTTGTCGAAAGCCTGGATGATCTCGTCTTCCAGCGAGTCGGGGATGACCAGGTCGTCATCCACCCCGGCCTGGCCGGAGGTCTCGACCCGGTCGCCGACACGGACGGCCCCGCTGTAGCCGAGGGCCTCGTGCAGCTTCTCGCCGAAGCCCGGAGTGATGCCGAAGGTGACGGTGCTCATGATGCTCCCTCTTCCTGCCGATGGGGGCGCGTTTCCTCACACATGAGTTCACGCGTAAAGTGAGATTAGCAAGCAATGACTTCAAGCGCAAAGTGATGGCGGACTTCGCCGGAAGGGCGGGATGATCCATGAGCAGCACGGGAGGGCCCATGAGTGGCACGGGCGAACACGAGGACGACGAGGAGCTGCGATGGCTCGACGAACAGGAGAAGGCGGCGTGGACGGGGCTGATCTCCCTCGTCCTGCTGCTGCCCGGCAAGCTGGAGTCGCCGCTGCGGAAGGAACACGGCCTCACCCTGTTCGAGTACCTCGTGCTCAGCCATCTCTCCGAGGCCCCGCAGCGCAAGCTGCGGATGGGAGAGCTCGCCTTCCTCGCCAGCGGGTCGCTCTCCCGCCTGTCCAACGTCATCAAACGCTGTGAACAGCGCGGCTGGGTCGTACGGACACCCGACCCGGCCGACGGCCGTTACACCCTCGCCGAACTCACCGACGCCGGCTTCGACATCGTGCACCTGGCAGCGCACACACACCTGCGCGCCGTACGCCGCATCGTCCTCGACTCGCTCAACACGACCGACCAGAAGGCCCTCGCCCGCATCGCACAGAGACTCCACATCGTCCCCGACGACTTCGGCTGACGGCCGTCCCACGCGACGCCCCGAGACGAGCAGGCACCGAGGTGAGCGAGGACGTCGCTCACCCTTGGTTTCGCCGAGTTGATGTGTGAGGCCGTGGCATTCCGCACGACGTCACAGGCCGGTCGTCACATGGCCATGCGCACACGATCCCCAACCGCAGCAACGGCCAGGCCGCCGTCGACGCCCAACAGCCCACCTCGGTGCGGACCGAGCCTGACCGGTCGCGCCGCACGACCTGCGCTCGACCTGCCCCCGAACGTCACGCTGCGGTGGCGCAACAGCTTCACGTCCGCCTGGACGATCAAGTCCTGTGCCTGGCTGGCCCGTCTCGCGAGATCTCTGTCCATCGGGAGCTTCTAGGCCCGGACTTCGCGGGTCGTTGATTCGTATGATGTGACCGGTCCGGGCGTGTCCCGGACCGGTGGTGTGGCGTTGGGTGGGGTGTGTC
>NZ_JBIAIN010000034.1:0-46636 GCF_042871445.1 Streptomyces sp. NPDC005794
TCCTGGTCCAGCACTGGCTGGGTGCCGAGGGCATGCCGCGCCGTTACGCGGACTACCTCGCCGCCGACGGTTTCACCGCCCTGAACACGATCTCGTCGATCTCCTCGTTCCTGCTGGGCCTGTCGATGCTTCCGTTCCTGTACAACGTGTGGAAGACCGCCAAGTACGGGAAACAGGTCGAGGTCGACGACCCCTGGGGCTACGGCCGTTCGCTCGAATGGGCGACATCCTGCCCGCCCCCGCGTCACAACTTCCTGACGCTTCCGCGGATCCGTTCCGAATCCCCGGCGTTCGACCTGCACTACCCCTCGATCCGTGCTCTCGAAGTGGCGGTGAACCGTCCTCATGAGTCCGTCACGGTGGCGCCTGGGGACAAGCAGGAATAGGACCACGGGGCGACGGCTCGAGGAGAAGGAGGACCGTGTGAAGCCGGACAAGGAGAGCGCCCGAGGCCTGGCTCAGGTGGAGGGCTACCTGCTCTGGAACGCCGAGGTCGAAGAGGCACGCCGAGAGGCCCGCCGCTTCACCGACGCCCTGCCCTGGCTGACCACCGCCCAGCGTGAGGACGTCGAGCGCGTCTACGTCGCGGACAGGGTCGAGGTGTGCCGGGAGACGCTCACGAGGATCGCCGGCCGCGCCGTGGAACTCCGCGGCGAGTACACCGCACGTTACGACCGGCTCAGGGCCCGCTGCGTGGCGGTGTCCGTCCTGTCCGCCGGCACGGTGGGCGGCACCTGCGCCGCACTGACACTGATCGGCCGCTGACCCGGGCTCGGGCGTCCGGCCCCTCATCCAGGCGCCCGAGGTCAGTGGCGTACCAGACAGAACGGATGCCCGGCCGGATCCGCGAACACCCGCCAGCCCCGTGCGTCGGTCCCCCCGTCCAGCACAGTCGCCCCGAGCACGAGCACCTGTTCCTGGGCATGGTCCAGATCCGGGACACCGAAGTCCAGATGGAACTGCTGCGGGCGGGCGGGGTCCGGCCACCGTGGAGGCAGGAACTCCTCGACCCGCTGGAAACAGAGCACCGCTCCGGCCGGAGCGTGCACCGTCGCCCAGTTCTCGTCGAGAGCCCACCGCTTGTCGGGCCTGTCGAGCTCCCCACCGAGCACGGCCGCGTAGAACCCGGCAAGCCGAGCAGGGTCGGGACAGTCCAGTACCACGCACTGCAATTCAGCGATCATGAGGCGCATCCTAGAAGCTGGCGCTCACCGTGCCGGGACCGCCCGAGCCCGGTCGAGCTCGGAGAGATGCGCGGCGAGCAGGCCCGCGTGCGAAGGGGGCGGTCCGGCGGCCGGGTGATCCAACTGCACCGCACACGCCGTCGTGGTGTCGATGAGCCGCTCCAGCGCACCCGCGATACTCTCGGACCCGGCGGAGTGCCGGGCCACCGGCGGGAGTTCCGCGGCCGACAGGTCGATCGCCGTACGTGCCGCCGCCAGTGACCGGTAGGCGTCGCGGCGCAGCGCTCCCCTCCCGATGTGGTCCGCAGGGGCGTCCAGAACGTGCCCCAGATAGCGGTGCGCCGCCCCCACCGCCGTGTCGAGAGCGGCCCGTACGGTGTGGCCCCGCCGGCCCGGCAGCGGGAGGTGCCCGACCAGCAGCACCGTCGCACAGGCGAGGAGGGACTCGATCACCCGCCCCCAGGTGGCGGACGGTTCACCCCCCAGCAGGACGAGGGACAGCACGAGTACGGTGACCACCGCCGTCTGCACCGCGAAGTGACGGGTGGCGACCGGAAGAAGCGCGCCGCAGAGCGCCACCGTCGCGACCAGCGGGAGCGGCCCGGACACCAGCACGGCCACGGCTCCGAAGACCGCGGCGCCCGCGACGGTACCCACGGCCCGGCACATCACCCGGGAGGCCAGCGGCCCGAGATCGGGCTTCACGAGGAACACCGTGGTGGCGGGCAGCCAGTACCAGTGGTCGTGGTGCAGCCACTGCGCCACGACCGTACTCGTCGCACAGCACACCGCGACCCGGAGGCCGTACTCACGTCCTGCCGCGCTCCACGCCAGGCCGAGGGCGGAGAAGTACGAGCGTTCCCTGTGCTTGCCCGGCGGCGCCCCGACAGGGCGGTCGAAGACCGCCGCAGCCCGTAGCAAGGCGTCGTCCAGGGCACGCAGCCCGGCATCCGTCCGGGCCGGGGCCGGCAACGGTCCGCAAGGTCCGCCGGTCCGCACCGCGGCCGCCAGCCGGCGCGGGCCTTCCGCGATCCTGGCGGAGAGCGGGGCCCCGGCCCATGCCAGCGCGGTCGCCGCCTCGACCAACGGGAACGCGGCAGCGTACTGGGCGTGCAGCCGCCGCTCGGCGGCGGAGCTCGCGTAGCGCCGTAGCCGTGGTCCGGTCAGTGCGTCCTGTGCCTGGTCGAGCGCGGCACTCAGCGCTGCACGCCCGGTCAGGGCCTGCGGGCCACCTGCGGCCCTCAGGAGCCGGGCCACTGCGTCGTACACCGCGGCGACCGCCTCCCGCTCTCCGTCGAGCCGGCCTGGCGACGGCAGGACGAGCCGGAGCAGCAGGAGCCATCCCGCACCGGCCAGGAACAGCAGGGCGCGCAGCGGGCCGGGCTCCGGCAGCGGCATGCCGGCCCCGATGACCACCGCGACCAGCACCTGTGTGCCGCACGCGGACGCGACGGGCCCCGTCGAACTGACCGCTCCCGCGACCAGACCCAACACCCCGAACACGAGCGGCAGGAGGACCATGGACGGCCCGCTTCCCACCGCTCCCGCGATCACCGTGCCGAGCAGCAGACCGGCCGAGCCCGCCAGAGCGGGAAACCCCAGCCGGGCTACCGAGGCGCGACGACTGCCGGGCCGGTCGTTGATGCCGGCCAGCATCGCGCCGAGGGCGGCGGGGACCCCGGCGGTCGGCCGCTCGACGAGCACCGCCACCAGCAACGGCACGGCGGCCAGAGCCCCGCGCAGCACCGCGTTCCAGGGGACCGGCCCGCGCTGGGTGCGGAACACATGGGCGAGCCAGGGGGGAAGCCGAGTGGCAAGAAGAGATGGTGTGGGCACCGTGCTCCTGTCCGCGGGGGAAGGCGTCTGTCGCCGGCGGACACCTTCGGCCTGGGCTCGGACCCAGGGTAGATCCCTCACGTGGAGGGAGTGCTACCTGCTCGTTTCCGTTGTATGACAGTCCTCCGAACCGCGGTGTCAGAGGGCGGTGCCGAAGTTCTGGGTCCACACGGGGCCGCCGGACGAGTCCACTCTGCCGATCCCGATCTCCTTGAAATCGCAGTTGAGGATGTTCGCCCGGTGACCGTCGCTGTTCATCCAGGAGTCCATCACCGACGCGGCGGTCGGCTGGCCCTTCGCGATGTTCTCGCCGTAGGTACTCCACCGGTATCCGGCCGCGGTGATGCGTGCACCGGGGTCCGTGCCGTCCGGCGAAGTATGGGAGAAGTAGTCCCGCGCCGCCATGTCCGCGGAATGATCTGACGCGGCCTTCGCCAGCAGGCTGTTGCCGCTCACCGAACCGCAACCCTCCTTCACCCGCTCGTTGTTGACCAGAGCGATGACCTCTTCGGCCACTGACGGGGCCGCCGACGAGGCCTTCGGCGCGGGAGACGGCTCGGGGGACGGCGTGTGCGGCCTCGGCGCCTTCTCCGGAGTGGCGGTGGCGCTCCGGCTCCTGGACGCGGACGGAGACGCGGTCGCGGACGGTGACGGTGACGCCGACGAGGGGGAGGGGGAGGCCGAGGAGGGGGACGTGGACGGGGGCGACGGCGTGGTCACCGGTGCCGACGGACCGGTGAGCGGAGCGACGGCGGTCGCCGGGTCTTCGTCCGAGCCGTCCGTGTAGAGGTGCACGGCGGTTCCGCCGCCTCCCAGCACCGCGACCGCCGCGAGGCCGGCGACGGCCGTGGTGCGACGGCGCCGCCTGACGCCGTCCCGCCGACGCTCGGCGCGCCCCGGACCGGACGCGGAGGCTGCTGCGGGCACGAAGTCCGGCGGCAGAAGTTCCGTCGCCGGAGCACCGGCGGACGCCGCCACGGGCACCAGACCCAGTCCGACCAGCAGGCCCTCCGCCGGGACCAGGCCCGACCGCTGCCCCGCACACACCGTGCACTCACGCGCGTGGCGCACCAGACGCTTGCGCCACAGCGCGGACGGCACCCCGTCCCACCGGACGGTCAGGTCTTCGAGCAGGACGCAACGCGGGTGCGCCGCCAGGACGCGCACCACCACCCGGGCGGCTTCGAGACGCTCCTTCATCCGCTGGACCCGCACCGCTGTGTGCTGGGGGGACAGGTCGAGGGCGCTCGCGACTTCCGCCCGGGACAGTTCCCCGGCTGTCTCCAGCCACCACAGCGACACCAGCTCGCGGTCGTCGTCGTCCAGCCACCGCGTCGCCTCCGCTGCCTCCCGGCGCTGCCCCGTCAGGCCGAGCCGGATGATCGTCAGATCGACGAAGTCGGCGGCGGGGTCGACGACGTCGTACGCGTCATCCATCCGGTCCGCGGACATCTCCCCGGTGCTGCGTGCGCGCCAGTGCCCGCGTATCTCGTTCATGGCGATGGCCACGAACCAGGAACGGAAGCTCTTCGGGCTGCGCAGTGCGGGCAGGCCGCGGAGCATACGCAGCACGCTGTCCTGGACCACGTCGTCGACATCGGCGTGGCCGTTCAGCGCCCGGCCGACGATGTTGTAGACCAGCGGCAGACAGGACGCGACGAGCCGGTCCTGCGCCTCGGGGTCGCCCCTCCGCGCGGCCTTGATCAACGCCGCTTCGCGTGTCTCGCCCATGCTGTGCTCACTCTTCCGGGATCCTGTTCCGTCACTTCCCACACTCGGGAGACGCTGTGCGGCGGGGACGATAACAGGAATCCGGTCATGTGCTCGATATTCCCTCCGGGCCGGGACGCGTGAGAAGCGCCGGACCCGGCGACGGCGTGAGCCGTGACCGGGTCCGGCGCCGGGACGGAGTTCAGACGGCGGGCCGACGCATCTCCGTGATCAGGGGCGGGGCGGGTTGTCAGGGTCGCGGTCCGAGCCGAACTGCTGCTTGAGCTTGTCCTGGCCGGTGTCCACATGCTTGCTGTACTTGCCCTGGGTCCGGTCGTCGATCATGTCTCCGGCTTTGTCGACGCCCTTCCCGACCTGGTCCTCGTGGCCCTTCAGCATCTTCTTGATCTTGTCCAGCGCGGACATGACGGATCCTCCTCGCCTCGGCTTCCCCCACACCTCCAGGGTCACCGCACATCACCGGGTCCGCATCCGCGAGCGCGGCAGGGCGGTCCGGACGGGCGCTCGACGTGTGAAGGGCGCCAGGGTGGGCAGATACCGGGTTACCAGGAGGAGGTGGTGGCCGTGGGCCGCATCCAGATCGTCCGCCGTCCGCAGCCCCCCGCGGGGCCGCCCCCGCTGGACCTGCGAACACCGTCCGGACGACCCCTGCCCTACTGACCTTCCCGCGCGGCGTCAGCGCGGGGGCGGGCCGCTCTCCTGAGCCCGCGGACGAGCGGAGCGTAAGCTCCTGAGGCATGATCGACCATTCGGCGCACGCCCCGTCCGCCCGCCAGACGAACTGGGCCGGCAACATCACCTTCGGTGCGAAGCAGTTGCACACCCCCGCCTCGGTCGCCGAGCTCCAGGACATCGTGTCCGGCGGAACGGCTGTCAGAGCGCTGGGCACAGGTCATTCCTTCAACACCGTCGCCGATACCCACGGCACCCTGATATCCGTCGCGGGCCTGCCTCGCGCCATCGAGATCGACCGGGAGGCCCGTACCGCGACGGTGAGCGCGGGACTGCGCTTCGGAGAGCTGAACGCCACCCTGCACCAGAGCGGGTTCGCGCTGCACAACCTCGGTTCCCTTCCCCATATCTCCGTGGCCGGAGCATGCGCCACAGGCACCCATGGTTCGGGTGTGGGAAACCGTTGCCTGGCAGCGGCGGTCGGGGCGCTGGAACTCGTCACCGCGGACGGTGGCGTCGTGTCGCTGGAGCGTGGGGATCCCGATTTCGACGGCGCGGTGGTGTCGCTGGGCGCGCTGGGAGTCGTGACCCGGCTGACCCTGGATCTCGTACCCGCGTTCGAGGTCCAGCAGTGGGTGTACGAGGCGCTCCCGCAGGAGCAGTTGCTCGCCCGGTTCGACGAGGTGATGTCCGCGGCCTACAGCGTGAGCGCTTTCACCGGCTGGCACGGCGGCCCGGTCGACCAGGTCTGGCTCAAGCAGCGGGTCGCGGACGACGGCCCCCGCAGCGCCCCCCACCGGTGGCACGGTGCGACGCTCGCGGAAGGACCGAGGCATCCGGTCCCCGGCGTGGCGGCCGAGCACTGCACGCAGCAGCAGGGAGCCCCCGGTCCATGGCATGCGCGGCTGCCCCACTTCCGCCTCGAATTCACCCCGAGCAACGGCGAGGAACTGCAGTCGGAGTACTTCGTCGCCCGGCACGACGCCGTGGCGGCCTTCGAGGCCCTCGACCGGATCCGGCAGCAGTTCTCGCCACTGCTCCAGATCGGGGAGATCCGCACCGTGGCCGCCGACGGCCTGTGGCTCAGCCCGGCCCAGGGTCGGGACTCCGTGGCCTTCCACTTCACCTGGGTGCCCGACACCGCAGCCGTCACGCACGCCGTCGGGGCCATCGAAGAGGCACTCGCCCCGTTCGGGGCCAGGCCGCACTGGGGCAAGGTCTTCACCACCCCGCCCGGCACGCTGCGGGAGCTGTACGACCACTACGCCGACTTCGAGCGACTGACCGATCGGCTCGACCCGAGCGGCACGTTCCGCAACGACTTTCTGGCGCACCACTTCCCGCGTACCGACTGAGGCACGGCTCCTCAGGCCGGTTTCTGCCCGCTCGGGGGCTCGTAGGACGGGCCCCCGGGCCGCGGGTTCGGTGCGAGCTCCTCCACCAGAGCGGCCAGCTCCTCGCACGCCACCTCGGTCTCATGGCGGATGTTGTTGTGTTCGGTCACGATCGCCGCCAGCAGGAGTGCGGTGAGTGCCACACAGCCGTTCAGAACGCTCAGGTTGAGCATGACCTCCAGCACCGTGTGGTCGGAGAACGGTCCGACCCGGTCGGTCCCGGCGATGATCGCCATGACGGACATCAGGAACGCGCACGGAGCGCTGCCGGCGAGCTGGAAGCGGAGAGCGGCCCAGATGAGTACCGGGAAGATGAGGTAGATCATGGACAGCTGGCTCCTGGTCGCGACCACGGTCGCTCCCGCCGCGACGACCGCGAGCGCCACCGCCTCCATCCACCGGTCGTCCAGTCCGGGCATGCGTGCCCTGCGCAGGACGAGCACCAGCGGTGTGACCATCAGCACGCCCATGGCGTCCCCCGCCCACCAGGCCGACCAGACGGGCCAGAACTGAGCGGCGGGGAGCGCGCCACTCAGCATCTGGACCCCGGCGCCCACCGTGGCGCTGATCAGCATGCCTCCCATGGCCCCCAGGAAGACGAGGACGACGCCGTCACGCAGGCGGTCCAGCTCCTTGCGGAACCCCACCGCACGCAGCGCGAGGAAGGAGCACAGCGGCGCCAGTGTGCTGCCGGCCGCGATGGCAAGACCCCAGAAGGTGAGCCCGTCGCTCAGCGAGATGACCATGACCAGGGCGCCCAGGGCGATCGCGGGCCAGATCCGGACCCCCAGGTAGAGAAGCGACGCCAAGGCGATCCCGGTGGGCGGCCACAGTGGTGTGACGACCGAGCTCTCCACCGCTACTTGTCTGAGCAGACCGATCTGTCCGGACGCGTAGTAGGCAGCGGCGATGCCCAGCATCTGCAGAACGATCACGGCTCGGCGTCTGGTTGCCTCGCTGCGGATCACGCATCTCATAAGACACCGCTCATGACGGCGGGCGGACGTGACACGCGCGGCAGGGGTTCGTGCTCACCCGGGCCCGGCGGAGGCGTCGCCGTGCCGCAGAACGAGGACGGCCGCGTCGTCCTCGTGGCCCGTGAAGACCGTGGCCTGGAGCACCAGGTCGGCCAGCTCCTCGGCATCGGCGACGGGGTGGGCGCTCACCAGGCGCCTGATCCGGTCCAGACCGTCGTCGATCGACAACGAGGGCCCCTCGATGACTCCGTCGGTGAGCAGGACGAAAGCACCCGGGACATCGAGAACGCGCCGGGTGACGGGGTAGTGCTGCCGTGCCTCGATGCCGAGCGGGAGGCCGCCGGCGTCGGTGGTGATGCCCGAGCGTCCATCGGCCGTGGCCCACACGGCGGCGACATGACCCGCGCGGGCGCTCCGCAGTTCCCGCGTCCGCGGATCCAGCCGGAGGAACGAGCACGTCGCGAAAAGAGTGGAATCCATCGACAGGATCAGATCGTTCGTGCGGCCCATCACCGCGCCCGGATCGGCGGCCGAACTGGCGATGGCGCGCATGGCGATCCGGACCTGCCCCATGAAGGCGGCCGCTTCCACGTCATGTCCCTGGACATCGCCTATGGCCAGACCGAGCGAGCCGTCCGGCAGCAGGAAGCCGTCGTACCAGTCGCCGCCGATGTCCAGCCCGTCGCGCGCGGGCGCATAGCGAGCAGCGGTCTGCAGGCCCGGGAAAGCGGGCAGTGCCGCCGGCAGCATCTTGCGCTGCAGGGCCTGTGCCAGCTCGACTCTGGCCTGATGCAGCTCCACCTCCTGCCGCGCACGGGCAGTCAGATGCTGCAAGGTGCTGAGCAGGTCCTCGGCGCTCGCCGACCGGGGAGTTCGACGCCGGTTCATGGGCCGCTCCGCGTTGCGATAGTTCCTGCATCATATTTCGGCGCCGCGACTCCTGCGAGCGCTGTGCGGCGACCACCGGCCTGGTGATCCTGACCGGTCAGCCGGTCAGCCGGTCAGCCGGTCAGCCGGTCAGCCGGTCCGGCCGAGGGACGCGGTGAGCCGTCCCAGGGTCTCCTGCAGGGCCAGGATCTCCTGGACCGACAGTCCCGTGGCCCTGAGGACGGAGCGGGGGACGGGCAGCGCACGCTCGCGCAGCCCCGCTCCGGCGTCGGTGAGGTGGACGAGGACCGAGCGCTCGTCCTCCGGACTGCGCTCGCGCCTGACGAAACCTGCCGATTCCAGCCTCTTCAGCAGTGGCGACAGCGTGCCGGAGTCCAGGCGCAGCCGCTCGCCGATCGTCTTGACCGGCAGCGGGCCCTGCTCCCACAGAACCATCATCGCCAGGTACTGCGGGTAGGTGAGGCCGAGGTCCCTGAGAGCTTCCCGGTAGACGCCGCCGAACGCGCGGGAGGCCGCCTGCAGCGAGAAGCAGACCTGGTGGTCCAGCTTGAGCAGTTCGGTGTCCGGCAGGTCGGCCAGGTCGGGGACAGGGGTCGGTGGTGGCGTCATGAGACCAGGGTAGCCTGCCGTCCATCATTTAGTTGTGTGCAATTAAATTGTGTGTCACTCTCATGGGGTGACCGGCCCACGGTCACCGTCGTACGAGAGAAGGTCACCCCATGGACGCGCTGTACACCGCTGCCGCCACCGCCAACGGCCGTGAAGGCCGGGCCGTGAGCTCCGACGGACGGATCGACCTCGCGCTCGCTCTCCCGCCGGCCCTCGGGGGCAACGGGGAGGGCACCAATCCGGAGCAGCTCTTCGCCGCCGGATACGCCGCCTGCTTCGCCAGCGCGATGAGCTCGGTCGCCCGGGAGATGAAGGTCGACACCAAGGACGTCTCCGTGACGGCCGAGGTCTCGATCGGCAAGGACGACTCGGGCTTCGGCCTCGCGGTCGTCATGCGCGTCGAGCTGCCCGAGGCGCTCGAAGGGGAGACCGGCCGGCGTCTGGTCGAGGCGACGCACGCGTACTGCCCCTACTCCAAGGCCACGCGCGGCAACATCGACGTCGAGCTCGTCATCGAATAGCGGATCCGGCCCTCACCCGTCGCCGGGTGGGGGCCGATCGCGCAGGGGAAGCGGGAGCCGAACCCGCCGCATCCGGCTTCGGAGACCGGCGCTCCGGCCCCTGAGCCGCACCCGTTCGTCGGATCCGGCCTCGAAGCCGTCACCGCCGCCGACAACCGGTTCTCCGGGGGTCGCTGGGCCCCTTCCCCGGGTCCGCTCTCCGGCGGCCGGAGGGGAACGCGTACACTCGGCTCCCGTTTCCGCTGATTGGCGGGCATAACCTATCGATAGGCAGTTTCACGTGAGTTTCGCAGAGGTATCCGACGCGCCGATCTACGCCGGTCTGGTGGAGGAGCAGGGCGATGTTCCGGCCGAGGTGCGGCGGGTGGCCGAAGAGACGCTGCTGGAGGTGGAGAGCGCGCTCGACTTCAGTGCCGTACGCGCACCGGCCTCCGCCCGCTGAGGGGCTGGTCCGGATCATGCCGGGCCCCCGCAGGCCTGGTCCGGATCATGCTGGTCCTCTGTGGACAGGGGCATGTCCGGCGTCCCTGGTTTCCCACCGTTCGGAGCACCACGTGTCCATCACCCTCCACCGCTCAGCGACCGTCCTGTTCCAGGGCGACAGCATCACCGATGTGGGACGGCTGGCGGAACCTGACAGTCCGCTGGGCAACGGCTACGCCCGGATCGCCGCCGAACGTGTGCTGTCCGCGCAACCGGACAGTGACATCACGTTCGTCAACAGGGGTGTCAGCGGAGACGGCGTCTCGGATCTGCGCGCTCGCTGGCGTGCGGACGCCCTGGACCTCGAACCGGACGTCGTGTCGGTCCTGATCGGCGTGAACGACACCTGGCGCCGCTACGACTCGGGGGCCGTCACCTCGGTGCGTGCGTACGAGAACGACTACCGCGCCATCCTCACTCAGGCCCGGGACGAGCTGGACGCCCAGCTGATCCTCGTCGAGCCCTTCCTCGTGCCCGTGAGGGCCGAACAGTGGGCCTGGCGAGAGGACCTCGACCCCAGAATTCAGACGGTCCGCCGGTTGGCCGAGGAGTTCGACGCCGTACTGCTGGCAGCGGACGGCCTGCTCAACCAGGCGGCGCGCGCCGCGGGCGGCGCCGAGTACATCGCGGGCGACGGAGTCCACCCGACCCCGCTCGGGCATGCGCTGCTGGCCGAGGCCTGGACGGCACTGGCCGGGCTGTAGCGCACCGGGGCCTGGAGGAGGGGAATCCTGGCCCAGACGGTCTTGCCGGCCCCTGTGGGCCGCGACCAGCCCCAGGAGCTGCTCAGCGCCTCGATGATGCGCAGGCCCCGGCCACGCTCGAGTGACTCTTCCGCCTGGCGCAGCACGGGCACCTCGGGGCTGGGGTCGTTCACCGCGCAGACCAGCATCCCGTCCTGACAGGCGAGGCCGAGCCGGGCCGGCGGCCGCGTGGCGTGGTGTGCCACGGGCTGAAGCCCGTGGCAGACCGCGTTGCTCGCCAACTCGCCCGCGACGAGGGTGACATCGTCCGAGAAGGAGCGCAGCCCCCAACGCTCCAGTGCGTCGCGGACGAACGCCCGTGCCTGCCGCAGGCTCTCCGGTTCCGTGCCCAGGCGGCGCGTGGTGAACCCCGGTGCCCCGATGCCGAGATCCCGCGCCAGCTCCTCGTGGGGGTCCGCGCTGCCCCCTGCCGGACCTGGCGCGGGGGCTGCTGCGCCGTGACGTGGTGTGTTCTTCGCCTGCATGAGCGCTGATCACCCTCCGCTGAAAGCCAATTCCCGGTGCCGTGGGGGCCGGTTGACCACTAGTATCCTCGCCGTCAGCGTACTCGGTGCAATTGCATTCGGAATTGCACCCAGGGGTGTGAGCTGGGGACACCAGTTCACCAGGTGGGGGCCCTGGTGGCGCACCAGGATGTGACGGCGCGACGAAAGGAATGGACGGCATGCAGCACATCGACAACGGCGTTCCCGCCAACTCCCTGACCGGAGTGGAGTGGAGGAAGAGCCATCACAGCAATCCCAGCGGGAACTGCGTAGAGATGGCGCTGCTGCCCGGCGGTGCGGTGGCCGTACGCAACTCCAGGTATCCCGAAGGTCCTGCCCTCGTGTACACGGGAGATGAGGTGCGCGCGTTTCTCGCGGGCGTCAGGGACGGCGACTTCGACATCATGACTGGCTGAACGCGCGGCAGGAACGGCCGAAAAGGAACGACTTTCTCGCATCCGCCGGGACCACCGGGGGCTCCTGATGGCACACTGACGTCAAGACGCCCGTCCTCAGGAGTCCGCATGCCCGGCATCGAACCGCTTCAGCCGTCACGGAGGCCGTCGCTCGCCCTGGCCACGGGGACAAGTCCCACAGCGCTGCGCCTCGTTCTGGGTGCGCAGCTGCGGCGGATGCGCGGCGAGGCGGGCCTCAGCCCCGAGGTCGCCGCCGACCGGATCCGGTGCTCGACGGCCAAGATCAGCCGGATGGAGACGGGACACTCACCGTGCAAGGAGCGCGACGCCGCCGATCTCCTCGCGCTCTACGGTGTGACCGACTCCGCGAGGACGGCCGAGTTCATCGAGCTGGTGCGCAGGGCGGGGCAGCGCGGATGGTGGCGCAGCTACGCCGATGTGCTTCCGGACTGGTTCGAGCCCCTGGTGGGCCTGGAGGAGGCCGCCGCGTCCATCCGTACATACGAGGGGCATTACGTTCCGGGGCTTCTACAGACCGCCGACTACGCCTATGCGGTGGTGCGTTCCGGACATGCTATCGAATCGGAGGAGATCACCAGGCGCCGCGTCGAACTCCGGCTCAGACGGCAGCAGTTGCTGACGCGCAGAGACGCGCCGAAGCTCTGGGTGCTGCTGGACGAGGCGGTGCTGATGCGCCCGACGGGTGGCGTCCGGGTGATGCGTGAGCAGCTCGTCCATCTGCTGGAGATGACGGAACTGCCGCACGTGATCGTGCAGGTGGCCCCCTTCGAGGTGACCGCCCACACGTCTCCGGGCAACGGCATCACGTATCTGCGGTTCGCGATGGAAGGGCTCCCCGATGTCGCGTACATCGAGCACCTGACCAACGCCACGTCCGTCAACAAGCAGGAGAGTACGGACGAGTACCGGTGGATCCTCGACTCCCTCAGTGCCCAGTCGCCGAGCCCGGCCGAGAGCAGGGGCGTGCTGAGACAGGCACTCGAGCGCTACAGCTGAGTACCCGCCCCGTCGCCGTCGCCCTGCCGCCGCACGAGCCGTCACCACTTGCGGCCGACGCCGCCGTACTCGATCCACTCGTGGGTCTCCTGTTTCGGCGCCAGATCTGAATCCGGCCGCCATGTCGACACCTCCACCAGACCTGGCTCCAGCACGTCGAGGTCCTTCAGGAACTCGTGCACCTCAGCCTGCGGGCGCACCCGCCCCCACTGATCGCCGGTGCTCTTCGCCATGAAGTCCGTGACGAAGTCCCGGGTGGTCGCGTCCTCGCTCACCAGCTGGCACACCACCAGGAAGCTTCCCGGAGCCAGTTTGGCGGCCACCCGGCGCACCAGGCCGGCGGGGTCGTCCTTGTCCGGAATGCAGTGCAGCACGGACACGAACAGGGCGGCCACCGGCTCGTCGAGGTCGATGAGCCGGTTCACCTCCGGGTGACCGAAGATCCCCTCGGTGTCCCGCATGTCCGCCTGGATGACCGCGGTCCGGTCGTTCTCCTCGAGTATGGCCTTGCCGTGCGCCAGGACGATGGGGTCGTTGTCTATGTAGACCACCCGGGCCCCGGGATCCACGAGCTGGGCGACCTGATGGACGTTGTCCTGGGTCGGCAGACCGGATCCGTGGTCGATGAACTGACGGATCCCGTGTTCGGACGCCAGGTGGTGTACGACGCGCCGTAGGAACCTTCGGTTGTTCACCGCCAGGACCTTGGTGCTCGGCACGTGTTCCAGGAGCTGTTCACATGCCACCCGGTCGGCGGGGTAGTTGTCCTTGCCGCCCAGGTAGTAGTCGTACATCCGCGCGACGCTCGGCACGTTCACGTCGATGTTCGTCGGAATGGAAGTGTCCCCGTTGCTCATCCGGCCCCTCGCGGTTCAAAGAGAGTGAAGTCGGTGTCCGTGAGGGGTCATGCTAGGGATCTCTCAGGGTGGCTGACAGTCCTCGAGGGAGTGAGCAAGGCCGCATGGCATCGAATCAGCCACATGGGGTCAGAGTGGGAGCCGCGCATGGCCGGGGCAGCACCTGCCGGGGCGGCTACTTCCGGGTGAGGGGGCGACAACTCTTGCTGATGGAGGGATTATTGTCATGTAACGGCCGGAGTGCGATGCCGGTGCGCCGCACATGCGAGGCATCATTCCAACGCGGCCGGAAATCGACGGGGCTCTTCACCGGATCCTTCGCGACGGCGGTCCCGAAGCGGGCGTCGCGGACCGCGTCGGACGAACGCCGCTCGAGTCCGGAGGTCTATCGTGGAACCATGTCCGTCCCTGAGCTGATCCGCATCGTCTCGCGCGACTCACCCATGGCCCTGGCCCAGGTCGAGCGTGTCAGGGCCGAATTGGCGGCCCGCCATCCCGCCACCGTCACCGAGGTCGTCCCCGTCAAGACCACGGGCGACAAGTGGATGGGAGATCTCTCGGCAGTCGAGGGCAAGGGGGCCTTCACCAAGGAGGTCGACGCCGCCCTGCTCGCCGGGGAGGCGGACCTGGCCGTCCACTGCGTCAAGGACATCCCCGCCGACCGCCCCCTCCCCGCAGGCACGACGTTCGCCGCCTTCCTCGAACGCGACGACGTCCGCGATGCCCTCGTCCACCCGAGCGGGCTGACGCTCGACCAGCTCCCCGACGGCACACGCATCGGCACCTCATCCGTTCGCCGGACCGCGCAACTCGCGTCTTCACATCCGCACGTGGACTGCGTCCCGTTCCGCGGCAATGCCAACCGGCGGTTGGCGAAACTCGCCGCGGGGGAGGCCGACGCGCTCCTCCTGGCTGTGGCGGGTCTCCACCGCATCGGCCGCCCCGACGTGATCAGCGACATCCTCTCACCGGACACGATGTGTCCCCCGATCGGCGCGGGTGTCCTCGCCCTGCAGTGCCGCGAGGACGACACGGCGACCATCGGTGCCGTGAGCGCGCTCAACCACCCGGGAACCTACCGGGAGATCACGGCCGAGCGCATGTTCCTCCACGTCCTTCAGGGGCACTGCAACTCCCCGATCGCCGGCTTCGCCACGGCCCACCGCAACGGAGACCTCTCGCTGCGGGCCTGCGTGTTCACCCCCGACGGCAAGACCGTCCTCAACGCACACGAATGGGCAGGCCCGCTCGACCCCGCCACCCTCGGCACCTCGGTCGCCGTCACCCTGCTGCGCCAGGGAGCACGCGAGCTGATCGACTCCATCGCCCACTGACCCCGGGGCGGGCGGGGCGGTACGAGGAGGCACGGCCGGACAGCTCCACGGCCGTGCCTCCGTCGATGTTTTCGAAGAGCGGCCCAACGGTCCGGAGAGGGGCGCTTGCCCGGCGCTCCCGCCCGCGTAGGGTCGTCACCATGGTGCATGTACTGAGCAGCCGGGTATTGCTGAGGCCTTGCGACCCGGAGGCCTCCCGGGACTTCTACGGCCGGACGATGGGGCTGTCCGTTCACAGGGAGTTCGGCACCGGCCCCGACCGTGGAACGGTGTACTTCCTCGGCGGGGGCTTCCTCGAGGTGTCAGGGCGTTCGGACGCACCGCCCGCAGGGACGCTGCGCCTCTGGATGCAGGTCGCCGACTGCGCGGCTGCGCACGAGGAGCTGGCGGCACAGGGGGCGCGCATCCTTCGGCCGCCGGTCAGGGAGCCGTGGGGGCTGATCGAGATGTGGATCGAGGACCCGGACGGTCACCGCATCGTGCTGACCGAGGTGCCCGCCGACCACCCGCTCCGATACCGCCCGTAAGGCGTGTCCGGACGATCTGGCGGATTGGGTGGAAAGACCGAAAGTGTCTGTTCCTGTCGCGGCTCTGGCCGGGCGTTCGTGCCCGGCGTCGGGCGCAGTCAACGCGTCCTGGTCCTGAACACCGGCCACTTTGCGGAACCTTTACCCGGGGTGAGTCGTTGGCTCGTTGAGCCCCCGTGCTCGTGACCGACCATTCAGACGAAGACCGAGGTGACCTCCATGGCAGTGTGGGACCGGCTCAAGGATCAGGCCAGGACGCTGCAGCAGTCCCAGGGAACGCGCGGTGCGGCCGGCGGACGAGGGGCCGGGCAGGGATCCGGCGGCGGGTCGCGTGCCCAACTGGTGAGCACGCTGAAGACGCAGCTGGCTTCCCTCAAGACCGAGCTGAAGAGCGGCGCCTACCGAGACGCGAGCATGGCGATGTGTGCGTTGGTCGCGGCTGCGGACGGACACGTGGACCCCGCAGAGCGGCAGCACCTGGAATCGATGATCCTCGGCAACGAGGTGCTTCAGAACTTCCCGCCGGAACAGCTGCGTCAGCGCTTCAACAAGCACGTGGACCAGCTGGCCTTCAACTTCCAGCAGGGTAAGGCCGACGCGATGCAGGAGATCGTCAAGACGGCGAAGAAGCCGACCGAGGCACGAGCCGTCATCCAGACCGGCATCGTCATCGCCGGTGCCGACGGCAACTTCTCCCAGCCTGAGCACATGATCCTCCGGGAGGCGTGCACAGCACTGGGGCTGTCCCCTGTGGAGTTCCAGCTCTGATCCGCACACGGGTGGGCCCGTCGGCTCGCCCAGGCGTCAGCGCGCGCCTGTGGCGTCCGGCGGGCGGGACCTGCCTGACCGCAGAATCGCTTCCTTGACCGTTCCTCATCCGGTGCTGTGCCGCTCGGCCGGGGGAAGTGCGCCGGAGTGGGTCTCCCGAGCGCAGGGATGGGGATACCGTTGCGGGGACACGCCAAGTCCGCCCCTTGGAGCCCTCGATGAGCGAACAGCCGGCCCCCACTCCCACGGCGGACCGGAAGCCGCTGGAGCCCGCGGCCGCCGACGCGGTCCGTGCGTACGCGGCAAAGACGCGCGCGGACGCCGACCGCCTGGCCGCGGTCCTCGAAGACATCGCTGCGAACGGTCTGCCATCCGTCGAAGAGTGCGCCCCGTGGGAGGACCTCCGCGACGCACACCTCGCCCAGCTCGTCGCCCAGCGCCCGGCCGTCGCCTGATGGCGCCGAGGCGCGCCCGCATCGCCTTCAGCGATTCCGCAGCCAAACAACTCGAAGACCTCTCCGAGAACGCCGTACACGCCCTCGATCGAACGCTTGTCGCTATCAGCGTCAACCCCGACATCGGTGCCCCCATCCCCGGCCCCACGACGCGGCCCGCGCTGCGTCAGTACGCCGATGAGGTGGAGGACGTACGTGTTCTGTACTTCGTCACCGCACTGCGAACCGTCGTGGTGGTCGCCTACGTCGAGGCGTGACCGTGGACCTGCTGCCGGCACCAGGAACTGGCTCGTATGAGAGGCGCCGTGGTCGGCGAGCCGGTCGATGGTGCCTGCCGCGGTGGGGCGGATGTCAGTGGTGAGCCATCAGGGTCTGTCGCCCGGATCGCACCGGTCTCATCGGCCGGTATGATCCGGGCTGTAGCAGCTGAGTGACCGTTTTCCGTCGGCGAACCTCCTACTCGGGTCTCCTCGCATCCGTTGCCGCGTACGGAGGGCGGCACGTCACGTCGTCGCGGATCTCACCGGGTGCCGGACGGGCCCGGTCATTGCTGCCGGTTGATGTGGGCTGTCAGGAGGTGGGAGTCGAGCAGGGAGGCGTCCGCCGTACGGTCGGCCCGCGCGTAGCCGGCCAGCATGCGTTTGGTCAGGACGAGAGCTTCGGGTGAGCGCCGGATGAGGGGCCTCGTCCAGGCGTTGACGACCTCGTCCAGTCCGTCGAGCGGGGCGGTCCTGTGGAGGAGTCCGAGCCGGTGAGCGGTGGCGGCGTCGAACACGTCGCAGGTGAGCATGAGTTCACGGATCCTGGCGGCCCCGGCTTCGGAGATGAGGCGGCCCATCGCTCCCCCCCAGGCAGGTGGGAGTCCGACCCCGATCTCCGGCATGCGGAAGCGGCAGGTGTCCGCACCCACACGGAGGTCGCAGAACGAGGCGAGCGCGAGCCCGGCACCGATCACCCGACCGTGGAGCCTGGCGATGGTGACCGCGTGGGTGTTCTCCAGTGCCTGGCACAGCCGCTGGGCCTTGTCCACGATGCGCCGCATCGATGATCCGGTCGGATCCGCGGCCAGCGCCGCCTGGTACTCGTGGCGGTCGGCGCCCAGGCAGAAGTCCGTACCCATGGACGAAAGGACCAGCACGCGGATGTCCGGGCGTTCGTGCAGATCGTCCAGCAGAAGGTGGAGATCGTCGAGGACGGCGGCGGTCAGGGTGTCTTCCTGACCCCAGGGGTTGAGACGGACATGGAGTACGGGGCCGTCCTCCTCGACACGTATCGCCTTGTGGGAGGAGCCGGTGACTGTACTTGCGGTTTCGTTCATGCGAGAGCGACATCCAGGTTCAGCGGGCGCCGGAACGCGACCCGGGCGGCCATCGACGGGCGGCGCACGAGGGTGAGACGGGGAAGGCGACGGACGAGTTTACGGAGAAGGGTCTGGGCCTCCAGCCGGGCAAGCGGTGCGCCGAGGCAGTAGTGGATGCCGCCGCTGAAGGCGAGGTGGGCCGGCGGGCGCAGGGGGTCGAACACGTCTGGTTCCCTGTGCTTCGCAGGGTCCCGATGAGCAGCCCCCACCAGGAGATGCACCATTTCGTCCTTGCGTATCTGCATGTCGCCGAGAACGCAGTCCGCGGCAGCGACCCTGCTGATGACATGGGTGGGAGGGTCGTAGCGCAGTGTCTCCTCCACGAAGGCGGGGACCAGGTCAGGACGGTCCGCGACCAGGTCCCACCGTGCCGGGTTCTCGACGAGCAGGAGCGTCATGGTCGTCAGGAGTGTCGCCGTGGTTTCCAGAGCGGCCAGGAGTACGAACAGAACGAGGAAGTAGACTGCTTCGTCGGCCTTGTCGCGGTCGGGTTCCACCGCATCCCAGGACTGTATCCAGCGGGACACAGGGTCCTCGCCGGGGTGCGCGCGCCGGTCCTTCACCAGGCTCGTGAAGTAGGCGCGCAGTTCGGCCGTGGCCGCGTCCGATGCGGCCAGCTGGCTTGCCGACGGCAGCAGTTCCTGGGTGAAGACCTGGTCGTGCGTCAGCTCCCGTAGGCGAGGCCAGTCGGCGGGAGGCAGCCCGAGCCAGTCACCGATGGTGGCGACCGGCAGTTCCTCGCTCACGAGGGCGGAGAAGTCCGCCTCCCCGTCCCGCAACCGCTCCGCCAGGGTACTCAGGAGCTGATCGGTCGTCCGGCTCACCGACCGACCGATCCGCTCCACCGTGGCCCGGTCGAACGTGCCGGCCGCCCGGCGGGCCCGTGTGTGGTCGGGGGGATTGAGCGCGGCCAGCGTGTTGCTCATCTCCCGCGAGGACGAGGCGTTCCAGCGCGTGCCTGATTCCTGCCGCTCGCGCCAGCGTTTATCGGGTTCCAGCCAGTCGCGGCTGCGTAGCACCTGATCGCACATGGCGAAGCCCGTGACGAAGGACCCACCCCACGGAGCCGGGCCGACCTCGCCCCTTGAGAGCAGCTCCTCGTATATCGGAAAGGGATCTTCCTGTCCCCTCGCCGTCCTCAGACGCGAGAAGAGGGATGCGGACGCCCTGCGGTCGGACGACGGAGTAGCGGTGACTCCCATGATGGCGGCTCCTTTCTAGAACCAGCCGCCATGCATACCCACAAGATCGTTGAAGCATCCAATAACACAGGGGCAGCAGGAGGTAACAAAAATCACTCCCCTCTCGTCCATGCCAGGAAGCGGCTGAACAGACCGCCCTTGTGCGGCGCCGCAGCGCTCTGTGCCTGGGAAGTCTGCGAACCGGAAGGCTGTCCGACGGATGCGGCCTGCTGAGGCGTGCCGCCCGGTTCCGTGTGGGCGGGGCCGGCGGCGGCTGAAGGCTGGGTCTGAGGAGTGAACCGGACCGGGAGGGTCACCAGCGAGCGGCTCCACGGACTCGGCGTCCAGGCGAGTGTCTTGAACGGCACTCGCATCTCGATGTCCGGCAGCCGGTTGAGCAGGGTCTCGACCGCGGTGACCGCGATCATGTACGCCGGGTCCTTGGCGGGGCACGCGTGCGGGCCCGCACCGAAGGCGAGGTGCGCCTTGGCGCTGAGCTGCCGGCGGTGCTCGGTCAGCTTGGGATCCGTGTTGGCCGCGGCGAAGGAGATCAGCACGGGATCGTTGGCCCGGAGCGTCCTGCCGCCCAGTTCGACGTCATGGACCGGGTAGTGGGCCGCGTAGTTGGCGATCGGTGCGAAATTCCACAGGCTCTGGGAAACCGCGTCCTCGACCGGCAGCCCGGACTGCCATTCCTCGCCCAGGTACAGCGCACTGCTGCTCCCGATCGTGGCGGTCAGTGGGGCGGTACCGCCGGAGAGCAGGGTCACGAGCTGGTGCAGCACCTCCTCGTCGCTCAACTGGGCCGGGTGCTCCATCAGACGTGTCGTCAGGTCGGCAGCGGGACGGCGCCGTTTGAGGGCGATCAGCTCCGTGAGCGCCCCGCCCAGGACCTCGTCGGCACCCGGGGTTCCCTCGAAGATGCCGCTGATCCCGGCGATCACGCGGTCACCGATCTCCGGCGGGCAGCCGAACAGATTGCTGAAGACCAGCAGCGGCAACGGCTGTGCGTACTCCGCCATCAGCTCCGCCTGGCCGCGAGGCTCGGTGCTGAAGCGGCTGATCAGGTAGTCGGCGGACTGCTGAGTCTGCCTCACGAGCTGGAGCTCGTTGACCGTCGCGAGACTGTCGGTGACCGCCTGGCGCAGCCTGGCATGTGCTGCGCCGTCACTGAACAGTGCGTTGGGGCGGTGGCTCATCATCGGCAGGGCCGGGCTGTCGGCCGGGACCCGGCCTTCGTTGAGCGCGTTCCAGCGGCGGGAGTCCCGGACGAAGGACGCGGGGTTCTGCAGGACATAGAGGGCGGCGTCGTAGCTGGTGACCAGCTCGACCTCCACATCCGGGGCGATGTCGACGGGCGCGCTCATGCCGAACGATCGCAGATGCTCGTAGTGGCCGTCGGGGTCGGCTCCGAACGTGGGGCCGTACAGCCGGACGTTCTCGTGCGCGGGGCACCCGGGAGGTATCTCCTGCGGGTCAAGTGGCTGCTGCATGGTGAGTCGCTCCTAGCCGAGTTGGGACATGAGGTGTTCGACGAGGGTGATGAGCGCCTGCGCCGAGGTATTTTCGTCACGGACGTCGCATCTGGCGACGGGCGTGTCGGCGGTCAGGTTCAGGGCCTCGCGGACTTCGTCGAGCGGGTAGTCCGTAGTCCCCTCGAAATGATTGACACCGATGGCATACGTCAGGCCGAAGCTCTCGACCAGGTCCAGGACGGGGAAGGACTCGTCCAGGCGCTCGGGGTCCACGAGGACCAGCGCGCCGAGCGCACCCCGCGACAACTCCTCCCACATCTCCTTGAAACGCTCCTGCCCGGGCGTTCCGAAGAGGTAGAGGACCAGCGAGTCGCTGAGGGTGAGGCGGCCGAAGTCCATGGCCACGGTGGTCGTCTTCTTGTGAGGTGTGCCCGACAGGTCGTCGAATCCCTCGCTGGCCTCCGTGATCTCCTCTTCGGTCCGCAGCGGTTCGATCTCGGAGAGACTCCCGATGCAGGTGGTCTTGCCGACCCCGAAATGCCCGACTATGAGGATCTTCACCGCGTGGGAGACGTCTGGATCCAGGTACACGCGTTACGCTCCGAATCGATTCTTCAGGCCTTCGAGCACGGCGCTGACCAGTTCTCTGTCGACACGCTCGGCGCGAGGTATCGGCCTCCTCACGAGAATGAGGCTGTCCTCCTCCAGCTGCGCCAGCAGAATGCGCACGATGCCCAGCGGCAGGTGCGTATGGCCGGCCACCTCGGCGACGGACAGGAAGCCCTCGGTGACCAGGGCCACGACCTGGTCGGCTTCCGGGGAGAGGGTGCGCGCCGCAGCCGATGCGTCCTGTGACGCCATGACGAGCGTGGTGTGCTCGTACTCGTGGTCCGGGGGCAGGGCGCGTCCGTTGGTGATGACGAAGAGGGGGACTAACGTGGACGTGAGCTCCAGCTCCGGCTCCTGCTCGGGCTCGTCAGGCATGAGTCACTCCCTCTCCCCTCGCGACGGACGGGGTCAGCTTCGGAATCACTTCGTGCAGGCGGGTGGTGAACTCCTCGATGTCGCAGTCGTGCTCGGCAGCGGCGGCCAGGAAGGCACCCGTGCCTGCCGATATCAGGAAGATCCAGCCGTGCTGGAACTCGATGACCGTCTGCCGCCACGCGGCGTCCTCCTGGACGCCCGCGAACTGCGAGGTGACCCTGCTGTAGGCGTGGATGCCCGTCATGGCCGCGGATATCGTGTCCGCCATGTCCCGGTCCAGCCCGCTGGTCGCTCCGCGGGGCAGCCCGTCGGAACCCAGCAACACGGCGTGACGGGCGCCCTGCACGTCGGCGATCACCCGGTCGAGATCGGCGAGTACGAAACCCGTGTCGCCCGTGCTCCCGCGCCGGGCCGTCCCGGTGTTCCGCGTTCCGGCGTCATCACCGGCATCGACCCTGGGGGGTGAGGTGAGGTTGTTTCCCAGGCGAGCGACGAGGCGGTGCATACGGAAGGAGATCTGCTGCATGTCCACATCGGGTGCCGCGGCCGCGGCCAGATAGGCACCCTGCCCCGCCCCGATCAGAAAGCTCCACCCGTGGGAGAACTCGATGATCGTCTGACTCCACTGCCGATCCTTCTCCGGTCCGGCGAAGTGGGCCGTGGCCCGGCTGAGCGACTGCATCCCGGCCATGGCGGCGGAGATGGTACGCACTTCCTTCTCGGCCATGCCCTCCGTGGCCCCACGGGGAAGGCCGTCCGCGGACAACAGGACGGCGTGCCGTGCCCGGGGCACGTTCTGCACGATGTCCTCGAGCATCCACGACAGGTCTGCGGTCATGCGTCTTCGGACCCTTCGGGCGACGTGGAATCGAGATTGCGGCCTGACAGAGTGCCGCGCTGGAAAGCCCCCAGGCTTCGTCCGGAGGAACGGCTGATCTTCTCGGGAGCCGACGGTGCCGGCCGCGTCGGCACCGGATCCGGCACGCTCGCGATGGGCGCCTGGCGCGATCCGCGCTTCGGCAGGCCGTGAGTCGTACGCGCGGCCCCGCTCTGAGACCGGCCTTCCGTACGCAGAATGCTGCTGACGGGCGCCTCCTGGGCAGGCGGCGTCTCCTCCATGGTCCACAGCTCCTCGGGCAGCAGGACGACGGCTCGTACGCCGCCGTACCGGGAGACTCCGGTGACATCCACCTTGAAGCCGTACTGACGAGCGATCAGGCCGATCACCGGGAAGCCGAACTTGGGCTGGTTCCCGAGCTGTGAAAGGCGGGGGACGACATCGCCGGACAGCAACTCGGTCGCCCGCTGGCGGTCCTCGTCGTTCATGCCGACGCCGGCGTCATCGATGACGATGCACAGGTTGTTCTGGGCCCGCTGGAAGGTCACCTCGATCGGTGCGTCGTGCTGAGAGAAGCTGGCAGCGTTGTCAAGCAGCTCGGCCACGGCGAGCGCCACGGGCGCCACTGCGGACGCCTTCAGAGCGAGAGCCGTCTGCTGCATGACGGAGACCCGGTGGAAGTTGCGGATCTGCCCCTGGGCACTGCGCACCACGTCGTAGACGCTGGCGGGCCTGTTGCGGCGGCCGAGGGGTGCACCGCACATGACCGCGATGCCCTGTGCCTTGCGCGCCATCTGCGCGTTGGCGTGGTTCACTTCCAGCAGGTCGCTGAGTACGGCATGGCCACCGTACTTCCGCTGGACGGCGTCCAGGAGGGTGGTCTGCTCCGCCGCGAGACTCTGCAGGAAGCTGGCCGCGCCCTTGAGGACCGCCTTGGTGTTCTCTTCCGCAGCCTCCTTGGCCTCCCGGAGCGCACCGTCCTGCTCGCTCCTGAAACGCTGCAGTTCAGCGTGCGAGAGGTGGAGTTGACTGTCGGACGTGTGCAGCTGGCGCCTCAGCTCGGCCTCGGACTGCTGCTTCTTCGCCCCCAGGGCTCTGTTACGGGCGGTGAGTGCCACGACCGCGGCAACGGCTACCGCCGCCACTGCAACCATGCACCACACGAGTGCGTCTTGATTCATGGAAACCTTTCCCGGCGCAGGCGTACGGCGACGGACAGACCCCGCGAGGACCCGCGACACAGCCACTCGGCGTCGCCAGGCCGCTGTTGCGTGGAGTGCAGGCCGCCGATCGCAAATCAGCATCTGAATCCAAGTGGATCAAGATCACAGATGCCGGGATGCTATCACCGGTCCGTGCCCCCACGCGGGGGGCGGTGATCTGGTCGCGGACGAGGTCAACGCCCCCTGGGCACAGCCCTGTTGAGGAGCGCGGTCGCCGTGCCGCAGCCCGATTCTGTCGTCCTCCGAACCCGAGCCCTGAATCGTTCATGAGACTTCAGGAAGAGGAATGACAATCTCTCACATGTGATGGGTGCGTCGACAACCGGAGTCCCCGGTAGCCCATTTCGGGGGACGCGGCGCTGCCCCGGACCCCGTGACGCGGACGCCCGGTCCAGGGGGTGCGCCACGCAGGCGGAAGCGGGAGTGAAGAGAGGGTGAACGACGACTCCGCGGTCACTTCGGGTTGTTCGGCATGTCTTGTCCCGCTGTTTCGGGGAGCGAGCGGAGGGGGCGTCCAAGGCTTCGGCTGTCGATCCGGCGTGCTGCGCCTGCCCGGCATCACCCGTATGGCCCCCGCCTGACACGTGGGTCCGGACCCAGCACAACCATCGGGGGCACTCGACGGTCACATCAAGTGGGAGCAAACCGCTCTCAGGGATACAAGGGGGATATATGAGAAACGTACGTTCCGTCGCGGTTGCCGGTGCCTTGACCGCACTGGTGATGGGTGCCACGACCGCCGTCGCCACGACCGCCTCCGCCGCACCCAACATCACTCCGCAGGGCGTCTGCGGCAAGGCCTACAAGACCGTGAACTCCGTGTCCGTCGGCTCGCTGGGTACCGTCTACCTGACCTACAACTCGTCCAACGGCCAGAACTGCGTCGCGACGATCCGTACCAACCCCGGGTCGGTCAAGCACATGTCCGCGTACATCTACGTACCCGCCACCGACGAATGGGCCGGGGACGACGGGAACTTCACGTCGTACGCGGGGCCGGGCTACGTCTACGGCAAGGGCTACTGCGTGAGCTGGGGCGGAAGCATCGACAACGTGTACGTGTCGGTGGAGAACTCCAACTGCGCTTCCCTGAAGGAGCGGCGGGTCACCGAAGTCCGCTGACCCGCTCAGCTGTGGAGCATGACTGAGTTTTCAGCAGCGGAGTGCCCGGCAGGAACGTCTGCCGGGCACTCCCTCTCCTGTGTCAGGGCAGGTCAAAGCCGCTCGGCCACGTAGCGGACCGGAGCTCTGGAGCCCGGCTGGAGCCCAGTTACCTTGGCGCTCGCCGACAGCTCGTAGGACAAGGTCACCGTGCGGCGGCCGTCGGGCGGGAGGGCGAGGTCCCAGCGGGCGATGCCTTCGGTATCGACCGTATCGGGCTCCCGGGCACAGGATCTCCACGGCCGAGACCTCGGAGATGGGAAGCCGCTCCCGAAGGGTGACCACTTGGTCCCCCTGGTCCCCGGGACCCGAGAACCGTGACAGGTGCAGCTGGATCGTACGGGTGATGACGGTCCGCTGGGTGATTCCGGCGGTGTCCCGCGACTCCTCGGCCTGTCGGACCACCCGGTAGTCGTCACAGCTGCCGAACGCGAGCTCGGCAGGCGCGCCGGGGGCGGTGAAGTACACGGTGCCACGGCCGATGAACCCGCTGTCGCGGACCAGGTGAGCAGCGCGTGGCCAGCCCGGTTGTCGAACCGCACCACCTGAGTGACCAGGGAGGACAGCTCGGGTGAGCAGGCGAACTCACTGCGGGCAGCCGTGGTGAAGGTGGACAACGGCACACGGTGCGCGCGGCCGTCACCGGGCACGGAGACCTGTGCCGGGGATCGCAACACCCGTGCCTGGCCACCGTCGTCCCTCCTGGCAGACCGAGCACCGGGGCCGGGCCGAGGGTGCCGATCTCCTCCTCGCGCAGTTCGACACCGACCGTGCGGCGCTCCGCGGCGGAGTGGTCCGTGAGCGTCAGTCGGTCCTCGCCGAGGGACGGCGGTTCGGTGGCAAGCGCCGAGCGGGCCTCGACAACGTCAGCTGCACGTCCGACCAGTCCTCACCGGTGCGCTGCCAGACCATTGCGTCCGTCTCCAGCGTCAGGGAGTCACCGCTCAGCACGGCCCGGTAGGCGGGCCGCCACAACGCACACGAGGTGAGGTGGCTCAGACGCAGTCCGACCGGCCCGGAGACCGCGGTCTCCACGGTCAGTTCGATATGACCGACGAGTTCGGCGGGATCCTCCTCGGACAGGTGAATGGCTCGTTCAGTCTGTCCGAGCTCATCGGCGAGGGCGGCGAACCGCGCCTTCACGGTGCGTAGTCGCTCGCGGCACGCTGCGCGTTCGTCGTCGACCCGGTCCAGTTCGCGGGCCAGGCGGGGTGCGTCGGTCTCCCCGGCGCCGGACCTCTCGCCGATCTCTCGCAAGAGGTCGGCGGCGAGCCGGCCCCAACTGGTCCCTGCGGGCGCGCAGCCGGTCACGCCGCTGTTCCAGGGCGAGCTGTTCGCCCTCGATGGCGTGTACCCGTCGGCGCAGAGCGGAGTCGTCCTCGGTGTGAGGCAGCGGACCGCGGGGCATCCGACTGCGGGTGATCCGGACGTCGAGCACGGTCGCCGGGTGCCCGGCGGACACCTCGGCGTGGAGGCTCCGGTCGACGGCCAGCGCACTGACCGGCCCGAGACGCAGCCGCTGGACCCCTGCCTCCAGGTCGAGCACGACGGCACGCTCGACATGGGCGCGATCCTCCAGGCAGGTGACTGTGGTGACAGTGGTGACGGGAAGGGCGATCGGCTTCGGATTCGCGATCATGGTGCGTGTCAGCTCCTGCGATTGTCGCCGTCGAGCTCGGCGTGCCGCCCGCGGGCAGGTCCACCCGCCAGATGCGGGTGCCCGGGGTGTGGTGATCGGGACCCTCACCGTCCGCGGGTGCCGTCCAGTCGGCACGTTCCTCGATCCGGACGTCCGGTTCGGAGGTGACGGGCACCCGCTCGCGAACATCGAGGGTTACCGGTGCGGCGAGCCGGTTGGCCAGTTCCACGTGGACGCGGTGGTCGAGCACGGTGGTGCTGTTGTGCAGACCTTCGTCGGCCCGCTCACCGAGGCCGCCCTGGAGCGCATGACGTTCGACGCGGCGTTCCTCGGCACCGACGGCTCCCACCCGAGCTCGGCATCTGCGAGGCCGGCGCGGAGCAGAACAGGCTCAAGGAATGGCCCGCCGTTCGCGCCGGGTCTACGTCCTCGCGCACGCGGCGAAGCTGGGCACGGCCCCTTTCCACGCCTGGGCTCCCTGGCAACCGGGCTGGTCCCTGGTGACCGACACGTCGGCGGACCCTGAGCAGGTGGACGCCCTGGGCGCCCGCGGTGTAGAAGTCCTGCTCGCCGGACCTGCGGTGAACTGACGACAGGACGGGGCAGTGTCAGTCCTGCCTCTGTTCCGCGGAGTCGCTTCGCTGCCACACGGTCATCAGCAAGGTGCTGGGCCGCACGGTTGCCCGAGCCACGGGCCGGACGGTCCGATGCGGCGGGACGTCGAACCGGACCCGCCGGACGATGGTCGCGACGGCGGTGACCAGCTCGGTCAGGGCGAACCGCTCTCCGATGCATGAGTGCTTGCCGGCCCCGAACGGGAGGTACGCTCCGGGCGTGAAAGCCTTGGTCTGCGCGTCGTCCAGCCAACGGTCCGGATCGAAGGCGAGAGGGTCGGGGAAGAGCGCGGGATCACGATGCAGGGCGTGCTGACAGTAGGCGAGTTCCGTACCGGCGGGCACCGACCACTGTCCCAGGCGCGTCTCGGTGACGGTGCGACGGGTGACGAGCCACCCCGTGTGGTGCAACCGCAGCGTCTCCCGTACGACACGGTCGAGGTAGGGAAGCCGGGAAAGGTCCTCGAACGCGATGGGCCGGCCTTCGAGGACCGTGTCGAGTTCGTCCAGGACGTGCCGCCGGACGTCGGCGTCGCGGGAGATCTCGTAGAGCGCCCAGGACAGCACCGACGCGGTGGTCTCCGTGCCTGCCACGGCCAGGGTCAGGATCTCCGAGCTGATCTGGTGCCCGGTCAGCGGACGGCCGGTCTCCTTGTCCGTGGCGCGCAGCAGCAGCGACAGCATGTCGCCGGAGTCCCGTCCCGACTCCTGGAGCTCGGTCACAGCCTGTTCGACCGTGGCCCGCACGGCGTCCCGGGCAGCGGTGAACCGGCGGTTGAAGGGAAGGGGCAGCCGCTCCACCCAGTCGGGCAGCATGACGCGTGCGCCGACGCCGTTCATGACCACCGACAGGTCCTCACGCAGCCGGCGGAACGTCGCCTCGTCCAGACTCCCGCCGAAGACGGTCTTGGCGAGCATGCCGAGGGAGAGCTTGACCATGGCCTCACGGACGTCGAGTTCCCGGCCGGGGGCCCAGGAGTCCACGGCGGCGGTCGTCTCGTCCCGCATGATGTCGACGTAACGGGCGATCTCCGGGCGGCCGAAGGCCGGTTGCAGCTGGCGTCGTTTACGGACGTGTTCCTGGCCCGAGGCCGTGACGACGGAGTCGCCCAGCAGCTGGCCCATTGGAACCGCTCAGCCGCGCGCGGCCTTCGACCCGGCACGCTCGGCGACCGGTACGTCCAAGGGGCGGGCGAGCCCGACCACTCCCTCGTCGAGGCGCTGCAGGTGACGCAGCACGCGGAAGGTCACCGAGCCGGACGGCAGGTTGCCGGACCCGTTGTCCCGCAGTGTCGAGGCGATACTGGCACCCGATCGGACCTCGCCTTCCGCCCGCTCGTTCTCCACATACGCGGCGAGTACCTCGATGTTGTGGGCGATACGCTGCCCGGCGCGATGGAGGCGCGGATCGGCCGCGACGGACTTGCTGTGGGGCACGAGCTCAGCCGTCGCCGCGAGTGCACGGGCGTGGTACGCGCATGTCTCCAGCAGCGCCACCAGATAACGGACGGTCTGCCGCCGCCCGCGCAGCGGGGTGATCGGGTAGGTCAACGGGTTGGTGGACTCCCGCAGTTCGTCCAGTGCCGTGTCCAGGCCGCGCGCCTTGCCGAGCAGATCGGAGGCGGGCCCCCCGCTGAGCTGCTCCACCGCTGCGGACGCGACATCGCCCAGCCGGTCCAGGACCGTACCCAGCAGTTCGTCCGTACGGCGGTCGGTGTGCACCGGCAGCACCAGCACGGCGGCGATGACACCGCACGCGGCGCCGATCGCGGTTTCCTCGATGCGCAGTACCAACACGTCGAAGCTGTACGCGTTCAGCAGGGTGTAGAGCATGCTCAGCATGGCCGTGACGAAGAAGGACATGACCGCGTACGACAGCGGAGCGGTGAAGAACATCGCGAAGATGAAGACGAGGACCAGCGCGAACGCGACCCAGGTCCGGCCACCGACCAGTCCCGCCAGCACGACACCGGCCACGGCGCCCAGCAGGGTGCCCAGGAGCCGCCGGTAGCCCTTGACCAGAATCTCACCGGTGGAGGCGGTGTTGAGGAAGACCACCCAGCATGTGAGAACGGCCCAGTACCAGCGCTGGGTTGACAGGAGCTCACCGCCGATGATGGCCAGGACCGAGCCCACCGACACCTGGAAGGCCGCTCTCGTGGTGGGACGCTGCAAGCCGGTGCGTTCCTCCTCCTCGGGCTCTTCGGAGGAGGCGAGCGCGATGTCCTCCGCGTCGAACTCCTCGCGGGAGCGCGTGGTCGCCGGCGAGTCGTCGGACTCGTCCTGGGGCCCGTCCAGCGCGAGTCGCAGACCAAGCACGGCCCGGGCCGCCTCGCCGATGCCCCGGAACGCGTCCTGGATGCCGGCGGGCGCGGGCGGAAGCCTCTCCTCGTCGCGGTAGCCGAGCAACCTGTTGCGGATGTGGGCCACCGCCGTGCCTTCGTCGTTCGACGCCGGCCTGCTGACCAGGAGGTGCAGTGCCTTCAGGTCCCGGCGCAGGGCTATGGTCGCGTCGTCCTCGGCCGGCCTCCAGTCCCCGGTGAGCGGCACGGGTGCGTGCGGCAGATGAAGGGTGAGCGTGTCCGCTCGCTCGGCGCTGCGGGCGTTCAGCAACAGCATGCCCAGCCGTTCCGTGGCGATCTCGGCGTCCGCGATCCGTCGTTGCAGCAACGCCGCCTTGTCCGCGTCCTGTGTACCTTCCTCCAGACGGCCCTGGATCATCAACGCGGTTTCGTGCAGTCGCGCGGTGCGCCGCCGCAGGTCGTCGAGGACCTTCTCCAACTGCCCGGGTTCGGCGTCGAGCAGCTCGATCTGGATGGAGACGAGCTGGGCGACCCGGGTCCGGAAGGCGTCGCGCAGCCGTGCCAGGACGCGTTGGGGCGTTTCCGGGACGACTGCGAACCGCACCACAGCACTGCAGCCGAACCCGGCGGCCAGAGCCAGACAGAGGGACGGCAGCGTACTGGTCGACACTCCGACGAACAGTGAGAGGAAGTAGATCTGGAAGCCGATGAGGCCCAGCGCGGTGCCACGTTCGCCGAAGCGCCGGCAGTAGACGGCGCCGAAGATGAGGGCCACGAAGAACAGGTCACCCAGGATGACCTGAGAGGCCAGCAGCGCAGCCAACGACGTCGCGACGAGCGCGACCGGCAGGCCCAGAGCGAGGGTGATCGCCTGGTCACGTACGAGTGTGTCCTTGATCGCGAAGGTGGCGGTCATCGCTGTCATCGCACCGGCGACCATATGGGTGACTTCAGTGCCGAACGGGACCAGCACCACCAGGGCGAGCGCGACCGCCGAGACGGTCCGCAGCCCCGCCGTGAGCCGCAGCAGTCCTGGATCGGACGCCGCGAACCGATCCCACATGATGGCCCCGCCCCGCCGCCGCACTGCCCTCACCCTGCGCTTTCTCTCGCTACCCGCCATGATGTACGTGCTGTTCAGCATTGCACGACCGGATACGGGGGGACGAACGCAGGTCCACGTCGAGCGCCGTACGGCTCGGCGCCGACGCGAGTGCCCGGAACTGCCGGAGGTTTGCGAGGCTCGTCAGGGGGCCGGCCGGTCACCGCCGCCGGGCGCGCGTGGCTCAGGTCCACCACGCAGAGGACATTGCCGTCCGGATCGGCGAGAACGACGAAATCCGGCTCCGGCGGTAGAGGTGCCGGTCCACGGTCCTCCGCACCGAGGCCGACCAGCCGCCGGACTTCCTCCTGTTGTTCCTTCGCCGTTTCCGTGAAGAGATCCAGGTGGAGACGGGGCGTGGTTCGGCGGGGGATGCGCTGTGCATCAGGCCGAGGGCCCGGCCCGAGCCGTCGGCGTGGTCGAGCGTCCGCCATGTTCCGCTCTGCCACTCGTCCGTGGTGACCAGGTCCGGAGCCGCGTTCCAGAAGGCCGCCGCCCGAGGGACGTCCGTGACACCGATGACAGGGATACCGAGTCGCAGCAAGGGCGACCCCATCCGGCGCCCTGTACGGACGCGGAGGATTCGGCGGGCGGAACAGACGGTACGGTCGAGGGTGCCTACGGGACGTCCACCCAGTCCAAGGTGCGTTCCACGGCCTTCTTCCAGCCTGCGTAGCCTTCCGCGCGCTGGTCGTCCGACCACTGCGGCGACCACCGTTCGGACTCGTGCCAATGGGTGCGCAGTTCGTCGGTGTCCCGCCAGAAGCCCGTTGCCAGCCCGGCCGCATAGGCGGCGCCGAGAGCGGTGGTCTCCGCGACGGCGGGACGGCTGACCGGGACGCCGAGGACGTCGGCCTGGATCTGCATGCAGAGGTCGTTGGCGGTGACCCCGCCGTCGACCTTGAGTACGTCGAGGTGGACGCCGGAGTCCTGCTCCATGGCTTCGACGACGTCGCGGCTCTGGTAGCAGATGGCTTCCAGGGTCGCCCGTGCCAGGTGGGCGTTGTCGTTGTACCGGGCGAGCCCGACGATCGCCCCTCGTGCGTCGGAGCGCCAGTAGGGGGCGAACAGGCCCGAGAACGCGGGGACGAAGTACATGCCGCCGTTGTCACTGACGCTGCGGGCGAGGGTCTCGCTCTCGGCGGCGGTCTTGATGATCTTCATCTGGTCGCGCAGCCACTGCACCGCGGAGCCGGTCACGGCGATGGAGCCCTCAAGCGCGTAGACCACCGGGCTGTCGCCGAAACGGTAGGCCACGGTGGTGAGGAGACCGTGCTGGGAGCGGACCAGTTCCGTGCCGGTGTTGAGCAGGAGGAAGTTCCCCGTGCCGTAGGTGTTCTTGGCCTCCCCGGGCGCGAAGCAGACCTGTCCGACGGTGGCCGCCTGCTGGTCGCCCAGGACCCCGCCGATGGGAATGGCCGCGCGCAGCGGACGCGAACTGCGCGTCGCACCGAAGGCCTCCGGATGCGACGAGGGGTTGATGGTGGGGAGCATCGCCCGGGGGATGCCGAAGAAGCTCAGCAGTTCGTCGTCCCAGTCGAGGGTCTCCAGGTCCATCAGCATGGTGCGGCTCGCGTTGGTCACGTCGGTGGCGTGGATGCCGCCGTCGGGCCCGCCCGTCAGGTTCCACAGGACCCAGGCGTCCGTGTTGCCGAAGAGGGCGTTGCCGTGCTCGGCTGCTTCCCGCACGCCGTCGACGTTCTCCAGGATCCACTGGATCTTGCCGGCGGAGAAGTAGGTCGCCGGCGGTAGCCCGGCCTTGCGGCGGATGACGTCGCCGCGGCCCGTGCGTTCGAGGTCCGCCGCGATGGAGTCGGTACGGGTGTCCTGCCACACGATGGCGTTGTAGTAGGGCCGTCCGTTACGTGGGTCCCAGACCACCGTGGTCTCGCGCTGGTTGGTGATTCCGATCGCCGCCAGGTCACCAGGCGCCAGACCGCCGTACCGCAGTGCGTTCTGCATCACCGAGTTGGTGCGCTCCCAGATCTCCACCGGATCGTGTTCCACCCAGCCCGAGCGGGGCAGGATCTGGGCGTGTTCCAGCTGGTGCTTGGCCACTTCGTTGCCGTCGTGGTCGAAGACCATGAATCGGGTGCTGGTGGTTCCCTGATCCACCGCGCCGATGAAGTCCGCCATGATGTGCTGCCTCTCCGGCCGGTGCGGCTATTTCTCGGGTGCCGGGACGCGCCCCGGCGGCTCGGGTTCCGCGGACGGCAGGAACCGGCCGACGAACGCCTTGTACAGGCCCGCGCCCAACAGGCCGCCGATGAGCGGTCCCAGGATCGGGACCCAGAAGTAGAGGTTTCCGTACTGATCTCTCCAGGCTCCGCCGTACCCGGTGATGAAGCTCGCCAGCCGGGGGCCGAAGTCACGGGCAGGGTTGATCGCGTAACCCGCGTTGGTCCCCCACGCCATTCCGATCGCGACCACGACCAGGCCGATGACGAACGGGGCCAGGTTCGCGCCCGGCGGCGTGTTCAGCATGTCGGTGATGGCCATGATCAACAGCAGCAGGATGGCGGTGCCGATGACCTGGTCGCGGAACGCGCCCCATTCGTGGACCGGCAGAGCGGGGTTGCCGTTGGCGGGGAGGGTGGAGAACACCGTCTGTGTCTTGAGGGTGTGTCCGGGGTCGGCCTTCGCCAGCGCCTCGCTGTAGTTCCAGCGGACGAGGAGCGCGGCCACGAACGCGCCTGCCGTCTGGGCCAGCGCGTAGGGCGCCACCTTGCGCCATGGGAACCCCTTGTACGCGGCGAGGGCGAGGGTCACCGCGGGATTGATGTGAGCACCGCTCAGCCGCGCCGCCACGTAGACGCCCAGAGTGACACCGAGCCCCCACGCCCAGGCAATGCTGTCGTGGTCCCCGAGTCCGCCGGGCGGATCCGTCAGAGCCCCGCCGGCCGCCACCTGGGCCACCACGCCGCAGCCGAAGAGGATGAGGATCATCGTGCCCGCGAACTCGGCCGACAACTCGCCGAGCATTCCGGATCCTGTACGCCGTTTCGCCATGGAAGCTCACCCTCCGCCGGCTGACCCGGCCTTCGGCTGCCCGGTGCCCGAGCAATATCTGTCAGGCTAGGACGGCTCACCGAGAGGCGCATATCGGGAGGAATCGACTGCGTGCGGTGCAGGCCACCCGGCGGCCTCGGGGAAGCCGCCTGACGTCACGCCATGAGTGTGCCGGGGCGCCGGAAGGGCCCGTCGAGGACGGCCCACTGAAGCAGCATGATGGTCTTCGCGTCGACGATGTCCCCGCTGCGGATCTGCGCCAGGGCCTTCTCGATGGGGAGTTCCAGGGTTTCGATGTCCTCCCCCTCCGCGGCGATCCCGTGCCCGTCGGCGGCGAGTGCCATCGGTTTGTAGGAGGCGGCGAAGAAGTGCAGACGTTCGGTGACCGACCCAGGACTCATGTAGACGTCGAAGACCGGCTCGGGGACGCCGATGATGTGCCCGGTCTCCTCGGCCGCCTCCCGGCGGACGGCCTCCGCGGGGGAGTCGCCGTCGAGCAGACCGGCCGCGCTCTCCACCAGCATCCCGTCGCTGTGCCCGTTGACGTAGGCGGGCAGCCGGAACTGGCGGGTCAGGAGCACGGTGCGGCGATCGGTGTCGTAGAGCAGGATCGTGGCACCGTCGCCCCGGTCGTAGGTCTCGCGCTGTTCCCGGCTCCAGTGACCGTCGCTGTGCTGGTAGTCGAAGGTCGTCCTGCGCAGGACGTACCAGTCGCAGGCGAGCACCTCCACGTCCTTGACGCGTACCCGCGGGTTGCCGGTCAGGTCTCGGCCGTGCTGGTCCAGGCCGGTGCGCCCCCGCCGGTCCGGAGTGTCGAGGCCGGCGGTCACCGGGGGGCCGGGATGTCGTCGATGTCGGTGTAGAGGTCCAGGCCGAGTGCGCGAGCGGCAGCAGTCATGCGGTCAGCGCCTTCCGAGGGGCCACCTGTCCGAAGGACCGCGTCGCAGCGTGCCAACAGCCGTTCCGCCAGGGGATGGAATATCTCGTCGAAGACCGCGTCGCCGGGACGGGTGCCGCCGGCAGCCTTGACCAGGGGGAGGGCCAGGGCCTCACCGGTGACGGGCAGGTGGCCGGCGCGGTACAGCGTCAGTGCGGCCCGGTCCATCGCTCGCACATTGGCTTCGAGCTTGGCCGGGTCGTCTCCGGTCCCCGAGCGGTAGGGACCTGCCACCAGAATCATCAGAGGGCGTGGGGCGGCATGCATGGTTCGAGCTCCTCGTGGGCGTAAGGGTTCAGGTCAGGACGGTGCGGACGCCGGCATCGCGCAGGGCCGCCAGCGTGGTGGGACCGTTGGGATGAGTGCCGGGATCCTCCGCGGCGGCGTCGGTGACGAAAGCGTCCACCGCGCCCAGGCGGGCGACCTGGCTGAACGCGCGCACGCCGAGTTTGGTCGCGTCCGCCACCGCGATCGTCCGGGTGGCACCCGACAGGGCTGACTGTTTGACGGCCGCGTCGTCGAGGGAGAACTCCGACCACCCGTGCTCGGCGTGCACACCGCCGATGGACAGCACGAAACAGTCGAAGGACAGGGCCTCGAGCGTGCGCAGGGCGAGGGGGCCGACCAGGGAGCGTTCGCCGGGCCGGGACCGGCCTCCGACGATCAGCAGATCGATCCCGGGCCGGTCGGCCAGGCGCACCGCGGCCTGGAGGCTGAGGACCGCCACTGTCAGCGGCGCCCGTTCGGCAAGGTGCTCAGCGACATGCGCGGTCGTCGTGCCCGCGTCCAGAAGGACACGGGAGCCCGGCTCCACCATGGCGGCCACGGTCGCACCGAGCCGGTCCTTCGTCGCGGCCTGCCAGGGCTCACGCGCGAGAAAGCCAGCCTCCTCCTGGCGGGACCGGGTGGCGACCGCGCCGCCGTGCACCCTCCGAACAAATCCCTGGCGCTCAAGGGCGTCCAGGTCTCGGCGCACGGTCATCTCGGAAACCCCCAGACGGCGGGAGAGTTCTGAGACGGAGACCCGGTCGGAGCCCTGCACCAAGCGCAGGGTCAGGTCCAGACGATTGGCGACACTCATGCCCCATTTCTAACACACTCGTGTTCGTTCACACATCACGATGTGCGAACGGGAGTTCGGGCTGGTCAGGTCAACATGCCGGCCCGAAGCGTGCCGAGGGTGCGTGTGAGCAGACGGGAACATGCATCTGGCAGACGTCGAATGCGGCGCCGATCTGAGACTGGGTCATCTCCTGTGAGGACACCGAGCCGGTCGACCCGGCCGGTCACCGACTCACCTCGCGAGGCTCCTCGACATCACAGGCGCCGGCGAACTGATGCCGGGGCTTCCCACTGCCGCCGAGGCCCTGACCTGAATCGCGGCATCCGGCATCCCCCGGGAGCATCGCGGGACCCGCTGGGCGTCGAGAGGTTCCCGAAGGGACAGATCCGCGCCGCACCCCCGGCCGGGGATGCGGCGCGGGGGCGATGCGGGCAGAGCTCCAAGGCTCGGTGTGGTGGAGGCCTGGCGATCAGGCCTTGTCCTGCATGGACCGCCGCGCGGGGTTGCCCTGCTCCGAGGCCTTGGGGTCCTTCTCGCCGGCTTTCGAGCGCACCCCCTGCTCGATGCGCTCTCCGATCGTCCCGTCGATGTTCGACCAGTACTCGAAGGCCCGTCGGAGCACGGGCTCGGTCACGCCGTTGAGCAGATGGCCGACGACGTTGTCCACCAGCCGGTCCCGTGCCGCGTCGTCGAGGACCTCGCGTACCAGGGTGCCGGGCTGGCCCCAGTCGTCGTCCTCCGCGTGGGAGACGTACGCCGCCCGGGTGATGTCCCCGTCGGTGTGCCAGCTCGGCGGGCTGCCGTAACGGTCGGTGTCCGCCGCAGGGCCGCCCTTCGAGTTCGGGGCGTAGACGGGATCGGTGGTCTTCCGGTACGCCATCGCCCCGTCCTTGGAGTACGTGCGCACCGGCACGACCGGCGCGTTGACGGGGAGCTGCTGGTAGTTGGCTCCGATGCGGTGACGGTGGGCGTCCGCGTACGAGAACAGGCGTGCCAGCAGCATGCGGTCAGGGCTCGGACCGATACCGGGAACCAGGTTGTTCGGCTGGAACGCCGCCTGCTCGATCTCGGCGTGGTTGTCGGTGGGATTACGGTCCAGAGTCATCCGCCCCACCTCGATCAGCGGGTAGTCGCCGTGCGGCCAGACCTTGGTCAGGTCGAACGGATTGAACCGGTAGTCCACCGCGTCCTCGTACGGCATGACCTGGACGTACAGCGTCCAACTCGGGAAGTCGCCGTCCCGGATGTGCTCGAAGAGGTCACGCATGTGGTAATCGGTGTCGGCCGACGCCATCTGGTCGGCCTCATGCTGGGTGAACGTCTCGACGCCCTGGTCCGTCTTGAAGTGGTACTTCACCCAGGAGCGCTCACCCTGAGCGTTGATCCACATGTACGTGTGGGACGTGTAGCCGTTCATGTGGCGCCAGGTGCGCGGGATGCCCCGGTCACCCATCAGCCAGGTGACCTGATGGGCGGACTCGGGGGAGAGGGTCCAGAAGTCCCACTGCATGTCGTGGTCGCGGAGGTTGTTGTCCGCGCGGCGCTTCTGGGACCGGATGAAGTGCTGGAACTTCATCGGGTCCTTCACGAAGAACACGGGGGTGTTGTTCCCCACCATGTCGTAGTTGCCTTCGCTGGTGTAGAACTTCACCGCGAAGCCGCGCGGGTCGCGCCAGGTGTCCGGGCTTCCACGCTCACCGGCGACGGTGGAGAACCGGATGACCAGATCGGTCGTCGAGCCGGGCTGGAAGAGCGCGGCCTTGGTGTAACCGCTGACGTCTCCGGTCACCTCGAAATGCCCGAAGGCGCCGCTGCCCTTGGCGTGCGGTTGACGCTCGGGGATTCGCTCCCGGTTGAACTGGGCCATCTGCTCGATCAGGTAGGAGTCCTGCAGCAGAATCGGCCCTGCCGGGCCGACGGTGAGCGAATGTTCATCGCTCTCCACGGGAGCGCCGGAGTCCATGGTGGTCGGCTCGTGCGAGGTGTCGGTCACTTCGTTTCCCCTTCGTTGTGGGGTGCGCGTGCGGAACGTCGGTCGGGGCTACGGACACGCGGCGGCTCTACAGCGTCGAGAGCGGACGCAGACCCCTGAGATGTCTACGGCAGCCGTGTCTTCCCGTTCTTCAGACATCGCCGCACCGGTAACCGGTATCAACATAGTTAAACCCGGGCGAACGGGCCATCGGAAGCGGTACTCCTCTTCCTCCACCCGCTTCGAAGACCGCCCCCTCCGGAGTCTGCGCAAGGCGCCATAATCCCGCCATGAGCCTCACCGTGCGACAGCTCGCACTGGCCCCCCTTGCCCGCCAGCTTCTGCTCGAGCGCAGGCGCATCGGTGTGGAGGAGGCGGTCCGCCGGGTCTGCGCTCTGCAGGCGCAGACACCGGCGTCCCCGTGCCTGGCGCTGTGGAACCGAGTGCAGGACTTCGCACCCGAAGATCTCGACGCGGCCTTCGAGGGCCGGCGGATCGTGAAGGCGACCCTCATGCGGATCACGCTGCACGTCGTCCACGCCGAGGGCTACGCGCCCTGCCACGCCGCCATGCTGGGCACTCTGCGGGCAGCGCGACTGTACGACCGCCGCTTCACTTCACTCCGACCGAGGAGGCCGAGAATCTTTCAGCGCTGCTCGCCGACCGTGACCCAGCCGTCTACGGGCGCTACGGACACTGGGTTCCCCGGTGTCGAGAGCATGATGGTGAGGGGCGACCGCGTCCTGGACCCGGACTCGTCCGGACTGCCGACGTGGTCGTCAGGTGCGTCGTGGCGGGCTGCTCGACCTGTCACCCGACGGTGTCGGGAGAGATGCTGTGATCAGGCCGACCATGCCGCAGACCAATTCAGTTGCCGTCACCGCTCCCCACGACCGATCCTGAGCACCGGACGAGCACGGAGGACGGGATGGGGCTTGTACTTTTCCCCGGGGACGACGATCTGACCAGCCCCGACATCTCCTGGTCCTACACCGGCCTCAACATGTTCAGGCAGTGGCTGGCCTCGGTCGAGGGGTTCACCCTGTCCGAGATGAACGGCTTCGACGAGACCGCCCGTGGAGCAGCTCTCCACACCGCTGGCACCACTACTCGCTCATCCGGATGACGACGGTCAGCTCACGCCCGCCCGATGCGCGGCCATGCTGCCTTGCCTGGAAGCAATCATCGGTCAGCGGCAACACGACGACGGCAACGACCCCGTTCTCCGACGACGCATGGATGACACCCGTCAGCTGGTCACCGTCATGCAGTTCTGCGTCGACAAGGACGTCGAGCTCATCTTCGGCTGACCACCGGACCGCGGACGGACGGACCGCGGACGGCCGGAACGGGAAGCGGCCGCGCAGCGGCTTCGGACAGACGGACGTGACGAAGGAAGACGACAGCGCAGGAATCCGCATCCTGTGGAGTCACCCGGGGAGCACAGCAGTGCGGCACCCGGGAGGGGACAGGGGCGGGTCTATCCACGGGTTCCCGTCGGCTGAGTGGCACAGCGGCGCATCTGGGGCGACTTTGCCCGGCCCGGCTCAGGCGCGCAGTGGGCGCGGCGGTAGGCCAGTGGGGACAGTCCCAGGTGAGTGTGGAAATGCTTGCGCAGCGCGACCGGGTCACCGAAGCCGCATGCGGTGGCGATCCGTGCGACGGTCAGGTCGCTGGACTCCAACAGGCGGCGTGCCTGGGCCAGTCGGCTCTGCACCAGCCACCGGAGAGGGCTCGTACCCACCTCGGCGCGGAACCGCCGGGTGAACGTGCGCTCGCTCATGTGGGCGTGACGGGCCATGTCCTGCAGCGTGACAGGCTCGGACAGCCGGTTCAGTGTCCACTGGCGGGTGGCCGAGGTGGAACGGCCGGCGTCCTCCGGCACAGGATGCTCGATGAACTGTGCCTGTCCGCCCTCGCGCCATGGAGCCACCACGCAACGCCGTGCGGCGGAGCCGGCCACGGTCGCGCCGTGGTCCCTGCGGACCAGGTGGAGGAACAGGTCGAAACCGGCCGCTCCGCCGGCCGCTGTCAGGATGCGCCCGTTGTCGACGAAGAGCACGTCGGGATCGACCTCGACGTCGGGGAACAGCTGGGTGAACCGGTCGCAGAGCGCCCAGTGGGTGGTGGCCCGCAGCCCGTCCAGCAGTCCGGCCGCCGCCAGCAGGAAAGCCGATGTGCACAGGCTGACGATGCGGGTCCTGGGCCCGATCCGGGCGAGGGCCGCTGCGACCCGGGCGGGCAGGTCCCCGGTGGCCAGCAGTTGTTCGCCTGGCTCCTGAGTGGCGATCACCACGGTGTCCGCACGCTCCAGGAGTGACTCGTCGTCGTCGACGACGATCCGGAAGCCCTCGTTCGTGCGGACCGGGTGGCCGCCGAGTGAGCAGGTCGTCACGGAATAGAGGCGTGCTCCCGTCGGGTCGAGAGCCTCGTTGAACACCCGGGCCGCGATCCCGAGGTCCATCGGCATGACCCCGTCCAGGGCGAGAACAGCAACACGATGGGGCATGGCCGGAATGGTACGACAGGTGGCCGCCCAGCCACTCACGGAGTGCCGGAGCGTCGACGAGGCTGAACCGTGCCGGGGCTCCAGTCCCCGGGATGAAGAACGTCCGAAGCGGAAACGAGCGAGGAACACATGAGCGAGCAGACGATGCGCGCCGTCACCATCAAGGAGTTCGGCGGACCGGAAGTGCTCACCGTCGGCCGGGTCTCGCGCCCCGAGCCGCTGCCGACCGAGGTCCTGGTGCGTGTGCACGCCGCCGGCATCAACCCGGTGGACTGGAAAACCCGCGCGGGCCACGGCATGGCCGGGCTGCAGACGCTGCCTCTGATCCTCGGCTGGGACATTTCCGGCGTCGTCGAGGAGGTCGGCTTCGGTGTCACCGCGCTGGCACCTGGCGATGAGGTCTATGCCATGCCGTGGTTCCCCCGGCCGGCAGGCGGGTACGCCGAGTTCGTCACGGCACCGTCCCGCCAGTTCGCCCGCAAGCCGGCCTCGCTCTCGCACATCGAGGCCGCGGCTCTGCCGCTCGCCGCGCTCACTGCTTGGCACGCCGTGGTCGACACGGCGCGCGTGACCGAAGGACAGCGGGTGCTGGTGCACGCCGGGGCCGGTGGCGTGGGGCACCTGGCGGTGCAGTTCGCCAAGCACCTCGGCGCCGAGGTGATCGCGACCGCCCGCGAGCCGAGGCACACCTGGCTCAAGGAACTGGGTGCGGACGAGACGATCGACTACACCCGGCAGCGGTTCGAGGAAGCCGCAGGCACGGTCGATGTCGTCATCGACCTGATCGGTGCCGCTGACGACACCGACGTGCGTTCGGTGTCGGTGACCCGGCGAGGCGGCCTGGTCGTCTCCATCCCGGGCGGTGTCTCGAACGATCTCGCCGCTGCTGCCGGAGAAGCGGGTGTACGCACCAGCCCGCTGCTCGTCGAGCCGGACGCCGCCGCTCTGACGGCCGTCGCCGGCCTGGTCGACTCCGGCGCGGTCCGGGTCGGGGTAGAACGCGTCTTCCCACTGGAACAGGCGGCGGACGCGCACCGGATGGGCGAGACGAACCGCACCCGCGGCAAGCTCGTACTGGAGGTGGCGCGGTGACGTCGACGACCGCGCCCGCGGTGGGGGGAACCGCGGCCACAGGACAGGGCGTGGTGCTCGCCCTCGCCGCATGGGCCGACCATCGTCGTACGGGTGCTGACGTGCGACCCTTCCTCAGGGCCGCCCCGCGCCCTGGTCGAGGACGCTGCCGGTGACGTGCGGACCATGCGCGGTGACCTGGACGACGAGCAGGCCCTGAAGGCCGCCTTCCACGGTGCCGACGGGGCTGGCCAGGTCGTCCGCAATGCCCGACGTCCTCGCCACGGCCAGTCCCCGACGGGGAGTACGCACAGGGTCTGCGGGCGCCGCGCGGCACAGCGCGCCGGGTGGACCGTTTCGTCCGGTCGTCACCAGGACAATGCCGCCTTACTCACCGACAGGCGTACAGCGAGTCGGGCCTGCGTGTGGCCCAGGCGCCCTACCCGAGGCTCGGCCCGTCGCCGTCCACCGGACGCACGGATCACCCGTGCAAGCGGATCACCGCGTACGTCTCCGTGTCCTTCGGCGGTCGTGTCCAGGAGCGGGTGGTGAATGTGTGCAGCCGCCCGTTCACGATCGCTTGACGCGGCAGACTGGCACCGAACTCCCGGGCCACCGCTTCCAGCAGCGTCCGTTCCGACTCGGCACCGTCATCCAAGCCGCCGAAGAACCGGCTGGGGTCCAGTCCCCGAGGTATCTCCCCGCTTGTCCGTACCTCTCCGTCCGCGTACGTGAATGCGTATTGTTCGGCACCGTCTCGCGCCACCGAGAGGTGAAAGAACGGTTCCCCGTGCCATGTCCTCAGTCCGCTCCACACCACCACCGCGCGGGTACCCGCACAGGCGGCAGCGGCTGGGGAGACGAACCGGTGCCGGTTGAACGAGGCAGGGGCACCGTCGAAAGCGAAGCTCCAACCGGTGCCGGCCCGGCCGACCGCCATGAGAGCTTTGTCCTCGTAGGACGAGAACTCCCTTGGGCTGTTCAGCGACCCGTGGCGCGCCTCCCAGGCCGTCATGGGTTCGTTGAGCACGGTACCGTCCCCCTTCGCGAGACGTCCTGGCAACTCCTCCGGCTCCACCCCCTCCACCAGGACGAACCGGTAGGAGGCGCGGTTGTTGGCCGGGTCCGGCTCGGCGAGCCACGCCAGGGCGCCCGGGTCGAGTCCCGGCGTCGGCTTCGGTGCCTCGCCTGGCTGCCCGCCCCTTGGCGTGGACAGCAGCTCACGGCCCCGCTCCGGGGTCAGCAGAGGCCCGAGTACGGGATCGGCCACCCACCCCAGTGGCGCCAGGTGGTCCGCCCCCAGTGGCTCCCACAGGGGGAGAGCGTCCCTCATCGTCCGCCATGCTCCGTCGGTGTCTCCCCACCGAGCCAGCTCCCGCGCCCGCTCGACCGCCTCCCCGAACGGGCCGGCCGCCGTGTACCGGTACGTTCCGTTCCTCACCTGTGCCAGTGTCCCGTAGGCCAGCGTCACCAGGTCCTCGTCAGCGCCCGGCAGATGGAACGTCAGCGTGGAGTCCTCCCGGTGCGGATGCGACGCGTGCTCGGCCACCAGCGGCGGCAGCAAATCGGGCGCGTACTGCGGATCCGTCACCAGGCCCTTGAAGTACACCATGTGGGTCTGTCCGAGCAGGCGGCGTATCTGGTCGCCCAGCCCGGCGGCCCGCGGCCGCCGTACGCCTCGGCCTCGTCCAGTTCCTCTTGGGCCCGCTCCCATCCGCCGCGCATCGCTTCCAGCCGGGCCTCCTCCACCAGGGCGTCCAGCTTTCGCGTCGTGTCGTTGGCGAACACCGGCTCCTCCTCGCCCGGGCGCGACCGCAACCTGTGGAACTCCCGGTACATGTCCCGCATGAACTCAAGGAAGTTCGCGTGCCGCTCGGGTGGTGCGGCCCGCCAGCTCGCCCACGTGTACACGGCCCACTCACCGTCCTCACCCACGTCCTCGGGATCCATGAGCACGTGGGTGATGTCGGACTCGACGTCGAGCTGCAGCCCTCGCCGCCAGATGTCCGCCTCCCGCCGCTCCTCGGACCCGGCGTCTTCGTCGAGGTACTCCTCGAACATGTCCGCGAGCCCAGACCGGTTGTTGTGCCAGCGCGCGTCCGTGGTCCCCGCCAGCAGCCACACGAACTCGCCCGCGTGCCGCCACCCATCACTGACCTTGAGGAACTCCCGGTACGACGGGGGCATCCGTCGGCCGAGGCGCTCCTCCACGGCAGCGATCCGATTCTCGGACGCGGGCGGGAACCCCAGCCACCGTGCCCGCCGGGCGGTGTCGTCCTCGTCACTCCGCGTCTCACCGTTCGGCAGGGAATCTGCCCACTCCTCACTCCACGTGAGCAGGAAGGGTCGCCAGTCGAACGTCGTGGTGTCCATCATGGGTCCGATGCTGCCACCCGCCACTGACAGTGACACGTCGGGCAGTTGCCGGGCGATGCGCCCCGTCCGAGCGGCCAGATCCTCGGCGGCGGCGATCATCCTTGGTCTGCCGAGGGAAGCCCCATGTACGCGCGCAGCCCTGCCGGAGTGGCCGGAAGTCCGTAGGCGGTGAGATTTTCGGCGATGTCACCTGCCGTGTTCCACCAGCCTTCGCCGAGGTCGTTGAGAGGTCTCCCCGGGTCCGCGCGCGCCTCGTGCCGGCCGTTGCGGAACCGGGCCGCGAGCACGCTGTCGCCGGCACCGGTGTTTCCCCGGCATCGGTCCACTCGGTGATCATGATCGCGCGATTCTCGGTGGAGGTCAGGTGGACGTGTGCCTCAACCGAGCCCGGAGCCGGCCGCACCAATCTCTGTATGCCGGTGGCTGCCATGGTGCTGACCGCGAGATCCCCGTTGGGTGCACCGCACCATGAAGGACGCTGCGGTGGCGGCGGGTCCGGTTGGGTCCAAGACGCTCGATCCCCGGTACGGGAGTATCGACGTCAACTGCACTTGAGATCACGTGCACGGCACCGAACGCAAGCGAGGCGGCCCTGCCGTCGGGGCGGGCCCCCACGCGATTTGCCGGGGCCGCCCCCCCGCCACCCGGGGGGTAAGCCTGGGGGGGGGGGGGGAATTTCGGGGGGCAAAGGGCCCCCCCGGGGGTGTGGGGTGAACACCCCCCCGCTGGGGGGGGGCCGGGGGGGGGGGCGCGCGCGTCGTCGTGGGGGGGGGCCCCCCCCCGACGGCAACAGGGGTGATCAGCTGGCGATGGTGGGGAAATTTCCGGGCTCATAGGCGCCGCCCTGGTTGTTGAGGATCACACCGAGCCTGTTGGTCGCGTTGATCATGGCGATCAGGGAGGCCAGCGCGATGATCTGGTCGTCGTCGTAGTGCTTGCGGACCTGGGCCCAGGTCTCGTCGGAGACGCCCTCGTAGCTGTGAGGACCAGCGCGGCCCGCTCGGCCTCGGTGAACACGGTGGAGTGACGCCACGTGGCGACCAGGTTCAGTCGGCACGCGGGCTCGCCGGCTGCCGCAGCGTCCTTGCCGTGGATGTCGACGCAGAACCCGCAGCCGTTGATTTGGCCGGCGCGCAGTTGCACCAGCTGCTGGGTGGGCTTGGGCAGCGGCGACTCGTGGATCACCTGGCCCACGGCGAAGATCCGCTTGCCGATTCTGGCTCCGGTCTTGTCCGCGAACGAGTCCATACGGGTTCCATCACGACGTCCGCCTCCTGGCGCAGCCCTGATGTCCAGGAGCCGATCCTCGTCGTCCCCGCTCAGGTCGCCGAGATCAGAGCCGACACCGCACAGGACACAGAGATCTGACGTCACCCCATTCGACACGCACAGCTACGCCTGCACGATGCGCTCCACCAACTCCGGGACCCATTCCACGTACTCGACCTCCGCGCCACCGCGATGGCGCGCGTACAGGAACCGACCGGTGGCGCTGGCGCTTTCCGGTGTGGTGATCTCAGCGCCGGCGGTCGCGAGCGTCTTGGTCAGGGTATCGAGGTCGTCGACGATCACGGTGGCGCTGGCGTGGGAATAGCGGGCACGCTCCGCAGGCGGCCCTGCGATGACGAGGAAGTCACCGATCGCTGCGAGTTCGATGGAGTCGAAGGCGAACCGGAGATCGGGTTCTGCGCCGGTCAGTTCACGCAGGAGTGCCAGCGACTTGTCTAACTCGTCGGTCCACAGGCGTGCGTACGTCTTGAGAATGGTCATGGCATGTCCTTACGGTAACTGGTGAATACCCGGGAACCGTAGGAGAGTGAAGAGGTCAGAGGGAAGAGCGCACTTTGTGAGAGAAGGGCACCCGGTGGTTACCGAAGAGGTCAGGCACGTTTCGGAGGACGCCGATGTGACGCGCACCCACTTCCTCGCGCGTGAGATCTTCTCCGGCATCGCGGACAAGTGGACCCTGCGGGTGGTCGGCATCATCGGCGAGCGCACCCTGCGCTTCACGCAACTTCGCGGTGAGGTGGAGGGCATCAGCCACAAGATGCTCACGCAGACGCTGCGCGGACTCGAACGCGACGGGCTCGTCGATCGCACCGTCTACCCGACCGTGCCGCTGCGCATGGAATACGCGCTCACGGACGCGGGCCAGGCGCTGCGCCACACCGTCCACGGCATGTGCACATGGACTCGCCGGTACCTGGAAGCTATCGAGGAATCCCGCGAACGATTCGACCGGGCGCCACAGACCACGGCCACGCCCGTCGAGAGCGGACCAGCGTCAACCGGTCGTTGATGGTATGAACCGCGCTCTCGTGACCGCCTCGACCATTGTCCTGTGCCATCGAACCTTGAACGATTCGACGGTTCTGTCACCGGCGTCAGGAGCCATGGGCACAGCGGCTATCGGTGAGAACGATCATCGGTGGGTCGGGACGGTGTCCCTCTTGGCTTGTCGATGATGATGCCGAAGGGGGCCGCGAGCTCGTCGTAGTAGGCAGCCCACTCGGTGCCGGCAGGTTGCCGGGCATCCAGAACCGGCGGCAGGCGAGAGGGGAGGGAGTGATCGCGGGGGCGTTCGCGAATTCGTGTCCGGGTCCGGTGAACAGGTGCAACGGTTCGTCTGAGACGGGAGTGGCTTCCACTCCGCGAGGGAGTCGCCGTGCCGGCAGGGTCACAGCACGGAACGTCGCGTCGGTGGTTCCGTCCCGGTCGGCGGCGATGGCCGTGTCGAAGTCGAACAGAGTCACGACGGCCAGGCCGGTCTCGGGGTGTGCCAGGTCGAAACCGCGCAGCCAATCCTGCCGCACCGTCCGAGGTTTTGCTCAGGCTGCTGACCGAGCGGGCCCGTGACACCTGGACGATCCTGTGCGAGGAGCGCGAACTTCCCGCAGACGT